>CAYTJV010000444.1:0-6496 GCA_964438165.1 uncultured Planctomycetaceae bacterium | reverse complement strand
GGGCGGGGGGGTGTCCGAAAGACGGGGGGCGGCGAAACGCGGAACGGGTGGGTCGCCCAACCGAACTCGAACCTCTGGTTCGCGACGTGGGAGGGGCTCGCCCGGGCCGGCCGGCCCGCGGGCTTCGGCGGACCATGGCTCACCGACAACGTGAAAGACGCCGCGCCCTCGGACCCTTACCTCTTGGCCGGCTACGCGCAGCGCGTGCTGCACCTGTCGCACCAGTCCGAACGTACGGTCACGTTTGCCATCGAGATCGACAAGTCGGGCGACGGCCGGTGGACGGCCTATCAGCATGTCCCGGTCAAGCCGGGCGGGTACGCGTTCCACATTTTTCCGGCTGGCCGGGAAGGGCAGTGGGTGCGGCTCGTGCCCGATCGCGATGCGTCCCGCGTCACGGCCTTCTTCCATTACGGGCCCGGCGGCGGCGCCGTGACCGATCGGGAGATGTTTGCGGCCCTGGCCGACGTCGATCAATCCGGCCCGTGGACGAGCGCCGTCGTACGCTCCGAGGGCAACGACCGGATCACGCTCGGCGTGCTCGCCCATGAAGTGGATGCCGCAGGCAAGCTCGGACCGGCTTGTATGTATCAGGTCGACGCCGCGATGCGATTTCAGCCGACCGCTCCGGAGAGCGCCTCGGCCAGGTTCCTCAAGGAGCAGGCCGTGGTCCGGGATCGCGTGGTTCAGAGCGACGAGGCCTCGGTGATCGTCACCGAGGGCAAGCTCCGCGTCCGCCTGCCGAAGTCGCACGCGAGCTACGACGCGCCTTGCGCCACCGGCTGGCCCCGCGCCTTGCGCGAAGTCGTCACCGAGCGTTCCCTGCTCAACGCCGGCGGCAGCTTTTTCCTGCTGCCGCGGGAGAACTCCGGCGGGCTCCGCGCGATCAAGCCGATCTGCACCCACAACAAGCGGATTACCGATTTCTGCTCCTGGCGAGGGCTGTTGGTGATGGCGGGATGCGCTCGGCGGGCCAGGCCCGACGGCCACTACTTCGCGGCTGCGGACGGCGGAATCGGACTTTGGTTCGGCGACATCGACGACCTGTGGAAACTCGGCAAGCCGGCCGGTCGCGGCGGCCCCTGGCTCCAGACGCCCGTCGAAGCCGGCGCTCTTTCCGATCCCTACCTCATGGTCGGCTACGACCGCAAGAAGGTCGAGTTTTCGCATGACGCGCCCGGCGAGGTGGCCTTCACCCTCCTCGTCGACGTGGCCGACGACGACACCTGGCTGCCCTACGCCACGGTCCGCGTACACGCCGGCCAAGCCATTTCCCATGCCTTCCCTGCCGGATATTCCGCCCACTGGGTGCGTCTGAAGGCCGATCGCCCGTGCAAGGCGACCGCCATCTTCGACTACGACTAGCAAAACGCACCTCATCTTACTGCGGAACGACATAGACGGCGAACAGCCGGACGGCGTCGCTGTCGGGAAAGTTGATGCGCAGGGTGAACGGTCGGTCGGTTGGAGTTGACGCGGATCGGCCGGCGCCCCACGCAACGGGTTGACGCACTCCTTCACTCGTGATGCGTGCCGCGTCGGAGCCGGAGTACCCGGGCATAGGCCGGTCGGAGCCGTCGATCAGTTCGACGGAAAGCGGCGCTGACTGGCTGACGCCGCTGGCGTTGATGAAGACCTGGCCGCCGCGCGGCAGTCTGGGAATTGTTGTCGTGATGCACTGGCCGGGATTACCGGGGGAGTGCCGCGAGAGGTAGCCAAAACCATCGCGGCGGAGCGTGGCGAGGCCGATTTCCTGGGAGCGAAATCTTTCTTCGGCGTCCCAGTGCGAGTACCAGACGTACGTCTTGTCGCCGACGTTGGCGAACGCGTGGCCTTGCAGCAAAGCGATTGAATCCCACTCGCCCTGTTTTCCGTGTTCGAGGAACTTGAAGTTCGGGACCGGCTCGCGGAATCAGACAGGACCATTGAGGTCGCTTTGGCTTTCGACCAACTGCGAAAATCGGGTGACCGAAAGGTCTGCATCATTCGTCCCGCGGTTCGGCCGTCCGGGAGCCAGCACCATGGCGAGATCAATTGACCGGAGGCATAATAGAAGTCTCCGAAGCGATAGAGGCTGGTGACCTCAAATCGCTCGCCCCCCGCGTTGGCCGGGCGGTCTCCGACGACCTTCCACCGCAAGCCGTCTGCGCTGGTGGCGCAGATCAGGGCCCCCACTCGCCCTTCGGGAATGCCCACCTTGCTCATCCCCCCGCGGATTTCCTCGGCAGGCATGTGGGCGATGTAGGTTGTCCATGAGTACGCTGTAACCATTGATGGGTCATCGCACGGGCTCCCTTTTTCACGATTCAATCACTGTGTTTTCCAATCGGCGCGAGCAGCGACAGCTTGGCTTTCAATGATCCTGCTTGTACCGCCCTTCTGGGTGTTCAACGTGTTCACAAGCCTGCCGCGTTCTCGTGTTTTCCTGGGCAGTTCCAGTGACAGAGTCGCGGCGCAGCCCATCGCAAGGAAAAGGACTCCGCCCACATTCGAGTGCGCGGCGAAATGCTCCAGGATGGTGCCGAGAAGCTCGAATCCCATTCTCGGGGAAAGTCGGAGTGGGTGCTAGAGACACGAAGGCGTGTTCCTGAAGAATCGGCCGATGGCCTCACGGACATTCTCGGGGAGTGGGCAAGCGTCGAAGGAGCCCGCCCAAGAGCGACGCGCGCGATGAGTCCGAAATGAAGTATCGACATATCGCTACGTCGGTGGCGGGATCCGTTCAGCAGTTGGTCAGTTGCTACTTGCCGCACGGCCTGTCTGCCCTTCACCCTCGATGCTTTCCGGGAAGGAATAAGGGAAGGAAAGAGATGACAGCCACCGAAGGGGGAGACAAAAGCGGGAGTCTCTGAAGGGCAAAAGGGGATCGTGCCAAGAAGCTTGGGAGAGGAGTACAACGAACATGAAGTGAGTTGAAAACCTTTCGCAGGAGCCCTGCGGGTGAAAGCCCGCCCAGGAGAGCCTGACCAGCACCTGGAAGCGAGCCTTGCGCGGTTAGGCGGGAATGAGATTGGGGTCAGGCCGACGTTAGACATTGGGGTTGAGAGTCTCTTCGGGCTTGTTGATTTTACGCGCGAACCGAACGTTGTCACGCCCCTAATCTATGCGGTGGTGCTGGCGGTCTTCGTTCTAGTGGTACGGTCCAAGCCATTTCTGCGATAATCGAGAACTAACACATGGAACGCGTCGAGTCGAAGAAGGAAAGGGAGCAGCCGGCGCGGCAAACGAAGCCGTTGCCGCGGGGCCGGATGCGCCGCCGTTTGCCACCTGCCCGCGCGCCGCCCCGGCGCACGCCCCCTCAGCGCACAGCGGGTGCCAGTGGCGTACTGTCACCGAGAAGTGCCCTCACTCGGCGGAGCTGAGGGTCGGCACGCGGTCGGGAGACCGTCACCTCGCGAGACCGAAGGTTATTAGGGCCGCTAGGCGCTTTGTTTCAGGTCGTCAAACTGAATCTGATAAAGCCGGCGGTAGAGCTCGCAGCGGGCGATCAGCTCGCTGTGGGGGCCGACGTCGAGGATCCGGCCGTCCTGCATGACCACGATCCGGTCGGCCAGCACGAGCGCTCCGAGGCGATGGGTGATGATCACCGCAGTGCGGCCGCGGATGAACTGCTCCATGACGGTCTGAATGAGCCGCTCGCTCTCCAGGTCGACTTGGCTCGTTGCCTCGTCGAGGATCAATAGCGAGGGATCGCCTGGTTCGACGAGTTCGCCCTGACGGAATCCGGGGTCCAAGTGCCCCCTGGGTGGCCAGCGGCCGGTCGCCGAGGCCGACTACGCCGGGATCCGCTTCGACGACTCCGCCCTCCCCCAGAACCTCCTCAAGAACGCCGGCTTTGAAGAGGGGACGGCCGGGTGGTTCGTGGAAAGCGGCAAGCCCCAGATCGCCGAAAAGACCTCGGCGGCCGGCCGGCGAAGCCTTCGGTACGACGGTCTTCCCGAGTGCAGCTTCTCGGTGGTCCTCGTCCAGGTGCGGATCGATCCGCGCCGCGCGTACCGGCTCAGCCTGAAGATGAAGACAGACCTTCGTGCCGGGCTGGCGTGCGTGCAACTCCTGCCGGTCAATGTCCGTGGGGAAGTGCTGGGCTATTTCGGCCAGGATTACACCCACGAGTTCTGCTACGGGCGGGGGTCGCGCGGCTGGCACGACGAGAGCGTGGTGCTGCGCCAGTTCGCGCCGGAAGTGGATTCCGTGAACCTCTACTTGCTCCTCGAAGATGCCATCGGGACCGTGTGGTTCGACGAGGTCCGATTGAACGAGGCCAACGCCTTGGTGCGCGGTGAGATCACCGACGCCGAGTACGCCGACTTCGTCCGCCAATCAGTCCGCCGCTACAAAAACTACGTCCGCTATTGGCAGCTCGGCAACGAGTTCGATATCTTCCACCGCGACGGCCCGAAGGCCTACGTCGAGGCCCAGCGCGTGGGCTACGCCGCCGCCAAGGCGGAGGATCCGAACTGCGTGATCCTCGGGGGCAGCATCACCGAGCTGCACGTCCGGCGCGAGGGATTTCGCGAGGCCCTCGAGCTCGGCCTGGCCAAATACTGCGACGTCTACGACTTCCACCTGGAGTTCGCGCGCGGCCCGCGCACGCTCCTGGCCGCCTGGAGCGAGAGCGGCAGTCG
The DNA here is from genome assembly GCA_964438165.1 of uncultured Planctomycetaceae bacterium. GTDB lineage: Bacteria > Planctomycetota > Planctomycetia > Pirellulales > Thermoguttaceae > CALFBP01. The sequence goes on along the minus strand of CAYTJV010000444.1, from coordinate 1,871 downwards.
TTCGCCCCCGCTGCGGCACGCGCCGGGGGCCTCGTTCATCGCCCACCCGAGCGGCAAGCGGACTGCGATCTCATCTCCGGACGGCGTCCTCCGCATTCGGGTGGAAAAGACGCCCGCGATCTATGATCTGCCGGGACCGCTGTCGCGGTCCGAAGAAAAACGGGCCGTGGTTCCCGGCAAATCGTTCTGACCCCTTTTGGCTGCCTGGCGGGCTCATCAAACCGCGACTGCTGGTCGCGCCTTTGGAGTGCGGCGACTTGTCGCCGCTTTTGCTTGGCGGCAAGAGTGGTCGCCGCCCAAAAAAAGGAAGCGGCGACAAGTCGCCGTACTCCAAAGGGGGCCGTGGCCGTGTTTATCGCAGTTTCTCTTGCATAAACCATGATATTTTTCCGGAGGTCCGGTGCGGGGGCTTGACCTGAGCTGCGCGATCAAGACAATTAGAGGCATCATCGTCACTTTTCTGAGTGCGTCGATTCCAAGACCCGCCGACGATTCGTGTTGCTTCTCTTCTGAAACAACGGAACTCTCCAGCCGTCGTTTGCGCGGCTGCGTTTTCTGAGACTCAAGACTCAAACCTAGATGCCGGCACCCATCGCGGGGGCAGTTCCATCGCGATGGGGCCACGGCTACCCGTCTGTACTTAAGGAGATCGTGTATGAAACTGCTCCCCGGCAGCCTCTTCCGTCGTAAGTCGAATCAGCGCCGCAACGAACTTCGGCATCGAAACCTCAGGGTGGAGTCGTTGGAAAGCCGGCAACTCTTGACGGTCGTGTCGCTCACCCCCGTCAAAGACAATGCGATCTTCAGTAGCGCGCAGAACAATAGCGCCGGCCAAGGGGGCCTCTACGTGGGGCTGAACAGCGACGGAAACAACATTAAACGCACGCTCCTGGACTTCGACGTTGCCGCGGCCGTGCCTGCCGGCGCGACCATCAACAGCGTCACGCTGACGATGTATGTCTACAGGAACCAAAATGGGGCCACGACGACCGCCGAACTGCACAAGCTGCTGAAGGATTGGGGGGAAGGGACATCCAGCGCAGGGACAATAGGCGGCAGCTCAGGCCAGGGCGAGGGCGCCGCGGCCACGACCAACGATGCCACTTGGACGAGAGCTCTCTACAATACTGTCTCCTGGGCAACCCCGGGCGGCGATTTCGCGTCCACGATCAGCGGCTCGACCTCGCTCACCGGCCCCAGGGGCACGGGCTCCAAGACCTGGGCCTCCACCGCGCAAATGGTGACCGACGTTCAAAGCTGGCTCGACAATCCCAGCACGGCCTACGGCTGGCTTATTAAGGACGGTGAGACCAGCAATACGTCCCACGCCTTCTATTCGCGCGAGACGGCGACCGCCGCCAACCGGCCCACGCTCACGATCGACTACACCGTGGGGGCGGCGGCTCCCACGCTGGCGATCGCTGCCGCCGCGGCCAGCAAGGCCGAAGGCAATTCCGCCAGCACGCCGTTTACCTTCACCGTGACCCGCAGCGGCGACACGAGCGCTACGTCGACCGTCAGCTATGCGGTCACCGGCAGCGGCGCCAACGCGGCCAATGCGGCCGACTTCGGCAGCGCGCTACCCAGCGGGAGCGTGAGCTTCGCCGCCGGCGCGACGACGTCCCAGACGATCACCGTCAACGTCAACGGCGACACCACGGTCGAGCCAGACGAGGGCTTCACGGTCACCCTCTCCAGCCCGGTGGGCGCCACGATCACCACGGCCACGGCCACCGGAACGATCACCAACGATGATTCGACCCCCCTGCCCACGCTGGCCATCGCGGCCACCAGCGCCAGCAAGGCGGAAGGCAACTCCGCCAGCACGCCGTTTACCTTCACCGTGACCCGCAGCGGCGACACGAGCGCTA
>CAYTJV010000443.1:0-6503 GCA_964438165.1 uncultured Planctomycetaceae bacterium | reverse complement strand
GTCCGATCTTCAAGCCTTCGGCCGGGGCCGCTCCGCTGGCCGGCGAGCCTTCCGGGGTGGACCCCTGTTCGCGGATCTCGGCCAGGGCCTTGCCCGGCTCGACCCCCAGGGCCTCGGCGAGGTTCGAGTTGGGGTCGGCGTCGACCGCCAGGATCGGCCCCGCTCCCAATTCCCGCAGGCTGCGCACCAACAGCGCGCAAAGAGTCGTTTTCCCAATGCCTCCCTTCCCGGCGACGGCAATCGAAAGTGTCACGAAATAGCCCCTTTTTGAGAGTTTGAACCTACTCCAGAAACTTCCGAAGTCTCTAAGACTTCGGAAGTTTGCGGCGTGGCGACGCAAGACGGTTCGGGCACCGATGGAAACTGGGCAAGATCGGTGTGCGGCAGGAAACAGGCCGAGAGGAAATCATCCATATAGCGGGGATTGACCATCAGCTCCTCGTAGGTGATCCGCTCCCGAATGCGGTGGACCTCGGCGAGCAACTTCTCGCTCAACATGACCAGCTTCGCGCCGGCCACGGAGCTGTTGCCGATGAAGTGGATCCGCTCGGTGGGCAGGTCGGGCAAGAGGCCGATCGTGACACAATTCGACACGTTGAGCTTGTTGCCGAACGCCCCGGCAATGTACACCTTCTGGATGTCGGCGAAGGAGAGCCCTATGGAGTTGACCAGGCAGGCCGCCGCTGCGTAGATGGCGCCCTTGGTGCGGATGAGGTTTTCCACGTCGGCCTGGGTGATGACGATGCCGCGAGGATTGCCGGCGTCGCAGGCAGGGACGAGCACGAGCTCCGGCCGGTCGTCGTCGCAGGACATCTGGAAGCGGCCCGGGGCCCGGTCGACCTGGAAGCGGCCGCCCCGATCGACCAGTCCGGCGAGGAACATCTGGGCCAGGGCGTCGATCAGTCCGGTTCCGCAGAGGCCCACGGGCCGTCCGCCGTCGATCGTGCTCAGCCAGACGCGATTGCCGTGCGGCGAAATCCCCACACTGTCAATAGCCCCGCACGTCGCCCGCATCCCGCAGGCCACCGAGCCTCCCTCGAAGGCCGGGCCCGCCGACGCGGAACAGGCCACCAGAAAATCCCGGTTGCCGAGCACGATTTCGCCGTTCGTGCCCAGATCGAGCAGGAGCGAGATCTCATCGGAGGCGTACATGCCGGAAGCCAGGATGCCGGCGGTGATGTCGCCGCCGACGAAGCTCCCGACCATGGGCATGCTGTAGAGGACGCCCTCGGGATGGATGCGAATGCCCAACTCGGCGGCCCGGATCGGCGGCGGGCTGGTGGCCGCGGGCGTGAACGGAGAAAGGCGGATCAGGTCGGCCTCCAGCCCGAGCAGGAAGTGCAGCATCGCCGTGTTGCCCGCGGCCACGACGCAGTAGATGTCTTCGCGGCGGACCTTGGCGCGGGCGACGAGGTCCTCGATGAGGGTATCGACGTCCTGGACCACCGCTCGCTGCAACTCCTCGGCGCCCTCCGGCTCGCGGGCATGGTTGATGCGGGTGATCACGTCGGCGCCGAAGGTGAGCTGGGAGTTGTACTTGGCGGCCGCTTCCCGCGTGGTTCCGGTGACGAGATCCACCAGATGGGCGACCACGGTGGTGGTGCCCACGTCCAGGGCCAGGCCGAAGTTCCGACTGGCAGTATCGCCCGGCTCGACGCAGAGGATTTCGTGGGCATCGCCGTTGGCGGCGACGGCCGCCGTGACCTGCCCCTCCCAGAGCCACATCCAAAAGCCCCGGCCCTTGGCCAGCTTGCGGAGCACGCGGGGCAACTGGCGGCTCGTCTTCATGTCCATTCGCAGCGAAGTGGGATACTGCTTCGACAAGGCCCCGAGCAACCGCTCCCGGTCCGCGGTCTGATCGTCCACGGTGGGCTCGGAAAGCGTGAGCAGCGACTTCTTGACCACCGCCTCGACGTGGATCGACGGACGCTCGGACTCCGCGTGCGTGAAGTCGCGGTATCGCTCGCTGTCTTTACCGATGCCGATATAGCCGCTCAGCCGCGACTCGGGCGGGATCTCGACGACCAGATCGCTTTGCGGAGCCACCCGACAGGCTAGGACATAACCCCGGCCGATCTCCTCGGGGGTAAGGTGCTCGGTCGAGTCCCCCGCGACCTTCCCTTCGCGGACAACCAGGCGGCACTTGCCGCAGGTCCCCTCGCCACCGCAGATCGCGCCCACGTACACGTGGGCGTCCCGCGCCGCTTCGAGAAGGCTCTGGCCTTCGTCGATGGCGATTTCCTGCTCATCAGGGAGGAAACGGATGCGGAAGCTTGACACGGCCCTGGGCCTCTATCGCGATTTCCACTGCTTCTTGAGGTAGCTGGGGAGCCCCGAGGCTTCCTTCGGTCCGATCTGAACATTCCAGCCCGATTCGTCCTCCACGCCGGCGGACAAAACGGCCACGAAGCCGGGCAGCACCAGCGTGTGGTGAGGCATCTTCCCATCCACCTCGGCCTTCTTCATGGCCTTGTTGATGGTGTCGGCGTTGAACTTGTCGGAGGCCCAAGCGGTCAGCACCGAGGTCCCCTCGGTATCCACGGCGAGGATGTAGGCCGGCACGCGGCTGGCCTCGACTTCGCCTTCGACCGAATAGTAGCTCAACGAGAAGTTGGTCGTCACCAACAAGGGAGAATCAGCGCTTACCGCGCCCACCGAATAAAGCTTCGGCTCGACGGCCACGGGCTTCTGCGGATCGGTGTAAATATCCTGCCGCGTGGTGAGCAGCGGGAGCAACTGCCAGGGCTCGTGGGCATCGGTAACAACGATCCCCGCATACTTGGCCACGTAGGTGCTCGCCTCGGCGGCCTGCATGGTCGGGTCGGGGCTGGCGGTGACGGCCAGCGTGGGATAGCCCAGCGGGCGGAAGTTCTTCAGCGCAAGCCGCCGGATCTTGGTCAGGGCTTCCAGCGTCGCTTTAACGCCCCGCGTGCCGGGGTCCAGCACGATCTGCTCCACGCCCAGGGCGGTGATCTTGCCGGTGAGCTCGGCGAGGGCTTCCACGCCGTCGGCGCGGATCGCCAGGGGACAATTCTCATCTTTGGCGACCCGGGCTGCGGCCTCGGCCTGGGCCGGATCGGAAATGGAGAGCAAGGGACGCTGCCCGCAAACCGCGGCGGCGCCCTTGCGGAGGTTCTCCGCCTTGGCCGACATCAAGAGGCAAGCCAGCCCCGAGCTCTCCGCGGCCAGCTTCACGGCCTTCTCGAAGCGCGCCGCATCGCCCGATTCGTTCTCCACGGCGATGAGATTTACCTTGAAGCGAAGCCCGACCCGCTCGAGGACCAGCTTTCCGATCGCCTTGGCCCGCTCGACAATCGCCGACTCCTCCCAGCGGTCGGAAACCCTCACCGCGATGGCCGCGGGCCGGTGGAACTTCTCTTCGTGGCGATAGAGCTGGGTTTCGTTGCCGATCTTGATCTCGTTGTCGCCCGTGCCGATGGTCACCAGTTGAATGGGCGGGCGCGACGCCGATTCGAGCGCCGCGACCCCTGCCGGCGTGATGTGCGGACATTTGTCGAGCGCGACCTGTTTCACCGCCACCTTCATCGCGAACGCCAGGCAGGTGGGAAACCCGCAGTCCTTGCAGTTGGTCTTGGGTAGTTGTTTATAAATCTCGATGCCGGTAAGAGCCATGGTTCCTCCCTTCAGATCAATGAATTCAGTGTCAGAGCCGGGTGGCCTTTGCTCTCCAGGAAAACGGCCACTTCTTCTTCGGTCATCGCATCCTCTTCGGTGGCGATTTTGTCCACCAGATCGGGCTCGCCGGCCCGCTGGGCCTCTTTCTGGAGCCGCTCGCGCACGGCTTCCTTGAGCGCCTTGGGCATCCAGACGAGGCGTTTCACGCCGCCGTCGGCGGCGAGGAACTTCGGGCTGGAAAGATAAAGGCGGCCCACGCCCACGAACCCCGGCGTCTGCGCGCCGCCGCCGGTCACTGAGGCGAGATCGCCGAAGGTCATGCCGCAGGGGGTCATGCCGGAGTGTTCCCGGTTGACGACCATCACCCCGTTCGCCAGCGGCAGGGGGGCGACGATGCACTCGAAGCACCCGCAACTGGTCATCGGCGCTTCCATCAGGCTGTAGGCGCAGAATCGCTCGATCTTGCGGTTGGAGTACTGGTAGACGAACTTGTTGACCCCCTCCCATTCGCCCTTGGTGTGGTCGATCGTGCGGCCCTTGGCGATCGGCTGGTTCGGCCCGGTGGGATTGATCTCGAAGTTGGCCCGGCCGTCGAGCCAGTTGTACGCCCCGCACAGCCCGAGCCGCTGCGGGGTGATCACGCAGACGTGGTCCGGGGCATAGCTCTGGCAGATCGTGCAACTGTAGTAGGTCTCGACCGACTCGTCGGTCAGGCCGGCGATCCGGTCGTCGCGCACGCCGAACGCCTCGCGGGCCTCGGCGACCTTGGCCTTGACGTCCGCGGGCAGCGTGGCAATGCGAACGGCCACCTTGTCGACGATCCCCGCGTATTCGTCGTGCATCTTGGCGTGGAGGATCGTACCCAGGTGCTTCAAGCGGAAGCCGGCGCTATAGGCCTTCTTGCTGATGCGGCACCAGATCTGGTCGCGCTGGCCGGTGTGCATGAAGCCCATGGCGTGGCTCGTCCAGCGGTGGATCTGGCGCTCGAGGATCCCCTCGAAGTCGCGGTGCATCTTGCGCCCGGCCACGAGCACCTCGACGGCCAGCGGCATGGCGCCGCCCTCGGGCACGGAATCGACGTCAGGGCCCGTGAGGCGGATGTCGCCGTCCTGGATCTCGCTCCCTTCGACCATGTGTACGTACTCGACCCCGTCGGAGTACTTGTAGCCGAATTGGACCTGCATGTCCTCTTTGCGCACCCGCTCCCCCTCGAACGCCGCGGCATAGCCCACGGGAATGTCGATCTTCTCGACTTTCACTTTGACGGCGCGGGTATCGATGCAGGTCGGCACGAGCTTGGCGGGATCGGTTTCGACCACCAGCTCCTCGCGGACGGTCACGCCGGTCGGGCGGATTTCCGGCGTGGTGATCGAGTCGGAGATGATCGGGTAGCCCATCAGGATCGCGCCCGCGCCCATCGCGTACCAGTCGTCGGGGATCTCGCCGAAGGTGATCCCGAAGGCGTGGATTCGCTTCTTGGTGTAGTCGAGGCATTTTCGCCAGTCGCCTCGTTTGTGATTGCCGAACGTCAGCGCGCTGCGGATCGACCAGTTGAGCACGTAAATGCCGTCCAGCGTGTCGGGCCCGACCGGCACCACGTACTGGTCCCAACACTCCTTCAGCGGCGCGTCTTCTTTGAGCACGCCCCCTTCATAAATCTGCTCGCGGCAGGTCCGGCCCTCGCGATTGGCGCAGAGGAAGACCAGAATGCTCCGCTTTTGCAGCTCCCGCACGACGTGGACCGCGATCTCGGTGGTGGGCGCCGGGCCGAGGATCAACGCGAAGCCCGGCATGCGCCCGTCGACAAGCTGGATGCCCAGCTCCCGCATGATGGTGTCGGAGATAAACCCCTGCCAGCCGGGCGCGTGTTCGTCGCCATTCAGGGTCCGCATCGCGGTCAGGGCTTCCTGGGCCAGCATCGTCGCCGCGCCCGCGTCCAGACCGTCGCCGAGGTACGGCAGCCATAACTCGTCGGATGGGATTTCCCCGAGCAGCTCGCGGGCGTGCTCGACCTGCGGCCTCAACTGGCCGAGCGTTTTGACCTCCAGGCCCATGAGGGCGTACGACATGGGCAGGGAGTACGACGTTTGCAGCCCCCAGCCGATCGGCTTCTCGGGTCCGTGCTCGGCGAGGGCCTTCTCCAGAGCTTCCTCGGCCTGCTTCACCCACCGGTGGGCGCCGCGAATGACTTGGGTAAATACCTGCTTCGACATATCCCTTGATCCTGATTGCTCTGTTTTGCCCCGGAGGGGAACTTGAAAACGGAAGTCCCAACGAAGACTCCCATTCCACGCCCTCAGCTTGCCGCAACGGCGGCTTCGAGGGTTTTGGGCGCGTAGGGGACCTCGTACATCGGCGGAGGCAGCCCGAGGTCCGCCCGCTTGCGGTCGATGTGGTCGATCATCAAGTGGGCGGCCCGGATGGGATCGGCCTCGAAGGCCCAGGTCGCGCCGAAATGCTCTTCCAAGGTCTTCGTCAGCATGTCGACCACGAACTCGCTTCCTTCGACCGGCAGCGGCTGGCCGATGACCACGTTAATCCCGCTGGCGACGAAGTACATGCCGATGGCGATGGCCTTTTCGCTCATCCATTCGGGCGCGGCCCCGGCCACGGGAAGCTTGTCGAACGAGTCGCCGATGCCCCCCTCCTTGACCATTTCCGCGCAGGCCGTGAGGATTCGCGAATTGTCGACGCAGGACCCGATGTGCAGCACCGGGGGCATCCCGACCGCGCGGCAGATCGCCTGAAGCCCCTTGCCCGCGTACCGCTCGGCCGCCTCCGGCGAGGGCAGGCCGCCCTTGCCGCACGCAATGGCGCCGCAGCCGGTCTGGACCCCGCTGGGAAGCTGGTGGTTGCCGGTTATGCGT
>CAYTJV010000442.1:0-6503 GCA_964438165.1 uncultured Planctomycetaceae bacterium | reverse complement strand
CGAATACCTTGAATTGCATCCCAAATGCGTTTGAGCCGTCGGCGGAGCTGGTGGCCTTTGTCAAACGGCAACTCCGCGACGCTAGGATTCGCGGCGGCATGGAGCGCCGCTCGGAAGAACGGCACCTGATGCTTGTGCCGGTGCTCGTGCAGCCCGTGGACGAGCAGTTCCATCCGATTGGAGAGCCCTTCGCCGTGGCCACTCGCGATATCTCGCAAAAGGGCATCGGACTGGTCCACTCGCAGCCCATTGATCACCCTTGGGTGGCTCTGCGGATGTCGCTTGCCAGCGAGGAAGTGGATGTCGTGGCCCGAGTCGCGTGGTGCAAGGAACTTGGCCCCTACTGCTACATTGGCTGCGAGTTCGTCGCCAAGTGGGCGGGCTTTCGACGGTCGCAAGATGTCTCGTTGTCGGACCACTCCCGCAATGCCCGGCTGGATCCGCAAGAACCTCCGTCCGGACACGATCCCAAAACGCGAACCGCTTGGCCAAGCCCGAGCGTTTTCTCCTAGGTTTTTGCGCCCTAACAGAACCGCCCAACGAGAAGGACGCAAACCTTCTTCATCCCTCATCCTTCATCCGCTTGGGCCGCCCCCCAGCTATTCCACGACCGCCGTCTGCTCCGCGAACACCGTGCGGTACATGGGCAGGTGGCGGTAGTAGACTTCCAGCGTGATCAGGGCCATGCAGGTGGCGTAGAGGCGGCCGCCGGCTTTGCCGAAATCGACTCCTTCGGGGCTCCAACTGCCTGCCTTGTGGCCCTGCTTTTCCTGCGTGCGGATGAGGTGTTCCCTCATGCGGGAGTTCCAGCGGTCGAATTCCGGGCCCTCCATGTGGTGCAGCACCTGCGTGGCGTAGTAGTAATAGTAGGCCTGGCCCAGGCTCGCGGCCGATTCCGGCGGCAGGTTCTCCATGAGATACTTCGTTCCGGCCACCAGGGCGGGCATGTCCTGTTTCCAGCCCAGGTACTGCCGGGTCAACAGCCCGGCGGGGGTCAGCGAGAGCTTGGCCTCGCCCTCGGGTTCGTAGCTGTAGCGCGACATTTTCGCGTCGTCGGGCCCAGCCGCGCAGGAGTCGATGAACCGGGCGGCGCGGATCAAGGGGTCCTTTTCGATGGCCAACCCGCCGAGCTGCCCGCTGCGGATCGCCAGGAACACCCAGGCCACGGCGGACATGTCGCCTGCCTGGCGCGGAGCGTATCGCCAGCCGCCCTCCTTGTGTTGCGACTGGATGAGGTGCTTGATGGCCCGCTGCGCGGGCAGGCGCAGGCCTTCGTGTCCTGAGAGGCCGAAGCCCTCGCACAGCGCGATCGTGCCCAGGGCGTGGGCATACATGTTGCCGTCCAGCTTGCCGTCGACCAGGGGATCGGTGCTTCGGATCTGGTTTCGGGCGAGGAACATCAAGGCGTTCTTGACGACATTCTGAAAACCGTTCAGCTCCGCGGGCTCCTCGGGCGCGCGGTTGTGGGAAACGCCGGCGCCGAGGAACGGGAGCACGCCGAACGCCGTGCCGGCCGTGACGCTATCGGTGACCTCCTTCTCGGATTCCAGTTGGCAGTTGCAGCCCTCGACGTCCGTGCCGTAGGTTTTCAACGACCAATGGCCATCGGACTGCTGATGCGCCGCCAGCCACTTCAACCCGCGCATCACGGCCGCCTCCGATTCCGCCGTGCCGCCATAGGCCTCCAAGAGGGCCCGCTTGCTTGCGGCCGTGAGGCGTCCGCCGAATGATCCCCTCCTCAGCAGCGAGGCCAGGTTGGGGTTCTTCATGATCAGCGCCTCGTTGATCTCGCGGACCTTCCTTGTCTGCTGGTCGTCGAGTTTCACTTTCCTTTGGGCCGGTTCCGCTCCCAGGAGGCAATACCCTGGGACGGCCAAGAGAACTCCCAAGACCACCACCACGGAAACCAGGTTTCGGCAGACCGTAAGCATGACAGGCTCCTTTCGATGAATCCGGATTCCCCAGCCAACGTTCAGAAGTTGTCCGAGAACGGGGACGGGCACGCTGTATCTTATGCGAGAAGGAAAGGGCTTGCAAACGCCGGCTGGAGGCTTAGAATTACAGCAAGTCCCTTGGAAATCAGAGTTTCTGGCGGGTTTCCAAGATCGCTTTGGGACCTGAGGGTCGCAGCTTCAAACCCTTTCGCCTCGATCGATGACGCCCGAAGAAGCCTTGAACGCACAGATTGCGCAGTACCGCCGCATGACTGGCGAAGAGCGGTTGGCAGTCGCGCTGCGGCTGCACGAGATGGCGTGCCAGGTCGCGCGCGAGGGTATCCGGCGACAGCATCCCGAGGCAACGCCGGAACAAGTGGAGCAGCACTTGCGGCGCCGGCTGGAGTTGGCGGGACGGAGATGACCGAGCAGGAACTTCTCGTCGATTGTCTCGCGCGGCTGAATCAGATCGATGTCGCGTACATGCTGACCGACTCGATGGCCAGCAATTACTGGGGCGTGCCGCGGAGCACGCACGATCTCGACTTCGTCGTCCGGTTTCAACGCAGCGACGTGCCGGTACTCGTGGCCGCTTTTCAGACGGACTACTTCCTTCAGGAGGGGTCGGTTCGCGCGGCATTTGCGCCTCCGTTTCAGTTCAACGCGATCGATACGCGGTCGGCGCTCAAGATCGACTTCTGGCTGCTCCGCGAGGACCCGTTCGAGCAGGAGATGTTTGCGCGGCGCATCTCCGCGACGCTTTTCGGCACACCCGCGTGGCTTGCGACGGCAGAAGACATGGTCCTGCACAAGCTCTATTGGCACTCGCTCACCCCATCGGACCGCCAGTTGCACGACGCGGCGGGCGTGGTGGCAGTTCAAGGCGGGCTGCTGGACGTGCCCTACTTGCGGCGATGGGCCGAGCGTCTCTCATTGAGCGCGCTGTTGGACGATCTCTTGGCCGGCAAAATTCGCGTCAAGAGCACGTGACCGTGCGCCTTCAGCGCACGGCATCGGCGCCCAGACGTTCTTCTTCCACTTCCTGAATGACGATTCGGGGATCGACCATGCTCATGGTGCTGCTGTGCGACTGCTTTGCCGGTTCCAGCTTCGCCAGTGGCTCGGCCGCGACCTGGGGCTTCACGATGAGCACGAGCGTGCCGGAGCCATCTTTGCCGGTCTTCCAGCCGCCGAGCATCATCGACTCGTCCTTCTTGAGGTGAGCCGTTGCGCTCACCCGGCTCAAGGCGAACAACGCCGTGTGGTCGCCCGTTGCGATCTCGGCTGGTGATCGAGCCGCGGGCACCGGGGCAATCCGCAGTCTGATCTCCCCGTCTGATGCCGCGCTCTCCGGCACTACCAGGCAGGCAACTCTACGGCCGCTGATGGCGCCGCCGATGATCGCGGACCGGCCGATGCTGGTCCTGACGCGCGGAACTTGCACGACGTTGCACCCAGGCGCGTTCTGTCCCGCTTCCCTCAGCTTCTTGGCCTCGGCGTCGCTCAGAAGGAAACCGAGGTCGGGGAGTCGTTCGGCAAGGCAGAACTTCTGCGACTGTTCCGCGGACACCTCGATCATCGTCAGTTCCACAAACACGGCCTCGCTTTCCTCTTGGGTCGTCCCCGAGGGCTCCGCTCGAAGGGCGTCCGAGGCGATCGAGAGTGCCGCGAGAATCGCCGCCAAAGCAGAAAAGCGTCGCGAGATCGACGTTGAAACCATCGCACATCTCCTCCCGTGTGGGGGTATACCAAGAGTGAGGGGATGGAATGGTAACGTGTTCCATGGGGACCCGGAATAGCGATTCCGGCGAGATTGCCGGTTGGCCGGTTGGGAGATCGCGGCCGATTGCTCAACGCCCGCTGCGTCCGTTTCCCAGCCAGCGCCGCCGGAGCAGAAAGAACACGCAAACCAGCGCCGCGAGGGCCATGGCGGAGAACGGGCGGATACGGGCCCAAAACTCCACGGCCACAATCGCAGCCAGCACCACTCCGATCGTTCCCAAGATCTCCCGCAGCGCGTAGGAGACGATGCCCAGGCGGTGACCGTACCAGTACGCGGGAACGAGGCAGAGCAGGACCCAAACCGGAAACATCAGCCGGGTGTTCGGGGGCACCAGGTCCGTGAGGAGATTGGCCGCCATGATGCCGCAAGCGACCAGAGCGAAGCCGATGCCGATGTTGCGTATGGGGATTCTCATCATTCCTCTCGCTCCCGCTTGTAGGGAACGCCCTCCGTGGCGTTCCGTTGAAGCGGCAACACCGCAAAGCGCCGCCCGGAACGCCACGGAGGGCGTTCCCTACAATCTGAGCTTCCATCGTAGAGGATTTTCATGGCAGCAGGCAATCGGCGAGGGTCGGGAAATCCCTTCGCAAGGCGCCGGAAGTGCCGGCTGGCGCGGGGGTAGCGGCTGGGTAAGGCGCGACGGTGCCTTTGCGAAACACCGGACGTGGAAAAAAGTCCCCATGTTGCCAAATCGCGTGCTAGCCTTGCAATGATGGAAAGCTGCGCCGTCGGTATCGGCTGCGCCGGCAGGGCCGGAGTAATGGCCATGGGTGCGGGGAAACGACAGATTCAAGTGCTCGTGGCGGTGCTGGCACTCTGCGCGCTGGCACTCGGCGGATGTGCCGAGTGGCGCTGCCCCCAAATCGACCCGACCGGCCAGCGGCTGTTTGTCCCTCCTCCGGCGCCGGCTCAGCCTCGATTCAAGCCCGTGCCGGGGGCTCCGCGACCGTGGGACACGGTGGAGCTGATCCTCGTGCCGCGGAGCACGATCGCGCCCGTGGGGAGCGAGGTGGTGCTGCTGGCGGGCGTCAGTGGGCCTGACGGCTACTTGAGGACCAGCGAGCGCGTGGAGTGGTCGATCGCGCCCGGCGGGGTGGGGGAGCTCGTCGATTTCGACCGCGGCAGCTTCTGGGACATCTTCCTCGGCGACTTCCACCGGCCCCACAAGGTGAGCGGCACGTTTGTGATCGGGAGCACCTCGCGACGCTATGAGCGTTTGACCCGCGGCACGCCCACGCCGGCCGACGACGTTACGGTGCTCCGCGGGCAGACCTGGGTCTCGGTCATGTCGCCCGTCGAGGGCACCAGCTACGTCACCGCCTATTCGCCCGAGGTGTTCGGGTGGGAGCGGCGAAAGCAGACGGCGATCGTCCACTGGGTGGATGCCCAGTGGCGGCTGCCTCCGCCGGCGATCAATCCGGCAGGCTCGCGACACGTTTTCACGACGATGGTGATGCGGCAGACGGACCAGGCGCCGTGCGTGGGATGGCGGGTGCAGTATTCGATCGTCGACGGCCCCCCGGCCGGATTCGCCCCCAGCGGCGCCCCGACTGTGGAGGTCGAAACCAACGCCGCAGGCCAGGCCAGCGCCGAGGTCTTTCAGCAGCAGCCCGCTGCGGGCACCAATCGGATTGCCATTCAAGTCATTCGGCCTGCCCAAGCCGGCGGTCCTGCCGGGACCCGATTGGTGGTGGGAAGCGGCTTCACGTCGAAAACCTGGTCGGCTCCCGGCCTGGCGGTGCGGAAGTCCGGTCCGGCGGTCGGCAGCGTCGGCGCGACCCTCAATTACCGCATCGAGGTAACTAACACGGGCGACATGCCCGCCGATGGCGTGGTGCTCAGCGATGAAGTACACGATGCGCTGAGCTTCATGAGCAGCAATCCGCCGGGCCAATCGACCGGGCGCGCGGTCCAGTGGCAGATCGGCCGCCTTGGGCCCGGCGAACGGCGCGTGTTCGAGGTCAACCTGCGGGCCGAACGGCAGGGGAGCGTCAGCGCGTGCGCCGAGGCTGTGGCCGCCAGCGGGCTGCGGGCCAAGGAGTGCGTGACGACGGCGATTTCCCTGGCCGTCCCGCCCGGGACGCCGACGCCCGGCGCAGGCTGCGTGGGGCCGCCGGCCGCCGCCGCGCCGCTGGATGTAAGGATCGTCGGACCGGATCGCGCGTACGTCGGCGACGCGGTCACGTTCGAGATCGCGATTACCAACCGCGGCACGACCACCGCCACCGGCATCGTGATCAAGGACCGTTTCGACCCGGGCCTGGTCCACGAGAAGCTACCGAGTCCGATCAAGCGTCTCTTGGGCGAGGATTTGCCGCCGGGCCAGACGAAACGGATCGGCATCGAGTTCCGCGTCGCCCAGACCGGTCGGCATTGCCAGACGGTGGAAATCACGGGCAATGGCGGGATCGTGGCCAGTGCCGAGAGCTGCATTACCGTGCTGGATCGCCCCGGCGCCACTCCTTCGCCCATGCCCACGGTTCCGACCACTCCCGGTCCGACGACGCCGGGTCCGGCCACTCTGCCGCCGGGAGCGGCGGGGCGGCTGTCGGTGAGGCTGACCGGACCGCAATCGGCCTCGGTAGGCCAGGAGGTCGATTTCTTCATCGAGTTGTCGAACGACGGGACTCAGCCGCTCACGAATCTGAAAGTGCTCGGCGACTTCGATTTGGCCTTGGAGCCCAAAGGGGCGACCGAGGGCGTGGCAGGCTACGAAGGGGACGCGGTGTACTGGACGATCGCGTCGCTCTCGTGGTGGTGCGGTCCTGGCGAGCTCACGCGCAGCG
>CAYTJV010000441.1:0-6514 GCA_964438165.1 uncultured Planctomycetaceae bacterium | reverse complement strand
CCATCTCGCCCACCAACCCACCCCGTCACTCCTTCCCGGGGCGTGAACGGTTGCGGCAAAAGGTGCCTGTCACCTTTTCCGGAGGACGACCATGCGATCTTTCCGTCTCTTGCTGATCGGTGTGATGACGTTATTGGTTCCGGCGGCAGTCGCCGGTGAGAAGTCGGCGGGTTCCGGCGGGTCGAAGGCGGCCCGGCCGGGAAAACCCGCCCACGAAGGCCGCACGCGCATCGATTTGCCGGGCCTGGACAAGCTGCTCTCGGAGTCCGAATTGCCGCCCGACTTGGGCGACGCCGACATGATGACCGTGGCCGCGCGGTTCAAGGACATCGAGGATCTGTATCTCGAAGACTCGCGGGTCACCGATGCCGGACTGGCCCACCTGAAGGGTCTCACCCGCCTCCGCGTGCTCGACCTCAAATCGCTCAGCGTGACCGACGCCGGACTGGAACACCTCAAAGGCCTCGAGTCGCTGGAGATCCTCGTGTTGGCAGGCACGAAGATCACCGACGCCGGGCTGTCTCGCCTGAAAGCGATCCCGGACCTCTTGGCCCTGTCGCTGGCCTCCACGTCGATCACCGACGCCGGACTGGAGCACCTCAAGGACCTGCGGCACCTGGAAGAGATCAGCCTCAGCGATACGCGGATCACCGACCGCGGCCTGACGCACCTGGCCGGCAACTCGCGCCTCCGCGTCGTGGTGCTGAGCGCGACGCCGACGACCGATGCCGGGCTGGCCCACCTCAAGGGCCTGACGGAATTGGAGAGCCTTTCGATCGACCAGACCCGCATCAGCAATGCCGGCCTCGCCGCGCTTTCCGGCCTGACGAATCTCAAGGAGCTCGTGCTCGGCGACAACTGGCTCACGGCGCCGGCCCTGGCGCATCTCGCCCCGCTGGCCAATCTCCAGACCCTGGAGCTTCCGTATACCCGGCCGGGCGACGAAGGGATGAAGCATCTCGCCAAGCTCGCGAAGCTCAAGAGCCTGGTGCTGGATGGAACCGACGTGTCCGACGCCGGCATTGCGCATCTGGCCGGGCCCAAGGAGCTCCAGTCGCTCTCCCTGGCGGACACGGCAATCGGCGATCGAGGGCTGAAGTCGCTGCGGCCGCTGGTGGACCTGAAACAGCTCGTGCTGATCCATACGGCGGTCACGGATGACGGCCTGGCGCACCTGAAGCCCCTTGCCAAGCTGGAAGACCTGTCGCTGGACGACACCGGGATCGGCGACGCGGGCCTGGCGCGGATCCAAGACCTCGCTCGCCTGAAGACGCTCGGACTGGCCAACACGCGCGTCACCGGCGCGGGACTGGCGCACCTCAAGAATATGGCCCGCTTGGAGCAGCTCTACCTCGATCGCACTTTGATCGCCGACGCGGCCCTGGAACACCTCGGCGGCCTGGCCGACCTCAGCGAGCTGAGCCTCGCACAGACGCGGATCGGCGACGCCGGGCTGGAGCACCTCAAGCGGCTCCGGCAGCTCCGCACGCTGGACCTCACCCGAACCGACGTCACCGACGCCGGCGTCCAACGCCTCCAGCGCGCCCTGCCGCGACTGGAGAGCGTCGTCCGGTAGCTGCCAATCAGCCTCCCGCTGGGACGAGCCCGGCGGTGAGGAGTGACTTCCAGATTTCCGAAGTATCCGAGACTTCGGAAGTCTTTTTTCCCGTCGGCTCTATGCTTTCTACTTCTCCGGCCCCGGCCCAGTGGCCTGGGCGACCTCGACCGCGAGCGTGAAAGTCTGGGCAGGCGGCTTGTCTTTTTCCCACGGCCGGCGATACACCAGGCGGATCGAGCCGCTGCCCGGCTTGGCGACCCGGAAGGAGAATGTGAACGTGCCGCCGGCGCCGATGGCCACGGGCGTTTGGCGATCCGGGGCGTATTCGGGCTGGCCCAGGGGCGCCAAGGCCGGAGAAGGCTTTACGGCGGCCTTTTCAGCAAGCTTGTTGGCCGGTTGCTCGGCGAGTTGCCAGGTGTAGCCGGTGGTCGGATTGCCGCGCAGGCGGATGAAGATCCGCGCGCCGGCGATTGCCTTGAGCGATTTGCCGCTGTCGGCCTCGTTGAGCTCCAGCCGTTTGGGCCCGTTGCCGGGCAGCGGCAGCAGTCGTCCTTGGCGCTGGAGGCATTCGGCGGGCCGGGGCATCCAGCCGTGGTCGCCTGGCCCTTTGGGGTTTCCGACCCAATAGATGGTTCCCCAGGGGGTATTGTGGAAGTCGTTGATCTCCGCCGGTGCGGCCCGATGGTTTGCGTAAGCCAATCGCCCCACGCGGGTCTCGCTGCGCGTGCCCGGCTCGGCGATTTCCATCTCATACTGCCACAGTCCGGCGAGGTAGCGGCCGGGCTTCTTGAGGTCGATCGCAGGCATTTTCTTGGGAGCCGGTTCCGCCGCAAAGATGCTGCCAACTGTCATCCCCATGATCCAGCACGTGACGATCGTCCTGAACATTGTATCGCTCCTTCAAAATCAGTCAGATTCGGGGCGGCTGGCGGTCGCGGCTTTTTGTCCACGGGCGCAACTCTTGCAGATTAGCGGTCTCATTCCAGCGACGGCAGGATCAGCTCGCTCCGCCACGACCGGCGGAGCGACTTGATCACGCGGATGAACTGCTCCAGGCTCACCGGCTTGGCCATGAAGCCGTCCACGCGATACTGCTCGGCCTGGAGGATTGTCTGGTGGACCAGCGAACCGGTCAAGACGACGACCGGAATGCCCTCCAGCGCAGCGTCGGCGCGGATCTCGATGAGCACCTGGCGGCCGTCTTTCTTCGGCAAGTCGAGATCCAGGAGGATCACGTCGGGCCGCGGCGCTCTGGCGAAGATCCCCTCCCGGCGCAGAAACGCCATCGCCTCCTCGCCGTCACACACCAGGGTCACGCGACACCGGATGTCTTCGTGCTTGAGGGACTGGATCGTGGTGCGGGCATCCTCCAGGTTGTCCTCGACCAGGAGGATCTCCATGGGTATGCCGACCGTCGTCCGGCTCATGTTCACCCCCCCCTACAGGTCATAGAGGGTCTCGTCCACACTTGGCGGCCTGAGCTTGCGCGAGAGGCCGCGTAGGCCACCGGTGCCGCCGCTCCCGGTACTGCCGGCGCCGCCGAGCAGGGGATCTTCCGCGTCGAGAAAATCGCCCATCTCTTCTTCGATCTTTTCCGGATCGTCGCCCGCCTCCAGACGCCGCACGGCTTCCTCCATTTTTTCGTTCAACTGCAGGCCGGCGCCCTCGTACCGCTTGCGCATCATGCGGGCCATTTGGCGAGGATTGTCCTCGTCGATTCCCTCCGCCTCGCTGGCCAACTGCTCCATGGCCTGCTCCATTTTCGACTCGTCGAGGTCCGGCAGCGGCTGATCCGACTCCGGGGGCTTCGACTGCCCCTTCGAGATCGCGAACCGAGACACCCTCCGCTCCAGCTTCGGCCGGCCACAGCGCGGGCAGTCGGGCCGCTTCGTGGTGTTGATCGAGCGGGAAAGGAAGTTGTATACCGTATGACAATCGGCGCAGTAGAACTCGTAGATCGGCATGGCACGTCCCAAAGCGAGTGCGACAGTTGAGGAAATCGGGCAATCACGAAAGCCCGAAAGGACGAAAGCCCGAAAAACACTGGGAATGATGCATGCTCGCCCGTCGCCCTCTGCTCGCTCTTTCGAGTTTTCGTTCTTTCGGGTTTTCGTGATTCGTTGGCTCCTTGATATGATGGTGGACGATTCGGCGTCCTTTGTCAACCCGCCGCATGCTTGGCGACGCCGACCGCGAAGGGCTACAATGGACGCCTTGGCGATCGCAGGCGAGACGCCTGCACCGCAAATGGGTCGCCGCCTAGGAACCAATAGCAGCGAGGAGTATCCCATGCCGGTCCGATTCAAAATCATCGCCACGCTCCTGGGCGATTTCCTGGCTCTTGTCGCGCTTGCCGACAGCACCGCAGCCGCCCAGACGTACAAGGGCCTGAAATACTCGCCGTCGCCGTCCTCGGGCACCTGGGCCATTCTGGAGCGCGACGGGGCCAACCGCCAGGTCCCGCGGTACCTCTCGTCGCTGGGAGGAGGCGAGGCGGGCATGGGCGTGATCGCGTCTCCCCCGTTCCGCATTTCGGTCGACAAGATCGCACTTACGATCTGCGGCCACGACGGGCTTTCCGGCGGGCAGAACAAGAACTTCGTCGCCCTGATCGATTCCCGGAAGGGCCTGACGCTCCACAAAACCACCGCCCCCGGCAACGACGCCGTGCAGGAGCGCTCCTGGGACGTGGCCAAGCTCCGCGGCCGCGAGGTCCGCATCGAAGTCCACGACGGCGACTCGGGCGGGGCGTTCGCCTGGCTCGGCGTCGGGCGGATCGACGCCGGCGACCCGTTGCGGGTCGATTTCCGAAGCGGCCTGCCCAAGGACTGGATCACCAAAGTCCAGCCCAACCGCGACCGCCCCGAAGTGCTTCGCGACGGGATCCCCTTCCTCCGCCATGCGTCGCAGTACACCCTGGTCCCCGCCTTGGGCACGCGCGAGATCCCTTGCGGATTCACGGCCCAGCGCCTCTTCTTCCTCGGCGGAACGGCAGCCAACGGCCGGCCGCTGGAAGTCTGCGGACTGATCGACGTGGTCTACCGCGACGGTGCCCGCGACAGCTTTCCTCTCATGGTCGGTTACACGCTCGATCTTGCCGGCAAGATGCTCAGCAAGTCCAAAGCCATCTATCTCCACGAGTCGGCCGACCCGTTCCAGCACTACCTGGTCATCGCCCCCCGTGCCGACATAATCGATAAGATTGTCTTTCGTCCCGCTCCCGACCACGCCGCGCTGCCGCGCATCACCGCCGTCACCTGCCAAACGCAGGCGGAGAGCGAGAACCTCGAAGCCCTGCCCGACGGCAAACTCGGGGCCGAAGAAGAGGCCTGGACAAAATCGCACACAATAAGGGCAAGCTCTCCCGAGATGAAGCAGATCACGGCAGAAATCCGCCGGGCACATAAGATGGAGTAGGCGCTGGTTGTGTACCCCCATCAAGAGCGGATTCATCCATCGCTCTAACGCAACTCTAACAAAAACCCTGCAATCCGCTCGCCCTCGGCTAACGCATGTCGCCAGCGGAGTTGCTATACTGCCCGCGGGATGAATTGAGACCTGTTCGTAGTCCCGCCTTTAGGCGGCTTCGCGTTGAGAAGCCGCCTAAAGGCGGGACTACGAACGGCGCACTTGCGGCCGCGGGCAGTATAGAATGACGGCCGCAATCGGGACGGTGGGCTGCGGGTCCAAAGGGTGGTTTGGGAATGCCTCGCGGGTTTGGTGTGATGTTGTTGGCGACGGGCCTAGTGACGCTCGGGGTCTGCGGTTGCGGGCCGGCGGAGGAAGCGGCCACTAGCCTCCGCGTGGATGGGTCCGACACGATGGTCAATCTGGCCCAGGCCTGGGCTGAGACCTACCACAAGAAATACCCCGAGGTGAGCGTTCAGGTCCTCGGGAGCGGCTCGGGCGTGGGGATCGCCAGCCTCACCGACGGCAATTGCGACATGGCCAACAGCAGCCGCAAAATGACCGACAAGGAGCTTCGCAGGATCCAAGAGAAGCAGCACGTCGACGCCGAAAAGCACGACGTCGGCTACGACGCCATGGCCGTCTACGTGCATCCCAACAACCCCATCGAGTCGATTTCCATCGAGGAGCTCAAGGAGATTTACGGCCGCGACGGCACGATCACCCAGTGGTCGCAGTTGGGCGTGGCCAATCCGCAGGCCGACAAGATCATTCGCATCAGCCGGCAGAACAGCTCCGGCACCTACGCCTATTTTCGCAGCTCCGTGCTGGGCAAGGGAAACGACTACAAGTTGGGCTCGATCGACGCCAACGGCTCCAAAGACGTCGTAGCCCTGGTTTCCCGCACGCCCACGGCCATCGGCTACAGTGGGATGGGCTATCAGACGCCCGACGTCAAGGTGCTCAAGATCGCCAAGAAGAAGGGCCAGGCGGGCGTGCCGCCGACGGTTGAAAACGCAAGAAATGGCTCCTACCCCATTACGCGACCCCTGTTGGTCTACACGCTTGGGGAGCCCACGGGCCCGGTGAAACAGTACCTCGACTGGATGCTCTCGTCCGAGGGGCAGGCCATTGTCGATCAACTCGGCTACGTTCCGGTAGGGGATCATGATGCACGCTGACACTACCACCGGGCCGCGGCCGCCGGCCAGATGGGCGTCGCGGCTCTACCGGGTCACTCAATGGGTGCTCGATGCGACCGAGCCGGTCGTCGAGGCGATCATCCGACTTTGCGGCATCAGCGCGATCCTGTTCGTGTTTGCGATCCTTTTTTTCGTGGCCCGCGAGGCCCTCCCGATGCTGCACGGCAAACTCGACCTGGTCGCGTTCCTCACCAGTCAGGAGTGGCGGCCGACGTCGGAGGTCCGGCCCCAGTATGGGATCTTGGCGCTGTTGGTGGGCACGTTGTCGGTGACGGGATTGGCAATGCTCCTGGCGGTGCCGCTGGGGCTGGGGGCAGCCGTTTACATCTCGGAGTTCTGCACCGGG
>CAYTJV010000440.1:0-6522 GCA_964438165.1 uncultured Planctomycetaceae bacterium | reverse complement strand
CCTTCGGTCGCCGGCTTCGGCGGGGTCGGGAGACCCGCGCCGAGCGCTGGCGGGAGACCCGCGCCGAGCGCGCCGAACGAGGTGTCAGTCGCGGCGAAATCGAACCGCAACTGGCGGCCGGGCTCGATCCGCCCGTCCCCTTGACGGAGCAAAATCTCCTTGCCCTCGACGATCACCGACAACTGGGCCAGCGGCCGCTCCACGCCCGGCACGTAGCGGGCCAGCACCGCCAGTTTCCTCTCGATGGCGGCCGGCGACATCCCGGCGGCGAGCAACTCGGCCAGCCGGCGGGCGGTGGCCACTTCGCGAAAATCGAAGTAGGGCAATCGCCTCACCTCGCGCACCGGCACGATCAGTCCGCGCCGGCGCCAGCGGCGGATCACCGCCACGGGAACGTGCAGCAATTCGGCCAGCATGGCCGGCGTGTAGAGCCGGTGGACTTCCTGCTCCGCGTCGACCAGCCCGAGACGCTGCCAAAGCTGCGTCTCGCGAAGGACCTCGATCCGGCCCTGTTCGATGGCCTGGCGCGTGGCAGGGTCGAACCAGTCGTCGGGCTCGGTCTCGCCGGAGGGCAGGAGATCGCCCTCGCCGATGACCACGAGATTCACGGCCGGCGATGGCTTCTCCACAACCACGGCCCCGTGCTCGCGGACCAACGGGGCGGCCTCGCGGCGCGGCATGCTCGCCAATCGGCCGACGAACGCCAACCGCACGCCTTCAAGAATCCCGCCCGATTCGCCGCTGGAAGAATCCGACATCCTATTTGGTTTGAGGCTTGGTCGGGTACGCCGAGTCCGGCGGCTTCGCCTCGGTCGGTTTGCCGCTGGGGGCGGGGACGGCCGGTTCCTCGACCTTCTCCGGCCCCGGAGCCGATGACGGGAGCTCAGGCTTCACATCCGCCGCGGAGGACTTCTTCTGGGGCGCAAGGGTCGGCTGGGAAGCCGGCGGCTGCGAGGATGGGACCGAACTGACCACCGGGCTGGAGACGCAATCCACCGGCACGCCGCAGGCATCAACCGCCATCGGGTAGCACACCACCCGCGGCACGTAACAACAGGACTCCACCGGCACCCGCTTCTCGACCGTGCGCGCGACGCGAACGGTTTCCCTCACGGGCTCCATCCGGCAGACGCGCACCGGGGTTTGCCCCACGCGATCTTCGTAGACCGGCTTGTAGCAGGTCACGGGGATTTTATGAACTTGTTCTTCGGCAACCCAGCGGCAGACTTGGTAGGGGATCTTCTGCTCGACGCGTTCCGTCACCGGACGCGATACCGTGTACGGCACCTTGCGCACCACCTCTTGCGGAACCCACCGGGAAACCTGGTAAGGAATCCGCTCGCAGACCTGTTCCTGCTGGTAGCTGGTCACCTGGACCGGCACTTCCTGGGCCACGCTTCTCGGCATGTAGGTCGTCTGAGCGACCTGCTGGGGCACGTAGTTCGGTTGGTGTACCCGCTGCACCTCCGCGTGGTACCGCGGCACCCAATACAATCCGCCGGATTGCCGAACCGGCGTGCCAGTCACGGGGTTGAAGGTGGTCGTGGCCGGCATCCAGGCCAGCCGGTTGCGGAAGACCGCCGGCTGCCGCAGGGTGACCTGATCGACGTACCCGCCCACGTCGGCGTAATACGTTTGATAGCTGGTCACCGGCTCATACATGGTCGAGTACTGGGTACGGTACTCGGTTTGCGTTACCGGGCGGAGCACCGTGCGGCACTCTTGCCGCTCCTGGGTCTCGCACACCTGCTGCCAGGTCGTAGTGCGCTCCTCGCGCTCGGCCGTCTCTTGCACGTAGTGGACCCGCTCGTAGCTGGCGTCGCGATACTGAGTCTCCCAGACCGGCTTGTGCACCGTGCGACGCTCCTCGCGTTCCGACGTCTCGGCGACCTGCCGGGCGACCTGGTAGCGACGCTCCTGGACCTGCGTCTCCCAGACGGGCCGATACGAGGTGACTTCGCGATCCTCGTAGACGGTGTCGTACTCGATGCGGTACGCGGTCACGGTTTGCGGCTCGTAGACCGTGCGGTAATCGAGCCGGTAGGTGACGGCCGGCTGCACGCTCTGCACCGGCACGACGGTCGAAGAGCAACAGTCCCCGGCCGCGGCCCAAGCCGCGAAAGCAAGAACCACCCCAAGCGACAGACCTACACAGTAGCGGTTTCCCATAGTTCGTCGACCTCGCCGGATGGACCATCCGGCAACGGATTGTGCTGTAAAGCGTCGTCCTGACCGGCTGCCTGCCGCACCACACCGGCGCGGCGTAAATAAACGTCCGCGGACCCTCTTAAAGAGTTTGGCAAATAATCGACGCTTGGGCAAACAGAAAAGTTTACCATAAGGCCCACCTGCCGCCCTTACTCTAAGGCTTTCAACGAGTTAGGACGGAGAAAAAACTTTGAAGTTTTTTTCGCCTCGTGCCGACGTGTCCCGCTGTCGAGAGCCCCGATGCGCCTCAATCGCCGATCGATCCAACGTGGTTTGATCGAACACCACGTCCGGCGGCGTGCCGTCCTGCAGCCACCCCAGCGCGACCATCCCGGCGAAGAACGTCGCCGCCAGGGCCGCGATCCCCTTCCGGGCAGCAGCCCGGTCACGAGAAAAATGTTCCGCAGGCCGACGTGGGGAATCAGCACGAAGCCGGCGCCGAAGGCCCCCAGGACGCTTCCCAGCGTGGACACCACTCCGACTCACGGCACCGATTCTCCAAGGGTGGGGAAGTAGGGGTATCTATCCCATATAGGTATATGCCACTAAAGTGGGGTATCCGCCGGCCGACCCGGTTTGCTATCGGCTTCCCGTCGGACCCCCCAACACGTTCGACCGGGAAATGCCCTTTATATTCGTAAGGCGGTTTTCGCCGTCGACCATTCTTGTTGCAAATCTCCCCGGGGCGAATTACTCTGAATAGAGTATTGGGAACTGTGCCCAACTCTTGACGGGTCGGAGGAGGTCCACTATGTCGCTTGGTAATCGTTGCGTTCGTCTGGCGCGCCGCAGCGCCCTTGTATCGGCCGTGGTCTTGATCGCGGCTGCATGGAGCTCTTCGGCTAGTGCCCAGCAGCAGGGCAACACCAACAACACCGTCAACAACGTCCTCAGCATCGTCGGCGGCGTGTCGGTTAATGTGGACGGGATGGCGACCAACGCCGACCGCGACACAAGCGGCAGGCTCCGCCAGTTTCGCCACGACGCCTTGGAGGCGATCCCCGAGGGGATGAACCAAACCACTGGGCTGCGCAAGGTGTCGCTGCGGCGGTTGGAGGCGGAGATCAAGAAGTGCCTGGAGACGGGCAAGACGCTGCCCGAAGCGGTTTGCCTCCTGGGCGGCTTGCTGGAAATACGCTACGTCTTGGTGTATCCGGAGGAGCGGGACATCGTGTTGGTCGGGCCTGCGGAAGGTTGGGCCTTGGATCCCCGCGGCTATTTCGTAGGCGCCAAGAGCGGCCGGCCCGTGTTGCTCCTCGACGATCTCCTCGTGGCTCTCCGCGCGGCGATCAGTAGCCCGAGCGTGCTCAGTTGCTCGATCAATCCAACGCCCGAGGGAATTCGCCGCGTGGAGGCGCTCTCCCGCCAGATCAAAGTCGGTGCGGATCCGCGGGCGGCGGCCGCCGCGATGGAGGAGCAGTTGGGGCCGCAGCGGATCACCGTCAACGGCGTGCCCGACAGCAGTCATTTCGCCCGCGTCATGGTGGCGGCCGACTACCGCATGAAGCGGATCTCGATGGGCCTGGAGCCTGCCCCGGTGCGCGGGCTGCCGAGCTACACGGAGATGGTCAAGGGAGGCGGGTCGGGATTGTCGAACATGCTGCCCCGTTGGTGGCTCCAGCCCGATTACCAGCCGCTTCTGCGCGACGACGCCGGGCTGGCGTGGGAAATCCGCGGGGCGACGGTGCGGTGCATGACCGAGAACGATTTTCTCGATGCCAACGGGGTGCCCCGTCCCAGCGGACGATCCGATCCGGTGACGCAGCGCTGGGCCGATCTCATGACCAGCCGCTACCAGGATCTCGCCCAGGCCGATCCGGTCTTCGCCCAGTTGCAGGGCTGCATGGATTTGGCCGTGGTCTCGGCGCTGATCGTCAAGCAGCGGCTGGCGACCAAGGCCGGACATGAGTTCCCCATCCTCTCTGGCGCGGCCGAGGGCCTCTTGACCGTCAAGATCGATGCTCCCAAGCAAGTTGCCACCGGTGCCACCCTGGCCAGGAAGGGCAGAAACACGATGATCGCCGCGGGCGGCGTGCAGATCAACCCGTGGACGCTCGTCGACAAGGCCGAGAAGAGCAGTGACGTGGCCAAGCTGTACAGCAAAGCGTCGGGCGCACAACGCACCACGTGGTGGTGGGACTGATCGCTACTGTGAAAACGCTCGTAGCCGAAGTCGCCAGACTTCGGGAAACCTGAATTCTGGCGAATTCAGCTACCGGTCATTTCCGATTCGACGGACCACCAGCACTACTGGGAAAACTGTTTGCTGACCGCCCGCTCCAACTGCTCAATGCGGCGATCGAGTTGTTCCAGCCGGCGTTCGAGCATTTCCAAGCGGGCGCGATCGTCGCTCGAGGCTTGGAGCGTCTTGGCGCTTGGGATCGCCTTAGGCGGCTGAGGCATGGGCGGAGCCGCGGCGCTCCCGGGGGCCCGCAAGTCGAGCGGGGCCCGCAAATCCCCAGCCGCCGGCTCCGGCTTCCGTGGGCTGGGCCGGACGCCGAACACCACGTCGATCGTCTCGCGTTTCCCGTCGCGGAGCACCTCGAAGGTGAGTTTGCTCCCGGGAACCACCTGCTCCAAGATCCCGGCGAAATCGGTGATCTGCCGGACGCGAATCCCGCCCACGCCGGTGATCAGGTCCCCCTTGCCGAGCCCCGCCTTCTCCGCCGGTCCGCCGGGAACGATCCGCTCGATCCGCACGCCGCGCCCGCGGTCCTCGCGATCGTCGACGACCGCGCCCAGGTAGCCGCGCTCCGTGCCGGCAGCGGGACTGGGGCCTTCGGCGGGGTC
Source organism: uncultured Planctomycetaceae bacterium (assembly GCA_964438165.1). GTDB lineage: Bacteria > Planctomycetota > Planctomycetia > Pirellulales > Thermoguttaceae > CALFBP01. Next base: position 1,524 of record CAYTJV010000440.1, on the reverse strand, counting down.
AGGAGACCCGCGCCGAGCGCCGGCTTCCGGCTCGTTCTGCGCCCACGCCACCAGCGGACCCGCAAGCCAGACACTCATCACAATCGCGCCCCAACCGTGACTTCTGGTCATACTTCTCATGATTGACCTCCCTCCATATAGGCGTTGTCGCACTTGACCCTCGACCCTGCATTATAGGAAGATACTTGTGAATCGTTCAATTTTCCGTAGCTTGGCTCTCCAGAGCCGAGCGATTTTTCCGGGATATTGGCCGAACCTACTCGGCTCTGGAGAGCCAAGCTACGAGCGATTCACAGCCTCTGAGTCCCCGTACTCAGTAATCCCCTACAGCAGTCTCAAGGAAAAGACGGCATGAAGTTGCAAGCGATCGTATCCTACCTGGTTCTTCTGCTCGGCGGCCTGTTGGCTTGCGGGGCGGAGGGGCCGAAGCCGCAGGATGTTGCCTTTGTCGCCCGCGTGGATGGCTCTATCCAGCACTACGTCGTCGTGCTGCCGGAGGCGTTCGATGCGGCCAGGCCGCATCCCCTCTTGATCGTGCTGCACGGCCACGGCTCCGACCGCTGGCAATACATTACCAACCCGCGAGACGAGTGCCGCGTGGCCCGCGACGTGGCCGTCGCCCACCGAATGATTCTTGTCTCACCCGACTACCGGGCCAAAACCTCCTGGATGGGTCCGAAGGCCGAGGCCGACCTGTTGCAGATTCTCGAAGAGCTCAAGAGCCGCTATCGCATCGGCAAGACGATCGTCTGCGGCGGTTCGATGGGCGCTTCCTCGGCCCTCGCTTTCGCCGCCATGCGCCCGGAGCTGGTCGACGGCGTGGTGGCCATGAACGGCACGGCCAACCACCTGGAGTACGAGAACTTTCAGGACGCCATCCGCGAGTCGTTTGGCGGCACGAAGACGGCCATGCCGCAGGAGTATAAGAAGCGGAGCGCCGAGTACTGGCCGGAGCGGCTGACCATGCCGATCGGTCTGACCACCGGCGGCCGCGACACGCTCGTCCCGCCCGACAGCGTCGTCCGTTTGGCGGGAATCGTCAAGAAGCTCCAGCCCAACGTGCTTCTCATCCACCGCCCGGACGGCGGCCACGCCACCGACTACGCCGACGGCAAGGCCGTGCTGGAGTTCGTGCTCGCCAAGGCTGGCCTGTGAGCGCGCGGACGGGAACTTTCCCTTTGAAGTGCGGCGATTCATCGCCGCTTTGGACGACGGCGTGGGTTTTGAACAGGAGGAAACAGAGGGAACAGAGGATTGACGATTAGCGTGGGCGCGGACCAGAGGCGGGACCTCCGTTGCCTCTGTTCCCTTCTGTTCAAGACAAAGCGGCGATGAATCGCCGCACTCCAAAGCGTGGTCAGCAGCGCTCGAAGGTGAATTCGCCGTCCTGGAAGTCGATCCGCACGCGGCTGCCTTCCTCGAACTCGCGCTTGAGCATCTCGACGGCCAGCGGGTTCTGGATCCGCTGCTGGATGACCCGCTTGAGCGGCCGGGCGCCGAACGTGGGATCGTAGCCCTGCTGGG
>CAYTJV010000439.1:0-6549 GCA_964438165.1 uncultured Planctomycetaceae bacterium | reverse complement strand
GCCAAGGCCGAGAATCAGTTAACGCCGGGGCGCTGCCTAACTTGCGGAACCGCTGCTAGGCGTCCCCCCCCCCCAAAAAAAAAAGAATTTCGAGAATTTTCCAGAATCACTCCGCAGGGTGATGCAGATTCACGACGAGAAACCGCAATTCCCGTTGCCCACACGGTCCGCGGGGCGTATCATGCCGTTTTTCCGGCCCAACGGTTTGCCTTGAAGCGAGTACACCGATGATCCAAGATGCGCACGTTCAAGTCCACTGGCACGAGCACGCGGTTTCGCGGGAGGAGCGCGAGGAACGCTACGGGAATCGGGGATGCGTGGTGTGGTTTACCGGCCTCAGCGCGTGCGGCAAGAGCACGGTGGCCAACCTGGTCGACCACAAGCTCCACGCCCTGGGGGTCCACAGCTTCGTGCTCGACGGCGACAACATCCGCCACGGACTCAATGCCGCCCCGGCAATGCTCCGCCCGATCCACGGCGAGGAATTCGCCAAACGTTTCGGACTCGGCTTCCCCGCCCAAGATCGCGAGGAAAACATCCGCCGCATCGGCGCGGTGGCCAAGCTCTTCTGCGATGCTGGAATTGTGGCGATCACGGCGTTCATCAGTCCATACCGCACCGACCGGGACCGAGTGAGGGCCACGCTTGGCCCCGGGGATTTTGTCGAGGTATTCGTTGATGCACCGCTAGAGGTATGTGAGGCAAGGGATCCCAAGGGACTGTACAAGAAAGCCAGGGCCGGGGAACTCAAGGGGTTTACGGGCATCGACGACCCGTACGAGCCGCCCCTCAACCCGGAGATTCAGCTCGATGCCGCGGCGAACCAGGCCGATTCCCTTGCCGACCAGGTCATCGCCAGCCTGAGGACCGCTGGTAAGATCGGCAAATAACCACGGATTGGGGAAACTGGGGCGTCCGTACCGGCAAGCGCTGAGATGCCCTGGACGGCTGACGCGATTCCTCGTTCCCACGCTCTGCACGCCCTTTTACCCTTGGGGGTTGACTCAGCGACGGCAAAGGGTTTACACTAACCAATCGAACGGTCTTTGAATCGCCGGTTGGTCGTTGCGATTACGCGAAATCCGTCAAGTTGAGTCTTCCGCAGAGGTCTTGCTGCTCGGGACGGATCGTCGCGCCGGAGGGTTTGCTCCAGGCGGCGCGGGCTCATTTCCGCCAAGAAGGAATCATCGGTTCGTGGGGTCGGTGCGCGGAAGACGACGTCGGAACCCAAGAAGGGAATCTCATGTTAATGGCCAACGTATCGCTTCTCGATACGCTTCAGCCCCGGGCCCAGGCGGCGCTGCGCAATAGCCCGGTCAGCGAGCTCCGCGAGCTGCGCGTGGACCAGTGCGAGGGAGCCCTCGTGATTTCCGGCACGGTATCGAGCTTCTACCACAAGCAATTGGCGCAGGAAGTCGTGCGGGCAGTATGTAAGGAGTGCGAAGTCGAGATGACCAATACCATCCGGGTGCGCTAGTCCGAGTACTCCTCACGCTCCGCGTGAGGAAAGCCGGCACGCGGAGCGTGCCGAGTACAGAAGCGCATTGCGGCGGCCGGTCTGCTCGGCATGACGCGTGTGATTAGGACGATTTGCGAGGAGTCGGAAGGTCGGGGACAAGGCAGTCTCCGGATCGCATCGCGGATGGCGACGTAAGGACACGCTCGCTTGGCCGTCTGCGAGGAGGGAACCATGAGCCATCGGGTTTACGGCAGTTCGCCGGCCGTCGGTGGGCTCGCTCTGGAGCGACATCCCCTGCCGGAAACGCTGGCAGAGGCGGAGCGACTGGCCGCTTCGATCGAGCGGGCCGTTTCTCGCGAGACCTGCGGAGGCGTGCGGAATCTGCGCGTGGAGATCAGCGGCCAAGGCATCCTGCTCACCGGACGCTGCCACTCCTACTATACCAAGCAGAAGGCCCAGCACGCCGCCATGGGACTTTCGGGGACCGAAGAACTGACCAACGGGATTGAGGTCACCTGACCTGTGCGGGCGTTGCTCTCACTGCCGGTCTCGTTTCTGTAACCCGGCGTGCTAGCATTGCTAGCACACCGCGCGGAACCTCGCCTCCTTGACTTGCTGGATCGCCCACTCCGCTTGACGCCGCAACTGGCCGATTCTTGCTTGCCGCAAGGAACTGGCTGATGGGTCGGCCTGCACCGACGCCTCCTCGCGCGCCGCCCGATCGCGCACGGCTACCATCGCGGCCATCAGGGCCCCGTCGCGCTGCGGCAGATTCAGGGCGAAGCGAAGCTCCGCGTCGGCCAGGTCGGCCAGATCGGCCGCAAGCGGATCCAGCCAGCCCGGCTGCGGCCTCTCATAGTCCGTGAAATGCCCGACCCGTCCGCCGGTGAGAAGCCCGTCATACTCCAGCAGCTTGCGCGTATCGGAGTCGTAGAGCGGAATCGTGAACGCGCTGGAGGCGATTCGCATCCGCCGCCGGCTGAAGGCCTCGAGCACCAGAAGCCGCAACGTCTCGATCACTTCTTCCGGCGTGGACTGGAAGTCGGTCAGCAGAATGAAGACGCCGTAATCTTGCCGCGTGGCGTCGAGAGCGTCGAGGACCGTGCGAAGCTGCTCCGCCGTGTGACGCTTGTGCCAACGGCGGAGGATCTCGGGATGGAACGACTCTGCCCCGATCTGGATCATCGGCTTGACGCGGTCGATCCAATGGAACAATTCCGCATGAGGCATTCCGCCGGCATCGAGGAGCGAGCAGGGATTGGTCTGCACGCCGATGCGGTAGCGCTCCTGGAGCGGGCTGGCTTCCCACAAACGGAAGAAATCCACGGCCCGGCGGCGGTCGAGAAAGAAGTCCTCGTCGTAGATCGCGGCCCAAGCGACCAGGCGGCGCTTGCGCTGGGGATCGTCGAGGTGCTGGAAAAGCTCCCACCGGGCCACGCGCAGCACGCCTTCGGAGACCTTGGCGTCGGCCGCCTCGATCTCCTCCAGAAGCTGCTCGGCGCTCTTGACGCGGACCTCCGGCCCGTGCAGTTTCGCGCAGAAGCTGCACGCCCCCGGACAACCCCGTCCGCCCGTAAAGTACAGGCTCTCGAACTGCTGAGTAAAACCCTCCAAGAGCGACCAATCGAGCCGATTGCCGCCGATCACTTCCCGCGAGGCGGTCGGCCGGATTGCGTCGCGGAGGCAGCGGCGGCTTTGGACGCACGAGATCGCAGGCTCATCGAGCACGGTCCGCTCGTAGCCGTCCGCGGGCAGGGTGTTGTGATACACTTGTCCCCCGTAGCAATACACCAGCCCGGGGATCTCCGCCGCCCGATCCCGGGAATTCCGCTCCCAGGCCAGGCGTAGAAACTCGTTGAACGGCTCCTCCGCCTCGCCGGCAAACAGGTAGTCGGCCCCCGATTCGACGAGTGCCTCGACCGGATGGCTGGTGGCCGTGGGCCCGCCCAGCACGACCTCGGCCTCGGAAAACATCCGTGCAGCGCGGACAAATTGCTTCACCTCCTCCATCTGCCCCGCTTCCACGCGGCGTCCCACCACGTGCGGCTTGAATTCGATCAGCTTCTCGATGAACCAGCCGCCTACTGCCATGAGGGCCTCGCGGACCTCGACGGTGAGCGACCCGTCGGCCTGAAGAAACCGCTCACGATCGTTTCGCGATTCGGCGAAGCGGCGCACGGCGGCCACGAATTCGGACCGCTCGAAGTTGTCGGGCAACGTGACCTCCAGCGACTGCCCTGCTTGCTGGATGCGGTAGCGAATGCCGCGGAGATGGTCGTGAATCTCCCACGCGCCACCGGCGGCTCGCACGGCCTCCGTGTCCGACGGCAGCGGTCTTCCCTGCAGGGCGAATGATTCCGCCAACTCCGGGTGTACGGCGCCGGGCCGGAGATACTGCCGCTCTGCCGCATCGAGGCGGAACGCCAAGCCCGGCTGCAACTGGAGGATGACAGCTTCAGCCAACCCCTGGCACTTGGCCCAGGAGGCGACCTCCAGCACCCCGCACGGCCAACCGGCAGAACCGAAAAGAACCCGTACCTTGCGCACGCTTGCTTAACGACCCCTATGAATGCGAACCAAGGATTTACCGTCGCAGTTGACTTTTCGCCAGCAGGGCCTCCCAAAGCCCGACGATGCGCTCCAGGCCAAATGGCATGATCGCCTCGGCGGCGTTTTGGCCCAGGCGACGCCGCTGGGCATGATCCTGCATCAGATCGGCCATCGCGGCAGCCAGTCTCGGCACGTCCTCCGTGGGCACGAGCACCACGTTTTCACCTGGGCGAATCCACTCCTCGGCTCCACCCATGCACTGCGTGGCGACCGCCGGCAGCCCGCAGGCCATGGCTTCCATCAGGGCCATGGGCAATGCTTCCCATCGCGACGAGAGCACGAACAGGTCGGCCTTCTTGAGCGTGCTGCCGGGCTCGGGAATCGCTCCTGGGAGGAGCACGCGCCCGGTCAGACCGCGCTCGGCCACCAACGAATCCAGTTCGCCGCGGAGCCGGCCCTCTCCCAGGATCACGAGGCCCCAGTTGGAAAACCGCCCGGCCACTTGGGCAAAGGCTTCGATCAACTGATCGAACCCTTTCTCCGGGGCTAGCCGGCCCATGGCGATGACGGCGTGCGGCCACGGCAAGGCAAGCGGCGTTGCGGCCTTCTGGATCTCCGCGAAATCGACCGGATTCGGGATCACGGTCCGGCGGTCCGCGGCAATCCAGTCGAACCAGCGGTCGATGGCCGCACTTACGCTGACCACGCACGCGGCGCGGCGGTAGGTCATCCGCCGAAGCCGCTGCCACGGGCCGGGCAGCGGCTCGCGGATCGGGTCCGTGTGCTCCGCCACGATCACCGGCACGGACAGCCCCACCGTGGCCAACAAGGCCAACACGTTGATCCGGCCGAGAAACGAGATCACCGCCTCGGGCCGCGCCCTCCTGATGGCTCGGCGCAGGGCGACGATGCGCCGCACGTTGGCCCACAGCTTGGCCGTCAGGCCGACCGTATCCTTGCCCAGGCCGAGCGCCACGCGATCGACCCCCGTGGGCAATTGGAAGAAGTCCAACTCGCGGCCGTAGATTGTCACCACGGTAACGCGATGACCGCGGGCCGCCAAACCCTTGACCAACGACACCAGGACCCGCTCGGCGCCCCCGCCGGAAAGCGACGAGATGACGAAAACCAGTCTCATGGTCGCCGATGACATCTACGCCCCGAACTTGGCCAATCGCCCTGCGTGGGCCAGGGCCAGCGGCATGAGGTAGATCGCCTCGAACTGGCCCAAACCGCCGCGCAAAGCCTCGGTCTCGCCGAACGACTGGCAGGCGTCGGGCCGGCAGGTGGCGGCCGACAGGAGCACGGGCACGGGGTGCCAGCTATGGCTGGCCATCTTCGCCGGGGTGCTGTGGTCGCCGGTCACCACGAGCACGTCGGGCTTGAGGGCCTCGACCCGGGGCACGATGGCGTCGAAGGCCTCGATCATCTTTGCCTTCTCCGCGAAATTGCCGTCTTCGCCGCGGCTGTCGGTGTACTTGAAGTGGACGAAAAAGAAATCGAAGTCCTTCCATGCCTGCTCCAGCACGTCGATTTCCTCGGAGAGCGATTTCGGCTTGCCGACAATCTCCATTCCCACTAGCCGGGCCAGGCCCTTGTACATCGGGTAGACCGCGATCGCCGCCGCTTTCAGCCCGTAGACCTCTTGGTACGTCGGCAAGGCCGGCATGACGGAAAACCCACGCATGGTGAGTCCGTTCGCCTTGGGTTGTTCGGCGAGAATCTTCTCGGCCTGGGCGATGAACTCCTTGGCGATCTCGGCGGTGCGTTGGCTGCCGGGCTGGCTGGCCACCGGCTCCAGTGGCGGCACGCCGGTCTTCTGCGGATCGGTATCCTCCACGCGCCCGCCCAGGCCCTCGCCACGGAAGATCACCGCGAACCGATGCTCCTGCACCGGCTCGACAAACACCTCGACCCCGGGGATCTTGATCTGCCGCAGCGAAATCGCCAGGGGAGCGCTTTGGTCGCTCGGGATTCGGCCCGCCCGGCGGTCCTTGATGGTCCGGTCCGCGCCCAGGGTGCAGAAATTGCAGCGGATGGCCACGTCCTTCGGTCCAACCTCGAACCCGATGCCGGTCGCCTCCAACACGCCGCGCCCAATGACATACTTGAGAGGGTCGTAGCCGAACAGCCCCAAGTGTCCCGGCCCACTGCCGGGGGTGATGCCGAGCTTAATGGGAATCATACTCCCCAGGACGCCCATCTTAGCCAAGCGATCTAGATTCGGCGTCTTTGCGGCCTCCAATTCGGTCGATCCCCCCGGCTCTAGGGGCAATCCCCCGAGTCCGTCCGCCACTAGAAGTACGATCTTCGAGCCGTTCTTCTCGGCCAGACTGCGAACCAAATCCTGAATATCCATGTTTCAAACCCTCGTGCGGTTGAGTCGTGCTTTGGAATTATCTTTGGTAACAGATTGCAGGCAAGACGCACAAGGGGCTGCCTCCCCCTGGCAGGCGATTGGCCATTGGGCTATCCTCCGCATTTGGCGGATACGGGCGGGTCGTTCTTCCACCGAGCCGGGCCGTGTCGGCACGTAAATG
>CAYTJV010000438.1:0-6567 GCA_964438165.1 uncultured Planctomycetaceae bacterium | reverse complement strand
CGGAGCCGGGCACCGGCGCGGTCCCCATTTCGCGGGAAATCGGAGGGATCGGTTGCGACGCTCGGGGCGAATGTTCCGATTTTGCCGCCGCGGCGGACGTGGACGGCGCGGCGAAAAAAACGACCGTCAACCAGGGCGATTTGTGACCTAAGGTTTTTGAGAGGGCTTCCCGTCACGGTTGACGTGCGCACCGGGCATGAGCGACCATGCTCTGCCTCCTCCAGAAGAGAACATCGATGGGATTTCTAAAGAAGTTCTTCCGCAACGTCTTGCGTGACGGGTCGATTCCGGCCGGCACGAGCAGCTTTCAATCGCTCGACGAGGACGAGTTGGAAGCGCACCTGGGCGTCTCGCGGTACGGCGATTTCCAGCTCACCGACGCCATCCGGCCCTCCTACGATCTGCAAGTGGTTCCCCGCCAAGGCTTCCGCCACGACTCGTACCGCGACGAGCAGAACGGCAGCACAGTGCCGGTGCTCATGGGCGCCTGCTCGCGCGAGCGGCTGTTCGACCTGTTCATGGACCTGCTGGACCCGATGGGCCCGGTGGTCGATGCGGTCCTGGAAACCAGCCACCACCGCGACCGCCGCGGACACCAGGACCTCTACCGCGAGCACATCGATCTGCCGGTGCTCAAGAGCGTGCTTTGGGAATACGAGGACTTGCTCTTGAACGACGGCTGCACGGGAATTGCCGTGCTCAACCCGGAGATTCCCCAGGAGATCCAGTTCGACGAGCACAAGCTGCTGATCGTCTACGGCAACGAGTTGGGCGATTTCGAGGCCGTATTCCACTCCTCAGGCATCCCGCTCGACGAGCAGATGAAGTTCATCACCGAGGCCGAGCACGTCCATTCCTCCAGCGACCGCTACACCCGGCTGTTCGACGAATTCCGCATGCGCCTGGGGATGGATGAGTACGGGGATGAAGGATGAGGGATGAAGGATGAGGGATGAAAGATGAAGGATGAAAGATGAGGGATGAAGGATGAATTAGCACGCACACATCGGCGGCCAATGCTTCGTGAGCTGGAACAGCAGCCACCGGAGACAGGTTTGCGAGACGCAAAGAAAGGCACGCTATCCCTCATCTCTTATCCCTCATCTCTTATCCCTCATCTCTTATCCCTCATCCCTTATCCCTTATCCCTCATCCACTCCTCGATCCACACCGCGTCTTCGCGGAGTTCCTCCAGCGTTTCCTCTAGACCGGTGAAGCGGCGGCGGAAGACCCGCCAGGCAAGCCAGCCTAGGATCGCTCCGCCGAGCAAGAGCACGGCGGCAAAGAGCGCTAGCCAGCCGGCACGGGAACCGCCGAGCCAGGTCTCCATCACGTCGGCCAGCGCGACGCAGACCAGCGCGACGGCCACTACACCCATGGTTCCGGCGGCGACCAAGCCGAGGGCCAGGCGCCGCACGTGCCGCAGATCGGCCTCGATCTCCAGACGCGCGAGTTGCCATCGCAGCGCGGCCATCTGCCGCAATTCGCCTCCCAGGCGGTTGACCTCCTGCCGGAGTTGGTCCAGCAGGGGACGCTCTTGCTCAGCCATGCTCACCTCCGTCGGAGGCGGTGGGACCGGATTTCTCTTGCCCGGGCACTGAACGCGCCCAACGGTCGGCCAAGTGCCGGAATGCAGCGGCCAGAGCTGGATCCTTCGCGCGGTGGGCCAGGTAGCGCCCCAACACTCGCATCCAACGCCTCGGCCGTAGCCGTCCCGAGGCGCCCAGACCGAATCCTAGTGAGCCCAGAAGCGACTGCGCAGGCGGCCACCGCAGCCAGGTTCGCCACGAGGCCACGCGCCGGCCCTCGCGTTCGATAGCCCGCACGCGCCGGTCAATCCGCCGCCGCACGCGCCCGATCCGCAGCCGGATCGCTCGTTTCTCGGCCGGAACATCGACCTTGGAACCCATGAACCGCACCGTGTCCCATCAAAGACAATGCATCCCGTCCTTCCCCACATATCCACTCTAACGCGCCTTTGGAGTGCGGCGACTCGTCGCCGCTTTCTTTTTTTCTGCGCGGCGGCCACTTTCACCGTCAAGCGAAAGCGGCGACGAGTCGCCGCACTCCAAAGGGGGGCACCGGATCTAGCGGCGGTGTGGGCTGTCCTGCCACTGACGGATTTCCTCGCGGAGCGAGGCGTCGTCGGCTCGCGTCCCTGGCGGCCTGAACATCTTCCGGCTTATCCACTTCAGGCTCAGCAACGCAACCGCGATGCCTAATGTGATCACTGCGAGGGCTTCCCATATTACACGGCCCGCTGGCCGAAGTCTTCTTCCGCACCTTGAAGACCGGCTGCAAAGTGGAAAGGCTGCAGTTGCACACGGCGGCTCGGCTGCGACGCTGCTTGATGACGTACCAGATCATCGCGTGGCGGATCCTGTACGTGACGATGCTGGGCCGGGAGATGCCCGAGTTGCCTTGCGATGCCGTGTTCTCCGAGGAGGAGTGGAAATCGGCCTGGACGGCGTGCTCGGACGAACCGCTTCCCCAAAGATGTGTTAAGAGGACAGGGCAACGCCCTGGGCTGTCGTATTTCGCCCCTTCGGGGCTGAGGAGGGCCGCCAGAGCCGAGTCGCCTGGAACAAAACAGAGATACAGATCGGTCGTTGCCGTGATCGGGCGTCATCCGCCTGTGCCGAGCCGGACGGGCACCTGGAATTCCCGGCCCCCACGGACGTAGGTCACCACGACCTGGTCGCCGGGCTGTTTGTTTTCCAGGGCATCGAGCACGTCGCCGGCCACCTTGATGGGCTGGCCGTCGATGGCCACGATCCGATCGGCAGTGGAGCGATCGACCGACGAGTAGACGAACGGACCTTGCCGCTGGCGGACCACCTGCGGGCCGCGAAGCTTGGCCCGCTCGGCCGGACCGCCGGGCGTGAGCCGGGCGATGAACACCCCGCGGTCGTTCTGGAACACCTGGTCGATGCCGATGTCGCCCCGCACCACGCGCCCGCTGCGGATCAGGTGAGGCACGACCCGGGCAATGGTGTTCACCGGCAAGGCAAATCCGACCCCGGTGCTCTCGCCGGTCTTGCTGGCAATGGCCGTGTTCATGCCGATCATCCGGGCGCGGGTATCCAACAGCGGCCCGCCGGAACTGCCCGGGTTGATCGAGGCGTCGATCTGAATGATCTGCCGGATCGTGCCCACGCGCCGCCGGCTCGGAATCCAGCGGTCCAGACTGGAGACAATCCCCGTGGTCAGCGTCCGGTCGAGTCCAAACGGATTGCCCAAGGCGAACACGCGCTGGCCCACGCGGAGCCGGCTGGAGTCGCCGAAGGTGACGGGAAACAACTCTTCGGGCGGGGCGTCGATCTTCACGACGGCGACGTCGGTCACCGGGTCTTGCCCGACTAGACGGGCGTCGTAGGTCTTGTCGTTGAACAGCATGACTTGGATCTGTTGAGCTCCTTCGACCACATGGTGGTTGGTGACAATGTGGCCCTGGCGGTCGAGTACCGCCCCGCTTCCCTCCCCGGCGGAGGGGATCTCCACGAAAAGGAAACGGTCGCCTCGATACCCCGCCGTGGTAACATGCACGACACTCCGGTTGGCACTGTCGTAGACGCCGATGTTGACCCGTTCCTCGGGCGTCAACGCGTCGAGGTCTTGAGCTGCCGGGACTGCCGGACGGGCGCCGGCATTGATGTCGATCGGGCCCTGGGGACCGGGGCCTTGATCCGGTCGAGGGTCCGTTTCCCGGTCCGGCAGGGCTTCCGGAAGAGCCACCTGGGCCATGGTTTGCGTCAAAGGATCGTGCGGACCGGTAACCGCGGAGGCGACCAGCCCGCCCACAATAGCGGAAAGGACGCAGAGCAGTATCGTTCGTTTCATATCGCTTCGTCAGTCGTTCCGAGCCGTTAGAAGGGGGGCAAGGATAATGATACGCGATTTGGGCAACGGCGACGAGAGCAATGCCGAGTTGCGTCTTGGGCCTTGGGCCTTGGCACTAAGGCCCAAGACCCAAGACCCAAGGCCCAAGACCAGTTTCGGTTGTCGGCTCCGCCCCGCTGGGGAAACACGGAAACCTCTTGGGTAAACGCAGGTTTTTCCTTGGCAAAGGCTACGCCGGCTAGGTAGAATGAGGGTGCCGTGAGAACGTTCCGAGGCGACCACAGGGGTGCGTGTTCCGGCAGCCGTTGCGGAACAGGGCTGCTTGCACGTCTGGATTTTCTTGTGCGGGAGATTCGATCCATGTCCAAATTCCGTCTCTTCTCTTGGGCACTCTTGCCGTTTGCAGTGCTGGCAGCGACCTGGGCCAGTCCCGCCTTGGCTGCGGAGCCGGACCCGGAGGCAGCCCGACTTGCCGTGTACAAGGCCGACAACACCAGTTACTTCGCCTTGGGCCTTGGACCGGTGGCGGCCGCGCCGGCTGCCGGGCCGCACGACGTGGTGGTGTTGGTCAACACCTCCGCGCCGCAGGCCGGCGACTTTCGGACCCAGGGACTGGCGGCCCTAAAGGGGCTGCTTGCGGCGCTGGGACCGCAGGATCGCGTGCATGTCATGACGGTCGACCTGAACGCAGTCGCCATGACGCCCGGGTTCGTCGCCCCAAAGGGCGCGGAGATCGATCAAGCCATGGCGAAAATCGAGGGGCGCGCGCCGCTCGGCTCGACCGACGTCGAACAAGGGTTGCAGGCGGCCGTGGCGAGCTTTTCGGGCAGGTCGAACCCGCGTGCCTTAATCTACATCGGCGACGGCACGAGCAAGGCGAACCTCCTCAGCCTGGAGCGGCTCGACAACCTTGTCAAAGCCTTGGTGGATCAGCGGATTCCCGTAACGGCCTACGCGATTGGCCCGATGCTGGATCTGCAGCTTCTGGGCGCGTTGGCCGGTCACACGGGCGGGCGACTCTTCCAGGCCAGTGCGAGCGGCGGAGAAGAGGCCGCCCCCAAGCTGGCCGCGGCCGCCGACGGCGCCGTGCTGTGGCCGAAGCAGGTCACCTGGCCGCCCGATTTCACCGTGATTCCGGCGCGGGTCCCGCCGCTGCGCAGCGACCGCGACTCGGTCGTCATCGGCACGTTCAAGGGGGCCGGTCCGTTCGACGTGCAAGTGACCGCCCAGGCCGCCGACGGGACCACGAAGACGCTCTCCTGGAAGGTCGCGGCCGGCGACTCCAGCGAAGACAACAGCTACCTGCCGCAGTTGGTGAAGCTGGCCGGCTCCAGCGGCGGGATCGACCTTCCCTTGGTGAGCACGGCGATTCTCAAGGAGGCGGCCGGCGAATTCGGCGGGGCGGCCGACAACCTTGGGAAGTTGGCCGCCAAGGCCCTCCAGACCGGCGATGTGGCCGGCGCCGAGCGGCTTGCCCGCGAGGCCCTCGCCAAGGACGTCCAAAACCCCCTGGCGGCCACGGTGCTGGACGCAGTGCGAAAGCAGAAGGGCTCGCCGGGCAAGCCCGGCTCCGGCGCGGGCGGCGATCTGAACCTGGTGGGCCCGAAGGAGCCTCCGCCGCCACTGCCGGAAGGGTCGCTCGTCGAGTCCGTCCAGCAGCAGCAGAAGCTGACCACGCAGGTCGTTTCGGCCGAAGTCACCGACGCGATCAGCCGGGCCCGCAAGGAAATGGCCACCAACCCGGACGGCGTAATCAACAACCTCAAACTGCAGTTGGACAACGTGCGCCGCGTTCCCGAGCTGGACCCGGACGTCCGCAACCAGTTGGTCACCCAGCTCCAAACCGCGCTGCGTGAAGCCGACCGGCGGCGGGTCGAGTACGAGCAACACCGGCAGCAGCAGCAGGAGCTGTTGGCGAGCGCGAAGGAGCGGGCGATGATCACCGACAACCTGATGCGCAAAGAGGAGAAACTGCGGCAGTTGATGGAGCGGTTCAACTCCCTGATGGACGAAGGCCGCTACGGGATCGCCGACGAACAGGTGGCCATGGAGGCCCTGAAGATCGCCCCGGAAAACACCACGATGATTGCGGCCAGCGTCAATGCGCAGCGCCGCGGAGCCTACGAGCAATTCATGGCCCTCCGCATGGAGCGGCAGAAGAAGACGGTCGAAACGCTCTACCAGGTCGAGAAGGCGCACATCCCGTTCCCCGACGAGCCGCCGATCGTCTATCCGGACCCCGAGATCTGGCGGCAGATGAGCGAGCGCCGCATCCGCGAGTACCGCTCGATGGATCTGTCGGGCCGCAACCCGCAGGAGCGGAAGATCGCCGAGGCCCTCAAGTCGGCGACCCAGCTCGAATTCTCGGAAGAGTCGTTCCAGAACGTCATGGACTACCTCAAGGACTACCACAAGATCGAGATCCAGTTCGACAATAAGGCGCTGGAGGAGGTGGGCTTCGCCACCGACAAGCAGGTGACCATCAACCTGAAGGGCATTTCGCTGCGATCGGCGCTGCGCCTGTTGCTCCGTGCGGAAGGTCTGACCTACATGATCCAGGACGAGGTGCTCCTGATCACCACGCCCGACGAAGCGGCCAACAAGCTCATCACCAAAGTCTACTCGGTCGGCGACCTGGTGATCTCGCCGGGGGCGATGAGCCAGATGGGGATGGGCATGGGGGGCGGGGGCATGGGCATGACCGGCACGATGGGCGGCGGCGGCGGG
>CAYTJV010000437.1:0-6581 GCA_964438165.1 uncultured Planctomycetaceae bacterium | reverse complement strand
CCGAAATTGCCAATCCCGTTTCCACCGGCACGGGGGCCGGTGGGGAAAAACAAAGAACCGTCTGTGTCCAAAGTTGGCGCCGTATGACCCCGTAACCGTTTGGTGCTAGCACACAGTAGGCAGTGTATAGTACGTGGTGCATAGAACGAAATGGGGATGATTGGTGACTGCTGCGAGCCTATTGTCCACCGCTTACTGTCTACCACCTACTGCGTGTTGCGTCCCCCGTACCGCGTACTGTGTCCCCCGTACTGCCTACTGTGTACTGCCCTCTCCCCTCTCCCCTCCGCCTCATGGACATCGCTGACCTCCGCCGATACCTGGATGACGCGGATGCGGCCGCAGGGTGGTTGCGGTCGTTGGGGCTGGTCGACGTGCGCCGCGGGCACGCCAACCTGGTCGAGATCGCCACCCACGGCATGCCTTTGGATCTTCTGGCGGCGATGTGCGACCTGTTGGCCGGCTGCCTGGCCGGTTGCCCGGACCCCGACATGGCGATGAACAACCTCGGCCGGTTTGTGGCCGAGGCCCGCAATCCGCTCTCCTTGGGCACGCTGTTCCAACGGGACCCGACGGCGCTGGCGGTTTTGGTGCAGATTTTCTCCACGAGCCAGCACTTCAGCGATCTGTTGGTCGCCGACCCCGAGAGTTTCGACCTGCTGCGATTGACGGAAGGGCAGCCGGTGGCGCGGCAATACCTGGTGGCCGACATCGTCAGCGAGGTGTCGGCGATGGAGCACGACTCGGCCGTGCTCCGCGCCCTGCGGCGGTTCAAGCACCGCGAGATGCTGCGGATCGCCTACGGCGACATCGTGCGGGAACAGCGGCTGCTGACGGTCACGTCGCAGATCTCGCATCTGGCCGACGCGATCCTGGAGGCGGCGCTCGTGGCGGCGTGGAAGAAGGTCCAGCGGAAGCGGGGCACGCCCCAGGGGCCCGGCGCACAGGCCGCGCGGTTCGTCGTGCTCGCCCTGGGCAAGCTCGGCGGCGTGGAGCTGAACTACTCCAGCGACATCGATCTGATTCTTCTCTACGACGTCGAGGGGCAGACCGACGGCAAGCGGCCGATCACCAACGCCGAGTTCTTCGACCGGCTGGCCCGGGAACTGGTGGGCATGCTCACCGAGCCGACGGAGCTCGGCATCGCGTACCGCGTGGACCTGCGGCTTCGCCCGGAAGGGGAGCGCGGGCCGATGGTCGTCAGCGTGCCGAGCGCCTTGCAGTACTATGATCTCCGCGGGCGGACCTGGGAGCGGCAGGCCTACATCAAGGCCCGGCCGGCCGCCGGCGATCACGCCTTGGGCCGCGAGTTCCTGGAGCGTTTGGGGCCCTGGATCTACCGGCGGTATTTGAGCCGGGCAGACATCGACGGCATTCAGGCCCTCAAGCGACGGATCGAGCAGCGGACCCGCCACCAAGGCGGCGACACCCGCGACGTCAAGACCGGCCACGGCGGCATCCGCGACGTCGAGTTCGTGATCCAGTTCCTGCAGTTGCTCAACGGCGGTGATCTCTCGGCCGTGCGGACCGGCAACACGCTGGAGGCGATCGTGCAGTTGGAGAGTGTCGGCTGCCTGAACCACCAGGAGCGGACGATCCTGGAGGAGAACTACAGCTTCCTGCGCAAGCTTGAGCACCGGCTGCAAATCCTCTTCGATCTGCAAACGCACCTCCTGCCCGAGCACCCGGAGGAGCTCCGCAAGCTCGCGCTGCGGATGGGCTACGCCGACGCGCCGGAGCGATCGGCGCTAAGCGCCTTTACGGCCGACTACCAAACCAAGACCGATTTGAACCGCCGGATTCTCGATCACCTGCTCCACGACGCCTTCGGCGAGGACCCCCAGAGCCACGCCGAGTCGGACCTGGTGCTCGATCCGGCGCCGCCGGAGGAGCGGATCGTCGAGGTGCTCGGCAAGTACCGCTTTCGCGACGTGAAGCAGGCCTACCGGAACCTCATGGCCTTGGGGGAGGAGAAGATCCGGTTCCTGTCCACGCGCCGCTGCCGGCACTTTTTGGCGGCGATCGCGCCGGAGCTCCTGGCGGCGATCGCGGCCACGCCCGACCCCGACTTCACCCTGGTACACCTCAACCAGATCAGCGACTCGCTGGGCGGCAAGACGGTGCTCTGGGAGCTTTTCAGCTTCAATCCGCCGTCGTTGAAGCTGTGCCTGGAGGTGTGCGCCTACAGCGCCTATCTCTCCGGGATCCTGATCAGCAACCCGGGGATGGTCGACAGCCTCATGGACAGCCTCGTGCTCGACAAGCTCCCCGCGCGCGACGGGCTGCGGCGAACCTTGGCGGAGCTGTGCCGCGCCGCGGAGGACTTGGACCCGATCCTCCACAGCTTTAAGAACGACCAGCAGCTTTGCGTGGGAGTTCGCGACATCCTCGGCAAGGAGGACATCGCGGCCGTGACCGGGGTGCTGTCCGATATTGCCGAGGCGTGCCTGGCCCAGATCGCAACCCGCGAGTACGACCGGCTGGCGGCCAAGTTCGGCGTGCCGACCGTCGGCGAGGGGACGCGCAAGGGCCAGCCCTGCGAGCTGGCCATCGTGGCCATGGGCAAGTTCGGCGGGCGCGAGATGAACTACCATAGCGACCTGGACATCGTGTTCCTCTTCGAGGCCGACGGCCAAACCGTGCCCACGCGGTTCGCCCCGCGCAACCAGACCACCTCGAACCAGCATTTTTTCAGCGAGCTCGGGCAGCGGATCATCAAGAGCACGAGCCGCCTAAGCGCGCTGGGCCGGCTGTACGAGATCGACGCCCGGCTTCGCCCGACGGGCAAGAGCGGCGCTTTGGCCACCTCGCTCGACGAATTGGCGCGGTACTTCGCGCTGGGCAGCGGGCAGCTCTGGGAGCGCCAGGCCTTGTGCAAGGCCCGCGTGGTCTACGGCTCGCCGCGGATCGCCAAGCTCGCCATGACCACGATCTGCCAGGCGGCTTTCGATCGCCGCTGGCGCCGCGAACAGGCCGCGGAGGTCCGCCAGATGCGCCACCGGATGGAAGAGACGGCCGCCACCGTGGGGCACGTTTCCAACGTGCCGGGCACGATACAATCGTACCCCACCGGGAGCAACGTGAAGCTTGGGCCGGGGGGCATCGTGGATATCGAGTTCCTCGTGCAGATGCTGCAACTGAAGCACGCTCGGCGCAACGTCCGCGTGCGCGCGCCCAACACGCTGGCCGCCCTGGCCGCGCTGGCCCAAGCCGAGGCCCTCGCCAAGGACGACGCCGATTTTCTGGCCCAAAGTTATCGCTTCCTGCGGACCGTGGAGGGCCGGTTGCGCCTGATGAACTCCACTGCCCGCGACAAGCTCCCCGACGACCCCACCGAGCTGGCCAAGCTCGCCCACCTCCTCCGCACCCCCGGCAGCGAGGCCCTCCTGAGCGACTTCGACCGCTTCACCCACGAAACCCGCAGCCGCTTCGACCGGATCTTTGACGCGGAAGGAGGACGGCCGTAGGGTAAGCTGCCAGCTTGCCCGTGAGCAGTACCGGGGCAAGCTAGCAGCTTGCCCTACGACCAAAAAAACAACCCGCCGGCGGGAACCACCGGCGGGTTGCTCTCGGGAGGGTTACCTTCCGGAACGCCGCGGTCGGACACTCCGGAAGAGCGCTCTTGTTTCTCAGCCGTGATTCTCAGTTGTCGGCGGGGATGGCGACGAACCGCGAGCCTTCCGGCGTTCGGACCAGCAGCAGCACGCCCTTGCTCAGCGGCTGGGCGTCGAGGGCCTTCTGGAAGTCCTCGGCCGATTTGACCGGCTTGCGGTTCACCTGGGTAATGACCATTCCGGTGGCCAGCCCGTTCCGATTGGCCAGGCTGCCGGGGGCGACTTCGGTAATCACCACCCCTTCGCCGGCCTTCAAGCCCAACTGCTCGGCCACCTCCTTGGTCAACGTATCGACCTGGATGCCGAGCTTGTCGACCTTGGCCGGCTCGGACCTGCCGCCGCGGCCGCCACTGAAGCCGCGCGAGGCCACGCCGTAATCGGCTGGCTGCTCGCGGAGGGTCACCGGGATCTCCATTCGCTTGCCCTCGCGGACAATTTGCAGGGTCGCCTTTCCGCCGACCGGCGAGCGGTCGACCAGGCCCACCAGTTGCTGCACGTCGCTGACCGGCTTGCCCTCGAATTTGAGGATCAGATCGCCGGCCTTGAGCCCCGCCTGGGCGGCCGGGGAGTTGGGCTGCACGTCGCCGACCAGGATCCCTTCGCGGACCTTGACGCCGAACTGCTCGGCCAACTGCTGGTTCAGCGGCTGGATCACCACGCCCAGGTAGGCGCGCTTCACCGAGCCGGTCTTCACCAACTGATCGATGACCCACTTGGCCACGTTGCTGGGGATCGCGAACCCGACGCCGTCGTTGGCCCCGGAGCGGGTGTGGATGGCCGTGTTAATCCCGATCACCTCGCCGTCAAGATTGATCAGCGGTCCGCCGCTGGAGCCGGGGTTGATCGCGGCGTCGGTCTGGAAGAAGTCGGCCCGCGTCCCCCGTCCAAGCGGACGTCCCTTGGCACTGATGATCCCGGCGGTAACACTCCCCTCCAGGCCGAACATCTCGCCCAGGGCCAGGACCCAGTCGCCCACCGCCATCTTGTCGCTATCGCCGATTTTGGCGGCCTTGAGGTTGTCGGCGCCCTTGATGCGGAGGATGGCCAGGTCGCTCTTCGGGTCGCGTTTGATCTCGGTCGCGTTGAACTCCCGGCCGTCCGAGAGACGGACCGATACCTTGCCTCCGCCCTCAACCACGTGATTGTTAGTGAGGATTACTCCAGAGGGATCGATGATCACCCCTGAGCCCAAACCGAAGACCTCGCCTCGCGGACCGTGCGGATTGGCCCGCGGCATGTCGCGGAAAAACCGCCGCAAGTCGGGATGGCTGCGGAACAAATCGCCGAAGGGAGTCTCCGGTGAATCATCCCCGTCATCAGGGGCGAGTTCGTGGGGATTCGACTGCTTCGCCAGGGCTGGCTGATTCTGCACCAAGACTACCGAGGGAAGCACTCGCTCGGACGCCTCGCGGAAGGCCTTCGACAGGCTTTTCGCATAATCCACTCCGCCGCCGGAGGCCTCGTTGGTCGATTCTTGCTCTTTCGGGGCGGCCTGTGTGAATTGATGGGCCTGCACGCCCAGGAATCCGACCAATCCGACCAACGCCGCAAGCAACAGCCAATTGCGAATCCGTAACCCAAGCACCAATCTGTTCATCTTCGTTATCTCCTCGTAGCGAACCGCAGAAACACGCAGTCAGGCTTTCCAGCCTGACGTCCGAATTGTCAGGCGGGAAAGCCTGACCTACCGCTGCAAACACGTCTCATCGAAAGGAATGTTGCCGTTGCGGCGGAAATCTTACTCGGCAGAACGAAACAGGCCGTGCTCGCTCATCGCGCCGAAGGCGAATTCCATACCAATGAGCAGTTTAGGTGCATTCATCCGCGTGGTGAACCACACGATTGGGTGGAGATATGCCATCTGCAAGTGGCTCTCGGTCGGTGTACTCGACTCCCCACAATTGCGATAGTCGTAGGGCAAGCTGCCAGCTTGCCCGGTGCTGTCCACGGGCAAGCTGGCAGCTTGCCCTACGACCGCCGCCTGCCTTTCAGCCGCCCCACGTGCAGAAGATTGTGCCCTTTCTCCCGCGCGCGATCGCAGAACACTACGGCTACCTCTTCCCAGGCAAGCGGGAGCTGTCCGTGGACCCATGCTTCGCGGTCCATGAAGGCGAAGTACCGCCACGGCGGCTCTTCGGCGAAGTCGCCCGTCGGCCAGGGCAGGAGCTCGATCGGGTCCTGGTAGTAGAACGTGAACTTGTGGAACAATGGGCCGAAGCTCACCAGCCGTTCGCCCTGTAAGACCTCGCTTTTCAGCCGGGCAACCTGCAAGTCGAGGTCATCGGCGATGCGTGCGAAGTGGTCGATCATGAGGACCACGAAGCCCAGTGCGAGCATCGCGGCCACGGCCCCAATGCCCGCGGCGGCACGCGTCGGACCGGAACCGGCCCAAGCCCAGAAGCAAACTGCCGCAAGTACCAGAATCGCGGCTCCGCAGGCCGCCGTTGACCAGGATGGCGGCAGGAATGCAGCAATCTTCGGCACGGCCGGGTAGATGCCCGCGATGAGCACGACCGCGCCCAGCAAAGCGGCGACAGAGCCCGTAACCATCAAAAACCAGCGGAAGCCCCAGTCCCACCGCGGCGCGGATCGGTCGAAGCAGGAGCGATCGATCGCCGTTGCGATCAGGCACGCCACGGCCGGATAGACCGCCATGAGGTGCCGAGGACGCGCCTCCGTGACCAGCCAGCAGGTGGGAAAGGCGACCGCCAGATACACCAGCAGCAATCCAACCTGCTGGCCGATTGCCACGTAGGATGGCTCTCCAGAGCCGTCCGAGACGGGTCTGGAGACCCGTCCTAACGCGCTTATTCCTCGCCGGGGCCACAGGCTGGGACGAAACACCGCGAACAGAAAGACCGACCAGGGCAGCAGATACAAGACAACTTCGACCGGATAGGTTGCCAGGTGCTGCCACCACTTCAGGCCGAAAATGCCGGCCAGCCGGTTGCCCAAAGTACCTTCCTC
>CAYTJV010000436.1:0-6588 GCA_964438165.1 uncultured Planctomycetaceae bacterium | reverse complement strand
GATCGAAGTAGCGGGCCAGCATTTCCCGGCCGATCAGATCACCTACACAGGGGTCGACCCCTTTGAGGCCCGCACGACCGACGATGGGCCCGGGCTGAGCCTCAAACATGCCTATCGGCTGCTGCACGCCACCGGTGCCAGGATCCGGCTGGTACCTGGCGACCCGTTGGCCGTTTTCTCCGCCATGGCCAACAACTTGGGCGTGGCCGATTTGGTCCTCATCGGCTGGCCGCTGGATCGCCGGCTCCTGCCTCGCGCGACGTACTATCTGTGCCGTATGCTCCACGACGGCTCCTTGGTTCTGCTGGAGGAACAGCCACAACCGGGGACGCCGAAATCGGTGAAGATCCTGTCTCAAGAGCGGATCCACTCCCTCGCCGCCACGTTCCGCAAAGCGGCGTGAACCCTGGTCAGCCCTCTGGGTGGCCAAATCGCTAATCCGAGTGTAGGGGATCGAGTCTTACCGTCTTACCATTTCGACCAATCTTGGCAAGATAGGTAGTTTTGCATCCTCATACACCCGCGCGAAATGACATTGCCGAGACTCCCCATTTCGGGTACTAATACGCGCCACGCTGCCCGGCTCTGCACGCGCAGTGGACCGAAGTGGCGGCATTGATCTCCTCTTTTCCAAACCGCAGTGTGCCGATCGGCACTTTACTGAGTCAGCCGTTCAACTGCGGTTGGGCGCCCTGGACCACGGAGTCTCCGGCGCCGAAGAGGCCGTTAACACCGCGCCGCAACCAATCCTGGTATGCATTCGTCAGCCTGATTCACCGTTCGAGCCGACCCAATGAGGCACGCGATAAGGAACCCAGCCGACGCGGCCACGAACGTTCCCGTTGCCGAGAAAGCCGCCCGAGCGGTCGTGCGCTCGCTGCTCGCGTTCCTCCTTGCCGCCACGGTTGCCTCGGCTGCCGCAGGTGATGAACGAAGCGATGTCGAGGGAAGTTCGACACAGCGCAGTCGCGTTCGGCCCGTGTGGAGTCCCCACCGCCCGGGTTCACAAGCCGACGCCCCAATTGCCGATCCGGTCGATTCTAGACTCCTGCTTCCGACTGAACCTTCCTGCGGCCAGGGGCCCGACGCAGTATACGTCGCCGATCCTTTCAACTATGCGTACGACGCGAACGCACATTGGTACAGCCCGACTTACGGCTGGCCTGCCTACTCCGGCTCGGCAATGCTCAGTGATCGTCTTTGGGCTCGCGCCGAGTATCTCTTGTGGTGGACCCAAGGCAGTCACGTCCCACCGTTGGTCACCAGCAGCCCGGTTGGCACTGCGCAAGCCGACGCCGGGGTGCTGGGCAAGCCGACCACGACCGTCCTGTTTGGAGATACGGGCCTCAACACCCGATTGCGCTCGGGTGGCCGGTTCACCGTAGGGTATTGGCTGGAGCCTCGCCAACTGCTTGGCGTCGAGGCAAGCTACCTCTTCCTTGGACGTGAGAGAGCAAGACTCGAGGCCACAAGCACTGGGGACCCGATCCTGGCTCGCCCGTTCTTCAACGTCGAAACGGGGCAGCAGGACGCGCACCTGATTGCGTTTCCGAATGCCCTGGCCGGTTCAGTTTCGGTGACGGCGCAGAGCGGCTTTCAAGGCGCTGAGCTCTTGGCTCGCGGCAGTCTCTTGCCCGAACCCGGCTCGGCGAGCCTTCTCGGTCTTTCCGACTATCGTGTCGATCTCTTGATCGGATACCGGTTTCTTCAACTGCACGAGGACCTGCAAATCAGCGAATCGCTGTCGGCCGCCGGGCCGACGACCCTGAACTTGTCCGATGTGTTCGACACGATGAACGAATTCCATGGCGCCGAATTGGGCGTGAACACACGATTGCAGCTTGAGCGCTGCTCGCTGGATCTCTTGCTGAAGTTGGCAATGGGCAACGTGCGGTCGCGTGTGATCATTGATGGAGCGACGGTTACGACCGTCGGACAGGCAGCTCCGGTCGCGACCGTTGGAGGTCTGTTGGCCCAGGGGACGAATATCGGCCGGTACACTCACGACGGCCTCGCCGTAATCCCCGAACTGGGCGCATCATTGGGCTACGACATCACAAGCAACCTTCGGGCGACGTTCGGCTACACGTTCATCTACTGGAGCAAAGTCGCCCGCCCGGGCGGTCAAATCGACCCCAATCTCAACCTGTCGCAACTGCCGCCCGGGCCCCTGGTTGGCGCCCCGCGACCGCAGTTCACACTTGTGACCACCGACTTCTGGGCTCAGGGCATGAACTTCGGTCTGGAGTACCGCTTCTGACCGTTTGCCGCGACCGTGCGTGGATTGACCGCCTACGGCAAGTCGGTCCATCGTCCCTCCGTCTCCAGCACGAAATCAATCGGGTTCTTGATCCGCTTGGTGTTCCGGCCGCCGGCGTTCGCCGTAGCGCGGATCCACTCGAAATCGAGAACCTCACTCCAGAAGTCGTCGCCGCCCCACAGTCTGAGCTTGGCAGAATTGGCCTCCGCTTCCAGCAGGTCGTCACCCAGTGAATCGAACAGCAGCGCCCTGTCATCACCTCCGCCACCATCGGCCGTTAGTTTCTCGACATGCTCCACTCTGACCAGGTAGGCTCCACTCCGGAGCGAATAGTCGGGCATTTGCAGTGTGCTGGGTTCCGGATAAGGACGGAGACTGACGATATCGTCCGAAGCGGACCCCACGAGGTGAGCCGTGTCGGCGCCGTCGCCGCCGTCGATCCTGAATTCAGCCACCTCCGAGGCGTCAAACACGAACGGCCGATCGTTCACCTTGAGAGTGTGATGCGTCGGCCCGGCAGCGAACTCGATTGTGTCGTTACCGGCAGTTCCGTTGACGATCACGGTCGTGTCAGTTACAGCCTGGCGAATCAACGCGGCTTGGCCGGCGTTACCCGCAAGCTCCTCGCCCCGAGCCACATAATCGCGCACTGACTGCGATGAGGCGGCGGAACCAAAGAACGGGCGAGAAGCCAGGAAGCTGCGTGCCGAGATAAACTGCGGTTTCAGCCAGCCATCGTAAAAGTCAACCTCTGGCTTCGCCTCGTTGGCCCCCAGAGGGAGCGAGATGCTGTCCGGCCCGCCCGGCAGGCAAGCCCACGGATGTGTTTCCGTCACGGTATACGTCCCAGCCCGCAAACCTCCGAAGTAGTACGAGCCATCGTCATCCGTGATCGTCGTGACCTTCACGATGTCTCGGCTGTCCTCCTCGGTCAGCGTGATCGCCACCCCGGGCAGTCCCATCTCCGAGGGCTTGAACCTGCCGTCGGTGTTTCTGGCATAGACAGCCCCGGAGATACTCCCGCGCGCTCCGACGTAGATCGTCACCGTAGCCGGGTTCGACGGGAGGTGAGCGTCGTCCTGAGCGGTATAGTTGAAGGTCACTGTGCCAGCGAAGTTGGCGTAAGGCGGCCTGTACTTAAATGAACCGTCGTCCCGTTGGTCCTCCAACTTGCCCTCTGACTCTGACGGCACGCCCCACTCCCTAACCGTGATCGGGTCGCCGCCAGGGTCACGGTCATTTGCCAACACGCCATGGGCCTTGTCGACCTTGAAGGGAACCTCCACGCCGTCATAAAAGTACGGGTCGTTGTTGGCTACGGGCGGCCGGTTGTCGACTTGGATCGTGGTCGGATACTCGTTGAGGCCGTCGTCTTTGTCGATGATCCGACCGCGAACGGTTGGACCAGGATCATTCAAGTATCGTGGGGGCACTGTGACCGACCGCGTGGCTGGCGAACCGCGGTACGTCCCATCGCCAATTTCCCACGATCCGTCGTTGTTGAAGTCATACGCGTAGTGAAAGCCCGCGGCGGTGTCGGCCTGGGACGGATCGTTCTGGTTGCTGAACGAGACGTGAACGACGCCACCTTCAGCAACCGGGCCATCGTTGGAGAAGGTAGCTGTCGGAGCGACGTTGCGGACCTCGATGAACGTCGGGGAGTCGCCGTCCTGATGGCCATCGTCCTTGTCGATGATCCTGCCGCGGACCGTCTGGCCGGGATTGTCGTCAAGATAGCCGGCCGGAGCCACGACCGATGATGTGCCCGGTGAGCCGCGGTAGGTGCCGTCGCCAATTTCCCACGTTCCGTCGTTGTTGAAATCATACGCGTAGTGGAAGCCCGCCGCGATGTCGGCCTGAGACGGATCGGTCGGGTTGCTGAACGAGACGTGGGCGGTGCTACCCTCGTTCACCGGGCCGTCGTTAGATAAAATGGCCGTCGGAGCGACGTTGCGGGCCACAATGAACGTCGAGTAGTCGTCGTCCTTGTGCCCATCGTCCTTGTCGATGATCCTGCCGAGGACCGTCCGGCCGGGATTGTCGTCAAGATAGCTGGCCGGAACCACGACCGATGATGTGCCTGGTGAACCGCGGTAGGTGCCGTCGCCAATTTCCCACGTGCCGTCGTTGTCAAAGTCATACGCGTAGTGGAAGCCCGCCGCCGTGTCGGCCTGAGACGGATCGGTCGGGTTGCTGAACGAGACGTGGGCGGTGCTACCCTCGTCCACCGGGCCGTCGTTGGAAAAAACGGCCGTCGGGGCGACGTTCACGATGTTCACGGTTGTCGCGGTCGGCGGATCACTCACTCCACCGTCGTCGTCGCGAGCGCGCAGAAACACAGACCAACTGAGAGGACCATCGAGGCCCGCAGCCAGGAACGTCGGGTTCTGAACGTTCTCGTCGCCGTGGCCGGCTTCTGAGCCCGTTTCGCCGAACACTCCGTCGTTGTCCAGGTCCCATTCGTAGATAATCGGGTCGTAGTGTTCCGCCGGGTCGCTCGCCGAGCCATGAAGCGGAACAGAACCGCCCTCCGGACAATAATACGGCCCGTTCGGGTCCGCGGTCGGCGGGACGTTTCGGACTGTCAGATCGAAAGCCTCAGCCGAAGACGAGGCGCCCTGCTCGTCCCTGATAGTGATCGTTACCGTGTATGAACCATGTTCGAACAGGTGGCTGCCGTTAAATGAGCCTGCCGTGGGCGGGACGAGAGGCTCCGGCAGTTGGGGATGGTCAATGTCGGCTGGACCGCTATCCGTCGGGGTACCATCGCCCCACTGGATTGCGTACATATACTCGCCATAGCTGTCCCAATCGATGAAAGTGCCGATGTCCGGCACGCTCCAACGCCCTTCGTCGATCGAGTAATTCCCCACCACCCAAAGGGAAAGCGCCGGGGGTTGATTCGTCGCCGGCGTTTCGAGAGCGGCTGGCCCGTCGAAACCCATACTCGCCATCAAGGCGAGCGGTTGAGCGTCCCCAGGCCCCGTTGCTGACTCTTCTTGGGCGAATGCGCGGAAGCCAAGCGATCGAAATCCCCTTTCGATCACACTCACCTCGAATTGCTGCTCCTCATAGCCGGTGTCGTCATCCGTGATCCGCACGGTGGCAACGAACACGCCGGGTGTGGCGTAGAGGTGGCTGCCATTGAACGAGCCCCACGTGGGCGACCCCGGCCCTCCGGCCGTGTCAATCGTCGCCGTTCCGGTGTCCGCCGGTGTGTTGTCGCCCCAATTGATTCGATAAGAGAACGTCTCCCGAGTCGGTGGGATCGCCGACGCGTTGTCAAACCCCGGATCGCTAAAAACGCCGACGTCCTCAATCGTGAGCAACGTCCCGAGGTCCACGCTCTGGTTGCCCGCGATCCAGAGCGTCGGGGCCACGTTGCTGATGTCGGCTTGAAAAGTCTGGAATCCCTCCCCGTCGTCATCATCTTTCACGGCAACGCGGACAGTGTACCTTCCGTTGTCGGCGTAGATATGACTGCCGACGAACGAGCCCTGTGTCAATACCCCAGGGCGTCCCTGCTGCACGTCGGTGACTGGCCTCCAATCATCGAACTTGCCATCGCCCCAGTCGATCCGAAACTCGAACGTCTCCACGGTGCCGGCCAGCGCGTTAGTAAACCCCGGGTCGGTGAATGTGGCAATCGGCTGGAACACGAGCTGTGAGCCCTCATCGCCAAACACGATGGGAGGCACAGCAAGCACGATGGTCGGGGGCACGTTGCGCACCGTGACCAGGATGGTCTTTTCGACCCAAGTACCATTCCAGTCGTCATCATGGACCATCACCCTCACAGGAGGATAAGGCCCGTTGTCAGCATACACGTGACGCCCAACGAATGAACCACGAGAGACAGTTCCCGGCCGGCCGTTCTGAACGTCGGTAACCTCGCCTTGGTCAACGGCCCCGTCGCCCCATTCAATCCTATAGAAGTACCTTTCCGCTGTCCCTGCCGACGGCTTGCTGAAGCCAGGGTCGCTCAAGACGCTCACAAGCTCGATCGGGCTCCCTTCGTCGACCGTTTGGATGCCGGGGACCGACAGCGTCGGGGCGACGTTGTTCACGACCACGTCGGCAAACAGGGAATGGGAATCGCCATCGTCGTCGCGCACGGTCAGCGTCACTCGGTAAGTGCCGTTATCGGCATAGACGTGGCTGGCGGTCACCCTGCCGCTCATCCCTTCCACGCTGCCCGGCGGGCCAAACGGCGTCTCCGTGACAGTGCCCGGAGTCCGATCGTTATCTCCCCAGTTAATTTCTGCCGTATGCGTATCTAAACTTTCGCAGATTTTCTGATGGTTTATGATGATGCAAACAGGACGGGG
>CAYTJV010000435.1:0-6656 GCA_964438165.1 uncultured Planctomycetaceae bacterium | reverse complement strand
GGGGCCCGAAAGATCCCTCATCCGCGGGGCGAGGTAAGGCCAAGAAGCCTGCCGGGCCGTCCTACCCGGTCCGTCCGGTGGTGGGGATCCAGACTTCCCTTGGGAACATCGTGGTCGAGTTGGACAAGTCGCAGGCCCCGCTCACCGTCGACAATTTCCTCCGCTACGCCGAGGAAGGGCACTACGACCAGACCATTTGCCGCCAGGGGTTCAAGGACTACGTCATCATGGGCGGGGCATACAGCGAGCCCCTGGTCGAGAAGAAGGCCCATCCCTCGATTCGCAACGAGGCCCAGCGGTGCGGCCTGAAGAACGTGGCGGGCACGGTCGCCATGGTCCGCAAGCCCGACGCCCCCGACAGCGCCACCTGCCAGTTCTTCATCAACGTGGCCGACAATCCCAACCTGGACTACAAAGGCCCGACCGCGGAGGAATACGGCTATTGCCCCTTCGGCAAGGTCACGTCTGGCATGGAGGTGGTGCGCAAGATCGCCGAAGTCGAGGTCACCGATAAGACCATCGACGTTCCCGGCAAGACCGAGAAGGCCGACAAGGCCGAATTCGAGCGGACGCCCAGGCAAGCCGTCCTGATTCAGTCCATCCGGCGCGTCCGATAGGCATCCAGACTGGGATCGTCTGTCTCGTTCGTAGTACCGCCTTCAGGCGGCTCTTCGGCGGACAGCCAGTTGAATCCGGTACTACGAACTTGCCGGCAAGCTAGAACTGACAGCAGTTGGCAAGGTTACGATCAAGGCCCCGGGGAATGTCTTCCTGCACTTCCTATATTCCCCAGACCTCTGACCTCCGGCGGAAAACGCACAGAACGTGCTTGCGTGCGGTTGACCTCCGTCTTAAGATAGCAGCTCCGGAACGGATGATGGCCGCCAGGAGGGATCCCCCATGTCAAACGGCACCTACTTCGTTCAAGAATGTCCGACCTGTGGTCGGCGCTTGCACATTCGAGTGGAATACTTGGGCCGTAGAGTGGTGTGTCAGCACTGTCGCGGGCAGCTAATCGCTTGCGATCCGGCCAGCAGACGCTCCAGCGAGGCGAGTTCGGCCGAGGCGCTGTTGCGACGTGCCGAGGAACTGCTGCGGCACGCCTCCGAGTGCGAGACCCGCTCGCGCCTCTTGCACCCGCGCTAAGTGCGATGAGGGATGAAGGATGAGGGATGAAAGATAAAGGACGAAGCACCGCGCCCGTTCATCCCTCATCCCTCATCCCTCATCCCTCATCCCTCATCCCTCATCCTCCCCGCGTGCCGCCAGTGTCCTCAGGTCCTCGAAGAACCGAGGATACGTTTTCGCCGTGCAGCCGGGATCGCGAATCACCACGCCCGGCACTACGAGTCCCGCGATCGCCAGGCTCATGGCCATGCGGTGGTCGTTGTAGGTCTCGATCTCAGCGCCGTGGAGCCGGCCTGGAATGATGTGCAGGCCGTCTTCACGCTCTTCGACCTGTGCGCCCAGCTTGCGGAGCTCCGCGGCTAAGGCCGCAATGCGGTCGGTCTCCTTGTGCCGGATGTGCGCGACGCCGGAGATCGTCGTCGGCCCTTCGGCAAACAAGGCCACGACGCCCAGCGTCTGCACCGTGTCGCTGATGGCGTTCATGTCGACCTCGATCCCGCGAAGCGGCTCCAGCAGGTTTCGTGACACCGTGATCGAGCTGTCTTTGTAGAGGACTTCGCACCCCATACGCTCCAGGCACCCACAGAAGCCGACGTCGCCTTGAAGGCTATCTCGCCCAAGCCCCTCGATGGTCACCCGGCCGCCGGTGACGGCCGCCGCAGCGAAAAAGTAGCTTGCCGCCGAAGCATCGGGCTCGATGGGGTACTCCCGGCCAAGATAGGCCGTTCCCGCCGGCACCACAAACTGCCTGAGTCCGCGGCTTTCCGCTGCCACCCCGAAGGCCCGCATGACCGCCAGGGTCATCTCAACGTAAGGTTTCGAGACCAACTCGCCGGACACCATGAGTTCCACGGGGCGTCGGGCGTAGGGCGCGGCCATGAGCAGTCCGCTGAGGAACTGGCTGGAAATGGCGCCGGCGATCGTCGCTCGGCCGCCCGGCAAGCCCGCGGCATGAATCATCACCGGAGGGCGCCCGCCGGGCGACTGGCCGGCCGCCTCGACGCCCAGTTGCCGCAGGGCATCGAGGAGATCCTGGATCGGCCGCTCGCGCATCCGGGCAATGCCGTCGATGCGGAATTTTCCGTGCCCCAGGGTCGCCAGCGCGGTCAGGAAGCGCATCGAGGTCCCGCTATTGGCTACGTAGAGTTCCGCCCCCGGCGAAGGAATCCGCCCTCCGCAGCCGGACACGCGCAGAGTGCGCGTCGCCGGAGCGTGGTTGACCTCGATCCCCAGACGCCGCAGGGCGTCGATCATCACCTGCGTGTCCTCGCTGTCCAGCGCGCCGGTGAGGATCGATTGCCCCTCGGCCAAGGCGGCGCACACGAGCGCCCGGTTCGTAATGCTCTTCGATCCCGGCGGCCGAATCGAGCCGTGAATCGGCCCGCTGGGCTGAATCGCAATCGCGTCGACCGTCATGGACCTCTCCAAACATAAAGCCGCGACCGCTGGTCGCGCTTGGGCGGCGGATAGGGTTGCGATGCATCCAAAAGCGCGACCAGCGGTCGCGGCTTTATGGAACGCGCGTCGTGGCGATTTTCCAGAGGTGCTGGTTGCTGCGGAAGTAAACCGCTGCGTCGGCCACGGCGGGCGAAGCCAGAATTCCTTTGTCGATCTGCCCGGTGCCCACCAACGTCCCCTGGGCGCCGAGCCGCACCACTTGAACGAGCCCGTCGTGATTCACCACGTATAAGTGGCCGCCGGCCAGCGCCGGCGTGGCCCAAATCGGCCCACGCAGCCGCAATTGCCAGAGGACTTTTCCGCTGGAAGCATCGGCACACACCAGCACGCCGGCCGACTTCGTCACATAGACGCGTCCCTCGTGGACCACCGGGCTGGCGTTCTCCGGCTGAAGCCGAGGCTCCTGCCAGACCTCCTCCAGCGTGCTCTTCGCCCCATGGTAGCGCAGCGCGCTCAGGCCGCCGGACGGCAGGTAGATGCAGTCGCCGGCCACGACGTTGGACGAAATCGTGGAACACCCCACGTTATGGCTGAAGACCTCCCGTCCGGTGCGCGGGTCGTGGGCCGAAAGACGCGACTTCGATTGCAGCAGCACAAGGCTGCTCAAAGGGTCGGACCCTCGCAGCACGGTCGGCGAGGTCCAGTTGGCGGCGGGCTCGCGATCGACCGTCCACCGCGTCTCGCCGGTCGCCGCGTCGATTCCCGCGGCCCACGACGCCCCCTGGTTCTCCATTTGCACCACCACCGTGTCGCCGACAACCAGCGGCGAAGAGCCCATTCCCACGTCGTTGCGGGTCAAAGGGCGCTCGTGCGCCAGGCCGCGGAGCCAAAGCAGGTCGCCGTCGAGATCGAAACAGGCCAAGTCGTTCGAGGAGTAGAAGGCGAAGACGCGCTGGCCGTCGCTGGCCGGAGTGGAGATTGCCACGCCGCCGAACGAATTGCACACCGTATGGCCGGTGGCCCAAAGCTGCCGCTCCCAGAGGAGCCTTCCGGTCGCTGCGTCGAAAGCCAGCAGGTGGAGCCGCTCCTGGTGCGGCCCGCTGGCCGCGGTCACGAAGACCCGGCCCGCCACCACGATCGGGCCCGAAGGCCCGCTGCCCGGCAGCGACGCTCTCCACGCCACATTCTCCTTGGCGCTGAAGTGCGTGGGCAGGCCGTTTTCCGGCGAAACCCCCGTATTCTCAGTGCCGCGGAACCCCCGCCAGTCGGCTCCGGTTAGAGCAACCACGAAGAACAGCGTAACTACCGCGCGAATAATGTGCCGCATAATCTTCCCGGTCTTTTCGTCTACGGATTCCGATGGTTTGATGACATCTGCTGGGTGCCATGCCCACGGCGAGTAATCAGTACAGAGTCCCCAGTACTGTGTACTCTTGTTCGCTTGGTCGCCCGTGCCGACGATCCCTTCATCCTTCATCCTTCATCTCTCATCCTTCATCCTCTGCCCTGCCACCGGCGCCCCGGCGAGGTCCACGATCCGGAGGTGGAAGTCCCACGAGCGGGCCCAGTCCTGCGTCAGCTCGTTCTGGCACACTTTCACCAGGATCAGGTTGCGGCCCGGCCGAAACACGGCCCGATCCTGGTATTGATCGGGCTGAGTCCCGGCGTGATAGATCTTGTACGATGCCAAGGGCGTTCCGTTGAGCCATATCTTCAGGGCATTGTCCGACGTCAGCCGCAATTGCACCTCGCGCTCGCGGTCGGCGTAGAACTCCGTGGCGGCGTAACCGGCTGCCTCCTTGATTTCGACGAGTCCCTTGTTGAGGTCTACGGTGCCGTAATCGTCGCTGCAAACAAAGTCCTTCCAACCGACCGTCCCCTTCTTGCCCTGGTACTGGGCGTCGAAGCGGACTTCCCGTTCCGGCGGGTAGACCGCGTCGAACCCCTTGCCGCCGACGTCCTCGAACGGTCCGATGAGCTTCCAGCGCACCACATATCCGAGCTGGCGCACCAGATCGACTTTCTGGCCCAGGCTGCGAAGCCGTTGGGCTATCAGGTCGATTTGATCTCGCTCGCGGGCCGCGGCAAGGGCCTGGCGGTACACCGTGATGGCCACGGCCGAATGCTTCGACTCGACGTGCTTGACCGCCTGGCCGATCAGCCGGGCGACGGCATCGCGGCGGAACTCCCAACTCGGGTCGTCAAGCATGCCTGGGACGAGCCGGTTCCGCGCCGAGGCATCGACGCGCAGCAGCCATTCGTACGCCAGGCGCCGTGCCCGTGGATCGCGTGCCTTGTCCAGGATGAACCTCTCCAGCTCGGCAGCAGGCAACGAGCGACCGCTACGAAGCTGCCGCTCGGCGATTGTATCGACGGCAGTGCGGATCCAATTGGCGGCCAGCGGCCCGGCGCCGCTCAGGCCCGCCAGAATTTGCGGCAACTGTGCGGCGTCGGCCTGGACCAGCTCGCTCCACGCCCGGGCGGCCTCGCGGTGACCAGCCCCGTTCGGCCCCACCGCCCGCAGCTTGGCCAGAAGCGGCTCAATCTCCGCACCCATGACTGCGGTGACCGAGAGCACCGCGCAGAATCCCACGAGGGAGGCAAAAAATCCTGTTCTCATGGCGGCATTCCAGGAGGTCTGTTCTACGTTCAAGGGGTTTCATTATACTAGATCACCAGCCCAGTGTGAAACGGGGCCCCGAATAGTGTGTGGCAAGACTTCGTGGCGGCAACTCCGTGCGTGTGCCACTGCTTCTATTTCTCGTTCCCACGCTCTGCGTGGGAACGCAAGTTTCGCCGCTCTGCGGCGTCTGGAGCGAGGGCCGCCGAGCGGCCAAGAGGCCCGTTCCCACGCGGAGCGTGGGAACGAGAAATACCATAATGCCGCGACCGCCGGTCGTGCCCGATTGGTGGGAGTCTATGAGCAGCGATTCACCCATTCACTACGACTTTGTGGCCCCGCAGCGGATCCTCTTCGGCTGGGGGCGGCGCCGCGAGGTGGGGAGCCTGGCTCGCGGCCTGGGACGCCGGGCATTGGTGGTCTGCGGAGCTGAGGCGCTCATCGAGAGCGGGGTTCTCGGCGAGATCACTGCCGCCGCAGGTGCCGAAGGCGTGGAGACGATCTTCCTGGAGACGATCGCCCACGAGCCCGAGGTGCAGGACGTCGACCGGGTGGCAGCCGTGGTGCGAGGCCACAAGCCGCGGCCTGGGGACTTTGTTTTGGCCGTGGGCGGCGGGGCGGCGATCGACCTGGGCAAAGCGGTCGCCGCCATGGCCACCAACCACGAAAGCCTCACCGTCAAAGATTACCTGGAAAACGTGGGCCGGGATCTCAAACTGGTCAACGAGCCCCTCCCCGTGCTGGCCATGCCCACGACCGCGGGCACAGGCGCCGAGGCGACCCGCAATGCGGTGATCTCGTCGTACGATCCGCCCTTCAAAAAAAGCCTCCGCTCGGAAAAGATCATGCCGCGGATCGCCCTGGTGGACCCGGAGCTCACCGTGACCGTGCCGCCGGCGGTCACGGCGGCCAGCGGCATGGACGCGATCACCCAGTTGATCGAGAGCTTCATTTCCCGCAAGGCCCGGCCGATTCCCCAGGCTCTGGCCCTGGAAGGACTCAAGAAGGCGGTCCCGGCCATTGCCGAGGCGGTCGAAAACGGCCGATCGCAGCCGGCCCGTGAGAGCATGGCCCATGCGGCGATGATCTCCGGGATGTGCCTGGCCAATTCCGGCCTGGGAATGGCCCATGGCGTAGCGGCGGCCCTGGGCGTGTACTGCCGCGTGGCTCATGGGGTAGCTTGTGCGCTGATGCTGCCGGTGGCGCTTCGGGTGAATCGCCAAGTGCGGCAGGCGGAACTGGCCAGGCTGGCCCATCTACTGTTCGGCAAAGGCCGCCCGGTGTCCGCGGAGGAAGCGGTGGACGTGCCCATCCCCGAAATCCCGGCAACGCTCACCGACAGACACGGTGTAGTGGATATTTTACAGAAGCCCGTTCGCTGCGGACGCAATTTACCGCTGTAGCCGGCAGGATCGGGCTGGCATGCAACGCGCTTATGGCAGGTATGAGCTTGCGGATCGGCGTAGCACTCAGCAGCGGCGGCGCCGCCGGGTTGGCGCACATCGGCGTG
>CAYTJV010000434.1:0-6663 GCA_964438165.1 uncultured Planctomycetaceae bacterium | reverse complement strand
CCAGTGGGCCCGGCGGCCAGCACGTCGACAAGACCGCCTCGGCCATCCGGCTGACGCACTATGCAACGAACCTCGTCGTCAGTTGCCAGGACGAAAAAAGCCAGCACAAGAACCTCGCCAAGGCCCTCCGCGTGCTCAAGACCCGGCTCTACGAGGCGAAACGCAAGGAGGAGCAGGAGAAGCGGGCCAGCGAGCGGAAGAGCAAGATCGGCTCGGGCGACCGCAGCGAGCGGATCCGCACCTATAACTTCCCCGACAACCGCATCACCGACCACCGCATCAACCTCACCCTCTATAAGCTCGACAGCATCCTCGCCGGCAACCTCGAACCGGTGCTTGACGCGCTCAAGGAATACGAGCGCCAAGACCTCCGCGACGCCTTCGGCACGATCGAGTGACGTAGGTCAGGCTTTCCAGCCTGACACTTCTTGAACAGGAGGAAACAGAGAAAACAGAGGCTTCGCTTGCATCGACCCAGCGAACATGCGATAAGGGAACTGCGTTTTCTCAAGTTTTCTCCGTTGCCTCTGTTCCCTCCTGTTCAACATATGCCGGAAACCGAGCCCTGGACCGTCGGCCGCTTGCTCCAGTGGACCACGGACTACCTGAAGCGGCACGGCGCCGAGAGCCCGCGGCTGGACGCCGAGGTCCTCCTGGCCCAGGCCCGCAGTTGCCGGCGGATTGATCTTTACACGGCCTTCGACGAAGTGCCCGCCGAGGTGG
Source organism: uncultured Planctomycetaceae bacterium (assembly GCA_964438165.1). GTDB lineage: Bacteria > Planctomycetota > Planctomycetia > Pirellulales > Thermoguttaceae > CALFBP01. Next base: position 5,940 of record CAYTJV010000434.1, on the reverse strand, counting down.
TTCGCGCCGCCTTCCGCGAGATGGTCCGCCGCCGCGCGGATTGTGTGCCGGTCGCGTACCTGGTCGGGCACCGCGAGTTTTACTCGCTGGAGTTTCGCGTCACGCCCGACGTGCTCATTCCCCGGCCGGAAACCGAGCTCCTCGTGCTCACGCTGATCGAGCTGGCGCGGCAGCGACCGGCCGATCCCGTGACGATCTGCGACGTGGGCACGGGCAGCGGAAACATCGCCGTGGCCGCGGCCAAACACCTGCCTTCCGCCCGCATCACGGCGATCGACATCAGCCCCGCGGCCCTGGAGGTCGCCCGTGGCAATGCCCAGCGGCACGCCGTCGCGGATCGCATCGAGTTCGTGGCCGGCGACCTTTTATCGCCCCTCGCCCCCGGGCAAGAATTCGACTTCATAGTCAGTAATCCGCCCTACGTGAAGGAGTCGGAGTTCCAGTCGCTCGCTCCCGACGTGCGGAACTTCGAGCCCCGCGGTGCCCTGGTCGCCGGCAACGAGGGAACCGAAGTCGTCCGCGCCCTCGTGCCCCAGGCGGCCGGGCATCTTCATGCCGGCGGCCATCTCCTCCTGGAAGTCAGCCCCACGACCCACGACGCCGTGCTCGCTCTGATTTCTGCCGACGCGCGATTCGAGCCCGCCTCAACCGTCCGCGACTTCAACCGCCTCCCCCGCGTGGTGCAAGCGAAGCGCAAACCCAGGTAGCAGAGACTCCTGCACCGAGCGATTCTACCAGACTGAGCGGCCACATTTCGCGGTGAAAATCGAGGAAAACGCGATCGAAAAAGGTGACAGTCCCCGGATCTGTCGTTCTTGCCAGAAACGCCAGAACGATGCGACGGGTTCCACGCAACGGAGGCCACAGTGACGCAGAATCTTCTCAATCACCTCGCCCTGGGGCGGTTCGATAAAGGCAAATCACGAGGCCCGGCTTTGGCAACTTTGACGCGGTCGAAGCAGGTGAATGTTGCCGCTTCTGGAGTGGGACGGTAACATGATAGAGTCAGCGGTCGACCATCGCCCTTCTTACGGCAATCCGTACGCCGGGCCAGACGAGCGCAGCCCATGCCGAGACTCTACCTTGACGCCTGTTGTTTGAACCGTCCGTTCGACGACCAGTCGCAGGACCGCATCCGACTGGAATCGGAGGCAGTGTTGCTGATCTTGCTTCGACTCCAGCACCACGAGGACTGGGTTTGGGTGAGCGGCGGCGTGGTACAATACGAAGTTGATGAGACTCCAGATTCTGAACGGCGTCGTCGCGTCCGAGCACTCGTTTCCTTTGCCGATGTCGAGTCGGACGTAACTGACGATGTGACGAAGCGGTCCGTCGAACTTCAGTCCTTGGGATTCAAAGCGGTCGACGCATTGCACCTGGCCTGTGCCGAAGCGTCGCGCAGTGATGTCCTTTTGACGACCGATGACCGTTTTTTGCGTACGGCGCGTCGAAGTGCCGGCCAGATCCACGTGCGCGTCGAGAACCCCATTGACTGGTTGAGGGAGGTACAGAACCCGTGAACGTTGCTGCCATGAGTTTGGAGGAGCTTCGCCGGCGCGGGATTGCCGTCTTGGCCAAAGAGCTGGGGCCCGTGGGGATGATCCGATTCTTGCAGCAGTACGAGTCGGGATCGCGGGACTACTCTGAGGACCGACACCAATGGCTGCCCGACGATGTGCATGCGATCGTGGCTGCGATCCGCAAGCGAACGAAGGAATAGGAGTTGTTCATCTGCCGGAACAAGGCCGTCGTCGCGGGACCACGACTCGCTTTGGGCCAACAGCCCGACCGATTCCTCATCTCCGACCCGCGCCTCCAATGCGTCCCCATTAGTCCGAAACCTCCAAAGGCCCAGCGAGGGGCGCGCCACCCGACCGCTCCGCCGCGGCCAAACGGGTTATCGGTTAAAGTCTGACCCTGAGCGAACTCGCGTGGTGCAAGCGAGGCGGAAACGGTAAGAGCAGCAGCCGGGGATGATCGGCAGCTTGCTCCAGGAAGAAGAGACGCTGGCCATACTGGCTTACGCCAAAATCAGCAATGATCTTGCGGCCTTCCGGTGAAAGCAGGAACGCGGCGAACTTTCGAGCGGCGCCGTGTCGGACGCTCGGGTTCTTCTGGGGACTGACGACGATGACGGAGTAATGGTTCTTGAGCGACTCGTCGCCTTCGTAGGCGACGATGAGTTCGAGTGATTTCCGCTGGGCCAGGAACGTGGCCCGGTCCGAAAGCGTATACGCTCTCTTCTGATTCGCCATGCGGAGCGCCTCGGCCATTCCGGCGCCGGCCCGCACGTACCAGTCTCCTTCGGGTTTGGCTGCAGACGTCTCCCACAACTGCTTTTCCTTCATGTGGGTGCCCGAGTCGTCGCCCCGCGACACGAACGTGGAGCGCGACTGAGCGATCCGCTCAAAGACCTGCTTCGCCGACGCGGCCCCTCTGGCTTGCGCCGGGTCGGACTGCGGGCCGATGACGACAAAATCGTTGTGCATGAGAGGATACCGGTTTTCGCCATAGCCTTCGGCCATGAACTGCTCCTCGGCCGCCGGCGCGTGGCTCAAGAGCACGTCGGCATCCCCCCGCCGGCCGAGTTCCAGCGCCTGCCCACTGCCGGTGGCCACCGCTTTGACCTCGATTCCGGTCTTTTCCGTAAAGGCCGGCAACAAGACATCCAGCAAGCCGCTGTCCCGCGTGCTGGTGGTGGTGGCAAGCACCAAGGTTTCCGCTTGGCCGCTTCCCGAGGAGCAGCCGGGCAACGAGAACGTGCAGGCGATCAGCGCGATCCAGGCAGCAGAACGTAATGCGAATCGGTTCTTGGCGTTCACCGTAAACTCCTTCGGGACCCTTACAAAACGGGCAGGCGCAAAAGGGGACAGGCACCGTGGCGGTGGCGTTTCCGGTCGTGCCATACCTATTTGCGCCACGGAGCCAGTCCCCTCTTGCCGCGAAGCTGGTGCAGTATTATTAGTAAATAGCCCTGCCTTCGACGAAATCCTTTGTCCGTGGATCGGAGGGCGACTGGAAGAACTGCTCGGTCGGGGCTACCTCGACCAATTGTCCGTTCCACAGGAGTCCGACTCGCGTGGCAACGCGTCGGGCCTGGAAAAGGTTGTGTGTGGTCCAGACAATCGCCGCCCTCTCCTGCGTTTCCCGGACCACGTTTTCCACGAGGGCCACTCGGGCGGGATCGAGGTTCGCGGTCGGCTCATCCAACAGCAGCACTTCCGGCTCGATGACCAACGCTCTTGCCAAGGCCACCAATTGGACCTGCCCGCCGGAGAGCGTCTGGGCCGACTGGTTGGCGAGCGCTTCTACCCCGAGGCGTTCCAGGATGGCCTTCACCTTTTGCGGCCGATCCGGCGTTCGTCGAATGCGCAGGCCGTATTCCACGTTGAACTGCACGGTCCCCGTCAGCAAGTAAGGGCGCTGATGGACCATCGCGATGCGACGCCGAACCGAGGGCGACAAGTTCCTCCGGTGGAGATCGACGCCGTCGAAGCGAACGACGCCGCACGTCGGCTCCTCGAGTCCAGCCAACAGCTTGAGCAAGGTGCTCTTGCCCGCTCCGGTCGGCCCAAGAAGACAGAAGACGCTCGCGGCGCACAGATCCAACTCGTCGATCCGGAGGATCGTGCAGTCGCCGTACGACTTGCCGACGGTGTTTAAATGGTAGAGAGGTCGCGCGTTCATCTCAAGAGGGTGCCCCGGTGCAGGCGAAGGATCGCGACATTGACCACCAGCGCGACCAAGAGTAAGGCGGCCCCGAGGCCCAGGGCGAATTCAAACCGCCCCCGGCTGGTTTCGAGCACGATGGCCGTGGTGAGGACCCTGGTGTGCCCCTGAATGTTGCCACCCACGATGAGCACCGCCCCCACCTCGGAAACGCTTCGCCCAAACGCCGCCGCCACGGCCAGCAAAACGCCGTGCCGAGCCTCGCGCAGGATCGCCCAGCGGCACTGAGCGACACTTGCGCCAAGACTCATCAGTTGGGCCGACAGCTCCGAAGGTACGCTTTCCACGGATGCCGCGGTGATGCCCAGCACAAACGGAAGGGCGAGAATCGTCTGCGCCAGGATCATCGCCTCACGGGTGAATAGCCACCCCAAAAAGGCCAGAGGGCCACTTCGGGAAAGCAAGATATACAAGAGTAATCCGACGACGACGGGCGGCAAAGCCATGCCGGTATGGACCAGCGCGACGACGATGCCTCTCGCCCGAAATTTTGCCAGCCCGAGCCAAATCCCCAGCGGGATGCCGACGAGCGAGCTGAGGATCACCGCGGTACACGATACGTGCAGCGACGCCCAAACGATCGGCCAGAATTCTGCGTCGAAGTCGGGCATCGCAATCAACCCCGGGTGGAGCGTCTCCGCGGCTTCACGCGCGGCAAGACGCAGCATCGCTCAGAAGTCGCTGTCCGAAACGATCTCCCCAATATTCCGAGTACACAAGGCCCGCATCGTTCGCAACGGGATCGAGTTGCCGATCGCTCGAACGTGCCCGTCCATGAACAGGAAGTTGCCGCAGCCCGGATGCGACGAGTGGAAGCTCGCCGGACTGCCGTCCGGGGCGTTGACCGTGTATTGACGGCTGTGGACCACCACCGCGGTGATGGAGGGCCGCCAGTTCTGGCAACCCATGTTCATGGCGGGGTTGTAAATAACCTCCGCCCCGGGGACCACCCCGGCCCAAACGCTCTGGACGAATCGGTTGTCGCGTTCCCCGACGCCGATCGTGTTCGACGTGCCGTCGATGATGTCTTGGATGCGAATGTGGCTGTTGCGGTGGAAAACGCCATTAAAGGGCTGGTACTCGTAGCAGGAGTAAAGCGGATCGGGGTTCGCGGCATTGCCGCCTCCCAGAGAACCTACGTAACTGCACTGAGCGCCATCCGTCATGACGGTCGGCGTGGCCGACGCGGACGGCGGGTCCCCGCAATCGCAGACATTCACTACGGCCGGTCCTGTATCTGAAGGACAGAGGTAGGTGGAAACCGAAGTGCGCCGGACGGCGGCGTTGGCTGGGTCCGCGATAGGCAGACTGTAATTGATGCTTTGGTTGAGATTGCCCTGTTCCAGGTACGGAAGCGAAAGGGCAAACAAGCTCCAGCCCGGCCCCAGCTCGGGAGGCTCGGCGTTGCAGTTGCCGGCCGGCAAGACCCACGCGGGGTTCACCAGGGTTGATACGTGCCCCGAAGGAAACGAGCCGAGGGCGTCATGGTAGTGGTGCAACGCCAAGCCCATCTGCTTGAGGTTATTGCTACATTGATTACGCCGTGCCGCCTCGCGTGCCGCCTGAACGGCGGGCAGCAGCAGCGAAATCAGAATCCCGATGATCGCGATGACGACCAGGAGTTCCACCAGCGTAAAACCCGACTTGCCAGGCATCGAGACACAATGCCTGAGCGTTGTGCCATGACGCGGCATACGTCTCCACCAGAAAGAAGGGATCACGGCCTGATGACCTCCCGGTTTTCCGAACGTCGCTCCAAAACGCCGGGGCCAAGCTAATGGCACAGCCGTGCGATTTGCCCGTCGATTATCGTCCGCAGGGACCCGCTGTCAAGGGGCGATCACTGCTCGTTCTTTCGGGTTCTCGTTCTTTGGGGTTTCGTGATTCCTTCGCTCTTTGAGAGGACCTCAAACCCAATTTGTTTGCGACAGTTTCTTTTTTCGCGCATTTTCCGCGGAATTTTGGAAAATCGGCCTTTGCGGTTTTCGTTGGGGCGGGTACACTCTTCAGTCCCTCGAATCCCGCCGTCCGCATGGAAGCGGTCACCTTTCCACGCTCAGGAGGAGCCTGAAGGAGCATGGACGCTCGCCCAATCGGCGCCGCGATCTTGGCGGCCTTGCTCGCGGTCTTGATGGGGGCCAGCTATCGGACCCCGAACTACGTCATTCAGACGGCCGATCCCCAGTTGGCGGAGCTGTTCGGCAAGGCGGC
>CAYTJV010000433.1:0-6686 GCA_964438165.1 uncultured Planctomycetaceae bacterium | reverse complement strand
ATGCAAGTATGTCGAAATGTGGGTAATACTGAGCGCAGAGCGTGGGAACGAGGAATTCGCAATGCCACGGATTATTTCGCCCCGCCTTTAGCCTGGTCGAGAAGCTGCTTGGCCCGGGTCCCGGCGTTGCCGCCCACGCCCGAGTCGGCCACCTTCTGCATGGCTTCGGCGACGGCCTTGGAATCACGGCCAACGAGTTTGGGCGCGATCCTCACCGCCGCCTGGGCCGCCGCGTCTTTGAGCGCCGGCTCATCGAGGTGCGATACCGCAAGCTGGAGCGTCCGGGCCGACGGGATCCGCGTGAGAATGTCCAGCGCAAGCTGCTTCTCCTCGGCCCGCTTGGCGACTTCCATGGCGGTGCGGAACATGTCGAGCCGCTTGGCCTCGGGAAGCTGGAGCTGCCGGGCAATGCGGATGTAGCCGCGCAGGGCGCGGATCTGGTACTTGGGGTCCGGATCGCTCTTGGCAATCTCCAGCAGGCTCGGGGCTGCGTCGGGGTTGACCCAACTGCCCAGCACCCGAGTGGCCGCGTCCTTGACTGCCGGATCGCTCGATTTTGCGCTCTCCGTGACGGTCTCGAGCGCCTTGGGGCCGCTGATCCTGCCCAACAGTTCGAGCAGGTAGCCCTGATTGACAGCGGAGGTCCCCTTGAGGCATTCGGCGAGCCGGGCCGCACAGCCCTCGCGATCGCCCATGCGCAAGGCGGCAGTCCTCAGGGCCCGTTGGGCAGTGGTTCCCTCCGCCCCGGCGCCTGTTAGGGCCCGGCTGATGAGCAGTTCCAGGTCCTTGAGCTCCACCAGTTGGCCCATCGCGGTGATGGCGGCGAGCCGGACGGATTCGTCGGCGTCGCTTAGGGCGGCACGCACCGCCGGCTCGGCGGCCGTGAGTCGACGAGCACCGACAAGCTCGAAGAGCACTGCCTTGGCCTTGGCATCGGCGCCGGAGAGCTTGGCCGCGATCGCGGCATCGACCTCCTGGCCTGAAATGCCCTTGAGGCCCTCCTTCGCCGCGGCGGCAACCTCGCCCTCGCCAAGGGCGGCCTCCAGCGGCAGCGCCACGGCCGAGGCATCGCCATGCCGCGCCAGCACGCGGATCGCCGCCTCGCGCACTGCCGCCGACTTGCTCTTGCTCGCGGCGAGCACGACCGGCAATGGGACGGGCTCCTTGCGTTCCCCGAGGGCGCGGAGCAACAATGCCTGCCGCTCGGGCGGGAGCTTTTCGAGCTCGCCGGCCAGGGCCGCCGTGATGTCCGCGCCGGGCGTTTCGCGAGCGGCGGCCAGGCCTAAGTTAAAGAATGCTTTGTCGGGGTTGCGGATTTGCGCCAAGAGAAGGTCTTTCACCTCGGCCGGCCGAAGCCGAACCAGTCCGCCGAGCGCGGCGACCTTGATGTGTGCAGGAAGAGCGCGCGCCTTGATGAGACCATCGTACAAGGCAACCGCTTCGGCCTTCCTGCCATCGGCAACAAGTCTGTCGGCGCAGGCAAGGCAGCCGTCGGCGACCGGGATTAGCAAAGACATGTCCCCGATGGCGGCCCCAAGCAAGACGTTGGCGGCCTCGGGCGTGCCGATCCGGCCCAGGGCTCCTGCGGCGGCTGAAGCGACCGTGGGGTCACTGTCACCCAGCAATCCCTTCAATATCCCGACTGATTGCGGATCCTTGCGCTGGCCGATCGAGTCGATCACGCCCACGAGTTGCCGGCCCTGGAGTTTCGTGGCCGCCTCGCGCAGGGCGGCGTCCACCGCCGGACCGGGAATCCCCTCCAGCCCAAACCGGGCGTAGAGATTCAGTTTCTCGTCGGGCAAGAGCGCGACCAGGGCGGGAACCGCATCCTTGGTCCCGACGACGGCCAAACGCTGGCACGCCTTGGCCTTGTCGAAGACCGGCGCGTCGGGACTTTTGAGAATCTCGACGAGCTTCGCCGCCGGCAAGGCCAGGATTTCCTTGGCATTCGTCTGGGCCCACGCCGCCGCCGGCGCAGCCGCAACAAACATCAACAAAGCAATCACGACATATCGAAATCTGTGCATCTTCAGAATCTCCTTAGCATCGTAACCGGACCTGTAGGGAACGCCCTCCGTGGCGTTCCGAGAATCGCCATGGACGCCGCAACCCACGCAAACGGAACGCCACGGAGGGCGTTCCCTACAGACGTTCATCCCTTATCTCTTATCCTTCATCTTTCATCCTTCCGTCAAATCCGCCACGGATCGCGCAGCGCCCGCGACCGCATCCGGTTGGCCTCCGCGTCGCCGACGAACTCCACCTTGACCGGGTCGAGCTGGAGCGGCCGGCCCAACTGCCAGGCGATGTAGGCCGCGTGGCAGATGATGTGGCTGCGGGCCACGACCTCGGCGTTGGAGTGGGCGGGTTTGCGGGTCTTGACCGATTCAAGGAAGTTCTTCACGTGGCTGACGGCCGACGTGCCCGCCTCGGTGAACTGCTTCTGCTCGGCGCGGAGCTGGCCCGAGGAGAACTCGAGCCGGCCGCTGTCGCCGGTCTCGACCCAGCCGTCCTCGCCTTCGTAGCGGGCACTGCACGTGCCCAGGCCCATCCAACCCTGCTCGCGCATGACGAGCTTCAGCCCGTCGTCGTAGGTGGCGATGCAGCCGCCGGGGGTCGGCTCGTAACGGATCGGGATCTTCTGGTCGTTCGTGCCGGCCCAATTGCAGAGGTCGACCGTGTGCGCGCCCCATTCGAGGATCCCGCCGCCGTGGAAGTCAAAAAAGCCCCGCCAGCCGCCGGCCACGTAGTGCCGGTTGTAGGGCCGCCACGGGCACGGCCCGAGCCAGAGGTCCCAGTCGCATTGGTCCTTGGGGGGCTCGGGCTCGGCTGGGAGCCAGTCGTGCCTCACGGCGGGATCGAGGGTGTTGGCGTGGACGGCCGTCAGCTTGCCGAGCTTGCCGCTGTGGCACAAATCGGCGGCGAAGAGGAAGTTGCTGATGCTCCGCCGCTGCGTGCCGGCCTGGTAGATCCGTCCGTAACGCCGGTACGTGTCGCCCAGGGCCTGGCTCTCGACGATCGTCATCGAGCTGGGCTTTTCGCAGTAGACGTCCTTGCCGGCCTTGGCCGCGTAGATCGAGGCCATCGTGTGCCAGCGGTCGCCGGTGGCGATCAACATCGCGTCGATGTCCTCGCGGGGGAGCATCTCGCGGAAGTCGCGGTAGGTGGCCACGCCGGGACCGTACTTCTTTTCGGTCCTCTCCTTGACGGATTCGCGGCGAGTCTTCTGGGGGTCGGCAATGGCCACGAACTGGATCACCGGCTCGTCCATCATGCAGCCGAGCACGTAGCCGCCGCGCCCTCCGATGCCCAGGCCCGCCAACGTAATCCGCTCACTGGCCGCAACCGCCCCGTCCTTGCCCAGGACGCGGCCGGGGATCACCAGCGGGGCTGCCAGCACGGCGCCGGCCTTAACGGCGCCAGCCAAGAGCTGCCGCCGCGTCATCGTCGATCTCTGATGAGGCATAACGCTTCTCCTAGGGGTAACCAAATAACTTGCTCGTCTGCCCGATCGTTCTTCAGAGCCTATCCCGAAACTGCGGTGGGCAGTCGCAAACTTCCGAAGTCTTCGAGACTTCGGAAGTTTTGGGATAGGCTCCTAGTCCAGTACCTCGACTTCCATGAAGATGCTATCTGAGAGTTGGGTCGCTGAGTTAGGCTCCAAGTATTGGCCTTACTGTAACCTTTTTTCAAGGAGCTTAACAACCTCCGCGACCCAGACGAAGCAAATCGCGACCAGCGGTCGCGGCTTTATGGCGGCGGACCATTCGGCATGGGGGTCTGGATGTGATCGCCGAACGAGACCGGCTGCCGAATCGCGACTGCCAATCGCCTCAAATACTCATTTCGGGGGATATCGGTGGCGCCAAATCGCGCCGTGTGGGCGGTCAACTGCTGGATATCGAGGAGTTGGTAGTGGCGGGCCCGCAGGTGGTTCACCAGGGCCACCAGGGCCACTTTGGAGGCATCGGAGACGCGAAAGAACATCGATTCGGCGGCGAACAGGCCGCCGATCGCCACGCCGTACGTGCCACCCGCCAGGACGCCATCGTGCCAGGCCTCCACACTGTGAGCGTGGCCAAACTCGTGAAGCCGGATGTAGGCGCGGATCATTCGCGGGGTGAGCCAGGTTGCCCGGACGCGTCCCGGGACCGTGGCACAGCCGCGGATCACGCCCGAGAAATCGCGATCGCAGGTGACCTCGAATCGGCCGCTGCGGCAGGTGCGCAACAATCGCCTTGGGACGCGGAACCGCTCGAACTCGACGATCGCCCTGGGATCGGGCGACCACCAGAGCATGGGGTCGTCGATCTCAGCGTGGGGCCACGGGAAGATGCCATGTTGGTAGGCGTCGAGCAACCACTGCGGCGTCAAACGGCCGCCGATCGCCAGCAGGCCGTCCTCGTCGGCCTGATCGGCAGGGGGGAAAAACCGAGACGGCGGCAGTTTGCTCATGGGTAGAATGTGTCTGCTTGGTATGGATCTGATTATAACGCATCGTTCTTTGCGCCTTTGCGCCTTTGCGTGAGAAAGAAATGGGACTCACGCCAAGGCGCAAAGACGCCAAGCTGGCCACTCGGCGTTCTTTGCGCCTTTGCGTGAGGAAGAAATGGGGCTCACGCAAAGGCGCAAAGACGCCAAGCCAGCCACTCGCTCTTGTCGCCCGTTGGCCCCCGGAAGGGGCCCTGACCCAACGCTCCCCCGGTTTGTTAGAATGGGCACTTCGACTTACGCACACTGCGGAAAGCGGACATGCGGCATTTCAAGACGGTCGCCATTGTGGGCGTTGGGCTGATCGGCGGCTCCATCGGCTTGGCCTTGCGCCAACGGGGAATCGCCGATGTGGTCGTCGGCGTTGGGCGGCGTTCAGCAAGCCTGAGGACTGCCCGCCGGATTGGCGCGGTGACCACCACCACAGTCGACCTGGCCAAGGGCGTGGCCGACGCGGAATTGACGGTGGTTTGCACGCCCGTCCAGCGAATCGTCGAGAACGTGCGCAAGGCCGCAACGCATTGTCCCGAGGCGGCGCTGATCACCGACGCCGGGAGCGCGAAGCGAGTGATCGTCGAGGCCCTCGACGGACAAATGCCGCGTGGCTGCCGATTCCTCGGCGGGCATCCTTTGGCCGGCAGCGAGAAGACCGGAGCGGTCCACGCCAAGGCGGATCTGTTCGAGGGCCGGATCGTGATTCTCACGCCGACGAAGAATACCCATGCCGAGGACTTCGATACGCTGGAGTCCTTTTGGTCCGCGTTAGGGTCCGTGGTCGTTCAGATGCCGCCCGAGGACCACGATCGCGCGTTTCCCCTCCCCAGCCCCGTTCCGCCCTTGGCCGCGGCCGGCTTTGCGGCCCTCCTTCCGGGAAACCGGGTCCGGCTCACGGGAATGGGCGCGCTCGACACCACGCGGATCGCCTCCGGCGATCCCGAGCTGTGGGCGCCCATCTTCGTGCAGAACCGCGAGAACGTGCTGGGGGCGCTGGGGAAATACCAGCGCGAGCTTTCGGCCTTGCGGGCGGCCATTGAGACGGGCGACGAAGAGAACCTCCGAAACCTCTTGGCTGTGGCGAAGAAGAATCGCGATGCTCTGGGAAGTTGACATCTATCCGCGGCCCGATCAACCCAATCTGGCCGCCAGCCGCGTTGCGGCCGAGGCCGCCGACCTGGGCTTGGCAGAACGGTTGGCCGTGACCGCCGGCTGGGGTTACTTGATTCAAGGCGATCTGGAGCGCGACCAGGCGCTGCGCATCGCCGACGAGCTGCTGGCCGACCGCATCGTCGAAGAGACGACGGTCGCCTCGGTCGGCGACCCCATCCTGTACCAGCCACCCGACGGGCGCATGTGCCTCATCCACGTCCTGCCCAAGCCCGGCGTCATGGATCCCGTGGCCCAAAGCGCGATGGCGGCGATCGCCGATTTCGGCTGCCGCGCCGAGGTGGTCCGCACGCTCAAGAAGTACTGGATATCCCCCCTTCCAGACGACAAACTGCAATTGCTATGCACGAAGGTCCTGGCCAACGATGCCATTGAGCAGGTGATCGTCGGTCCGCTGAACTTCACGCACTTGGAGTTGGGATCGCCCTTCACGTTCAAGCTGGTCACGGTCCCCATCCGTTCGATGGATCCTCCGGCATTGGAGCGGCTGAGCCGCCAGGGGCAGCTTTTCCTCTCGCTGGCGGAGATGAAGACCATCCAGGACCAGTTTCGCACGTTGGGCCGCGACCCTACGGACGTGGAGATCGAGACCCTCGCGCAAACGTGGAGCGAGCATTGCAGCCACAAGACGCTGGCCGGACGGATCCGCTATTGCGACGAGTCGGGCGAGCGGCGATTCGACAATATGCTGAAAGAGACAATCTTCGCCGCAACGGCCAAGATCCGCCGCGAGTTGGGCGAACATGACTGGTGCGTGAGCGTGTTTGAGGACAACGCCGGCGTGGTCCGTTTCGACGACAAGCACCATGTGGTCTTCAAGGTGGAGACGCACAATCACCCCTCGGCCCTGGAGCCCTACGGCGGGGCCAACACCGGCATCGGCGGCGTGATCCGCGATCCGATGGGCACGGGCATGGGGGCCAAGCCGGTGGCCAACACCGACGTGTTCTGCTTCGCCCCGCCCTACTTCCCCGCCGATCAACTGCCGCCCGGCGTGCTGCATCCCCGGCGCGTGATGCGGGGAGTGGTGG
>CAYTJV010000432.1:2351-6688 GCA_964438165.1 uncultured Planctomycetaceae bacterium | reverse complement strand
ATGCTCGACTCCTCCCCAGGGCGTTGCCCTGGGCTATCGTATTACGCCCCTTCGGGGCTGAAAATAATCCGGCCGTCCTGCATGTGGACGATCCGTTGGGTGCGTGCGGCCAGGCCGGGATCGTGCGTTACCAGCACGATCGTCATGCCGTGCTCGCGGTGCAGGCGCTCGAAGAGATCGAAGACCTCAGCCGCCGTCTTCGAGTCGAGATTCCCGGTCGGCTCGTCGGCCAGGAGGAGCACGGGGCCATTGGCCAAGGCCCGGGCGATCGCCACCCGTTGACGCTCGCCCACCGAAAGCTCGGCCGGCACGTGGCCCTCCCGATGGCTCATGCCGACGAGTTCCAGCATTTTGGCCGCCTTCTGGGCTCGCTGGGCGGCGGAGAGCCGGGTCTCGAACATGGGGATCTGCACGTTCTGGAGTGCGGTGAGCGTGGGCAACAAGTGGAACGACTGAAAAATGAACCCCAGCTTCTCGGCCCGATAGCGGTCGAGGCTCTTCATGGCCCCCAGGGCCTGGCCCTCGAAATAGACCTCGCCGTGCGTAGGCCGGTCGAGTGCGCCGAGGACGTTCAGCAGCGTCGACTTGCCGCTTCCGCTGGGACCCATCACGGCCACGTACTCGCCGCGGACGATTTCCAGCGAAACGTCGACCAGGGCCTCGACCCGGCCGTCGCGATAGAGCTTGCTCACGCCTTCGGTGCGCAAGAGCACGCGGTGGTCGCCGGCGGGGCTACTCATGGCGGAGCCCCTCCGTGGGCACAAGCCGGGCTGCCCGAAACGCGGGAAACAGTCCGCCGATCAGCCCGACGAGCGTGGCAATCAAGAACCCTTGGAGAATCACCCCGGATGAAATCTCCCCACTGACCAGTCTCCCCGCGGCGGGAAGCCGGCTGAGCACCTGGGTAATGACGATCGCCAGGGCCGTTCCTGTTACCGCGCCGGCAAGCGCGAGCACGATCGACTCCCAGAGTATCAGCTTCATCACCCGCCCCTTGCGCCAGCCGATCGCGCGAAGGATGGCCAGTTCCCGGGTCCGCTCGAAGACCGCGGTGAGCATGGTGTTGATCATGCCGATGGTGCCGACCATGAGCGCGATCGTCGAGGTGAGCCAGGCCACCGCCCGAGCGAGGCGGACCTCGATCGCGGTTTCAATGTACTCGCGGGTTAGGAGGACCTCGATTTGCGGGGCGAGCGACGTGATTTGCTCCCGCAGGGCATCGAGGGCCGCCTTGGACTTCTCTTCGGTGATCACCATCAGGGCGGTCACTTCGCCCTTGCGGTCCATGAGCTCTTGGAGCTCTTCGAGCGGCATGATCATGGAGCCGTCCTCGAAGAGGTTGTGGCTCTCGAAGATGCCGACCACCTCGCACGGCTTGCCGGGGACGACCTCGAGTTCCTTGCCCACGCCGGTATCGAGGTTCTTGGCGATGACCGTGCCCAGCATCACGGCCCGCTTGTCGCCCGGCTGGAGACGCCGACCGGCAACCACCTTGACGTCGTCGAGGATGAAGCTCCCCAGCGGCAAGCCGCGGACCAAGACGCCGAAGATGTCGAGCTTCTCGAACGATACGACCTCGGCCAGGGCCGGCGAGACTCGGCTCACGCCGGGCAGTTGACGGACCCTGTCGGTCAGCTTCTCGTCGAGCACGCTCCCCAGACGCTGCACGCCGCCGGCACGGACCACGATCAGATCGACCCCCCGTGATTGGTAGATCGCCAGCAAGGTCTTCTCAAACGACCGGGCAATCCCTACCAGCGCTACGACCGCCGTGACGGCAATCGCAACCCCGCTGACCGTCAAGGCCGAACGCGTCGGCCGGCGGCGAATGTTGGTCAAGACGAGCGTCGCAAAACGCATTCGGGGGGCCTGGTTACGGTGGGCGTCGAGAGATGCTCCTTACAGGAACAATTTACCCGATCCGTCGGGGTCCCGGAATAAGCGTCGGTTCGCTGCTTTCTCCAGCTTTAGTCTCGAAGGAATTGCCGTCGATTATCCGCAGATGACGCAGATTGACGCAGAACAAGGCATTGTCCGAATCTGCGACAATCTGTGCAATCTGCGGATCGAGAATTGACGCTCTAGCAAGGAAATCGGGCAATCACGAAAGCACGAAAGGACGAAAGCACGAAAGATGCAGAGAATGACGAATGCTCGGAAAAAGCCCCTCTGTTGGCTATTTCGTGTTTTCGTTCTTTCGTGTTTTCGTGATTCGTTTGCTCTTTGAGATGACTCTGACTCGGCAACGTAGCATAATTGGCTGGGTAAGGGTTTCCTGCCGAGAGAGCCGCACCGATGGTACTCGATTTCACGAGGAAGACGCTGTCGCTACTCCTGTGGGTGGTTAGCACAATCTTCTATGGGGCCTCTTTCGCTGTGCGCGGCGTGTCGATTGCGATCGATTATCTCCGCCTCATCCTGCTGGACTACAAGGCCCGGCCGGACGACGTCTTCATCGTCACCTACCCGCGATCGGGCACGACCTGGATGCAAATGATCCTCTACCAGTTAACCACTGACGGGGAGATGAACATCGGCCACATTGCGGAGGTGTGCCCCTGGTTCGAGCGGGCGGCGGTCAACCGGCGCGATCTGGAGAAGCTGCCCTCGCCCCGGATCTTCAAGAGCCATTTGCCGTACCTGTTCACTCCCAAGCGGAAGTGCAAGTACATCTACGTGGCGCGGAACGGGAAGGACGTGGCCGTCTCGTTCTTCAATTTCTACAGGTCGCACTTCCGCTACCGGCGTGGCTTCGATCGGTTCTTCAAGCAGTTCATGCGCGGCTGGGTGGCGTACGGCTCATGGTTCCAGCACGTGCGCGGCTGGTGGCGGCATCGCAACCGGGCCAACGTGCTTTTTCTGAGATACGAAGACATGATCGGCGACCTGGAGGGGGCGATCCGCAAGATCATCGACTTCTGCGGCCTCCAGGTGGCGCCCGACCAGATGCCCCGAATCCTCCAGCGGTGCTCCTTCGCCTACATGAAACAGCACGAGTTGCTGTTCGACCACGCCACCGAAGTGATGTGGGAGCGGGGGTTCACCATGAACGCCTTCCTGCGCAAAGGGCGCATCGGCGACTCGGCCGCCTATTTCACCGCCGAGCAGGAGGCCCAGTTCGAGCGGACCTTCCAGCACCGTCTCGGCGCCCTCGGCCTTTCCTTCGACTCCAACGTAGTAGGCACACTCCGTGTGCCGTGACCCGCGGACGGCACACGGAGTGTGCCTAACCCCTAACCCCTCACGGCACGCTCTCCGCCGGAGCTTCCATCTCGGCCTCGTGCATCACCTCGGTCACTTCCCGCCGGCTGCCGAGATAGTAGAACAGCCCGATCGCCGCGATGATGACCGTGATCACGCGGTAGCCGAGGGCGACCACGAAGCCCTGTCCGCGGGCCATGTGGCTGCCGTCGGGCAGGGGGATCGCGGCGTAGAGCGCGTCGAGCACGAACTCGAACGGACCCAAGCTGATCGGAATCACCGCCGTGGCAGAGCTTACCGGAGTGACCACAAAATGCGTGCCAAGCGTGGGATGGGGGGAGAACAGGGCTGCGCAAATCCAGTACACCACCAGTACGAACAGGCTGTGTACGGCCACCGTCGCCAGGGCGCAGCCGCACAAGACGGGAATTCGGAGCCGGTACATTCGCACTGCCAGGATCATTTTTTTCAAGGGCCGTCCGATATACGGGATCCGGCCGGCCCGCTCCGTCGACCTGCCGCGCGTCAGGTCGGGCGCCAGCGGCACGATCACCGCCACGGTCCCAACGGCGGTCAGCAGCCAGACCGCTTTGCAGGCAATCTGCACGCTGGTCGCCTCCAGACGCCAAATCCCGGTGGCAAGGATTGCGGTCGATGCGACCAAGAACATCACGTACAGCCCAATCACCCGATCCACGAACACCGTGACCAACGACTCGGCGCGATGAGCGGGCTGGTGCCGGCCGAGCATCACCGCTTTGAGCAGGTCGCCGCCGAGAATCCCCCCCATCGGCGCCAGATTGAAGAGGAACCCGAGGAATCCCAGTCGGAACGACTCGCGCAGAGAAAAATCGATCCCCAGGGCCCGCACCAGGTACCACCACCGAACGATCGTAATCGCAAGCGCGGCAACGTAAGCTACGACAGCGCTTGCCAGAAGCTTCCAGTCCTTCTCGCGGGCAGCCAGATCGGGGAAGACCTCGTTGGCATGCGCCTGGTACACCAGATACGCGAGGATGGCGACCGAGATCCCAATTTTCAGAAGAACGAGGAGCAACTTTTTCAACGAGGCGATCCTGCTAACCAAGAATGACGATCGGCGCGCGGGTGATGCCAGCCTGTAGGGAGCGCCCTCC
>CAYTJV010000432.1:0-2251 GCA_964438165.1 uncultured Planctomycetaceae bacterium | reverse complement strand
AACCAAGAATGACGATCGGCGCGCGGGTGATGCCAGCCTGTAGGGAGCGCCCTCCCTACGGTCCTTCCCGTGCCCTCCCGAAATCGTGCAAACCGATCCAGTATAGCATCCCCCGCCGATTTGGGTAAGGGCTTGGCGTTCAAGCCGCTTCTGGTGCAACGGTTGGCAGGCGAGGGTCGTAGGGCAAGCTGCCAGCTTGCCCCGGTACTACCCATGGGCAAGCTGGCAGCTTGCCCTACGACTGAGACAGTTGACTTCAGACCGGCACGGGCCGCACAATGCTATTGGTGGATAATAGCCCCGCGCCCCACGGTTTCCGAGTGCTAAATGGACTTGCACGATTCAGTGATAGTTTGGGATTTCCACGTTGCCCGCCCCATCGCCGCCTGCCGGATCGGGCGTCAATTGCCATCGGCGCGGATCGCGCGCGCCATTTGTCTGGCGGTACTCGTGCTGGCGATGGGCGCGTCGGCCCACGGAGGCGAAGCCAAACCTCGCCCGGACCCCACCCGCTACACCGGCCAGTGGATCGACGGGACGCGTCTGACCGGCGAGACGCTCGCTCCGTGGCACGAGACCAAGTCGTCGCCGAAGCTCTCTGGCCGCGATCTGTTCGACCCGAACCAGCCGATTCGCTGGCTGATCGACAACGCGCTGCCGGTGGCCGGCGCGCCCGACGCGACGATCGAGCTGGTGGGCGGGGACTGCCTGCCAGGCCGCGTGGTTGGCTACAGCGACGGGACCGAAGGGCCCTATCGTCGCCTCGCGCCCCACATGACCGTGGCCGTCTCGACGCCAGTGGACCGGCCTGACGGGCCGTCGCGCTCGAACCTCCGCGTCACGCTCCCCTGGCTGAAGCGGATCGTGTGGCAGCGTGTAACGCATCGCTATCAACCGCGCACGCTCTTCTTGGCTGACGGACGGCAGGTGACCTTCCGTTCCGTGCGGTTCTCGGCTGCGGGAGTGCAAGTGCTGCGGGAAGGTGGAATCCGCGAGTTCGGCCTGGGGGAGACCGCCGAGCTGCACTTCCCGCCGATCGATCCCTGGGACGCCTATTTCGACCAACTGTCCGGGCTGAGCCCCGGCCCTGGCGCCCGGCTCGTGCGCTGGGAGACGACGACGGGCATCCGGGTCACGGGGACCACGGAGCGATTCCAAGCCCGGCCGCACGGCGCCGCCGAGCAGCCTGCCAACTGGTATCACCTCGTCCAGCCGGCGTGGTGTCTGGATCCGCTCTGGATTCGACACGATACGATCCGCGTGCGGGCCTATTTCATGCCGCACGAGGTCCCCCTGACGCGGATCGAGCCGGCCACGGCCCGCAGCCAGTCCGATCTGGGCAGCCATTGGCCGTGGCAGTTGGAGCGGAACGTGGAATCGGGGCCGCTGGAGAGCGGCGGGGCGGCGTTTTCCTGGGGGTTCGGGGTCCATGCGGCCAGCGAGTTGGAGTTCCCGCTTCCTGCCGCGGCCCGAGCGTTCCGCACCCGGCTGGGACTGGATCACCTGGTGGGACACGGCGGGTGCGTGAAAACCAGGATTTACCTCGGCTCGACCCGCACGCAGCCGATCTATGCGAGCAACTGGATCGTCGGCTCCGGCGAGGTGCTCGACACGGGGCCGCTGGCGCTGCCCGGCGCGCCCAATCCGCCGGAGCGGCTGATTCTCCAGGTCGATCCTGCCCACGTGGGCCGGCCGCCGGGCGCCGATCCACTGGATATCCGCGACGCGCTGGACTGGCTGGAGCCGGCGGTCACGCTGGACCCCGAGCGGGTGCCGAGCGAAGTGCTCCGCCGCGCACCGCGGCGAATCGCCGCCTGGCAGGGCTGGAAGGCCGCGATGGGCGATGCCGAAGCCGTCCGGCTGGTGAGCCGCTGGGACGAGAGCGATCCGCGCGACGTCGGCTACCGACTGCTCACCGCCGTCGGCCAAGAGCCCCTGCGGCTCTCTGGCAAGCTCGTGCCACGGCCGTACCGAGACCAGTTGCTGCTGTTCGTTTGCCGTCCGCCGGAGGCCACGCCCAGCAAGCTGGAGGTCCGCGTCGACGGGCTGCCGATCGCGCAGTTCGATATCCCCGCACGCAGTGCGGCGCAGTTCGCCCCTCTGGTTGTATCCCTGGGCGCATACCACCATCGTGAAGCGACGGTGGATCTGATTCAGTACAGCCAGGACGAGCGGGCCTGGGTCGAGTGGGGTGCGATCAACCTGGTCAATCGAACCGCCGCTCCCTAACAGAGATCCAGCCCCCCTCCGT
>CAYTJV010000431.1:0-6716 GCA_964438165.1 uncultured Planctomycetaceae bacterium | reverse complement strand
CGGTTGTCGTCCTCCCCACCGGCCCCGTGCCGGTGGAAACGGGTTTGGCGACTACGGCGGCCACGGTAGTTATTAAACCCGTTTCCACCGACGCAGGGTCGGTGGGGACTTTGTTGGGTTGGTCTCCTCTCACGTAGTCGCCAAACCCGTTTCCACCGACACGGGGTCGGTGGGGACTTCGCGGCATCCGTCGCCTCTCAATGTTGACGAGATGCGCGCGGAAAGCCGTTTGGTGCTAGCATTATAGCCCGCCGGCGAACCCTGGAACAAGCGAGAGCTTTCGGCTGAGGGCAGCGTTTCTTTGCGGTCAGGCCGGACCGGGATTCTCCGGGGGACAGTGGAAATCCCACTCCGACCCCGGTAGAGTGAATTCCGTCGTAACGAATCGAGTTTCCATCGCAACGAGAAATAGGAGCGACTGCCATGATCGTACACCTCCACGCGTTTCCGTTGGTTCTCGCCCTGGTGGCGGCCCAGCCGGGGGTGCAACCGGCCAATCGCCTGTCGGACGAGGAGAAGCAGGCCGGCTGGCGGCTGTTGTTCGACGGCAAGACCACGGAGGGCTGGCGCGGCTACAAGATGGATAAAATGCCGCCCGGCTGGAAGGTGATCGACGGCGCCCTGGTGCGCGTCAGCGGCGGGGCGGGCGGCAAAGGCGCCGGAGGCGGCGACGACATCGTTACCGTCGAACAGTTCGGCGATTTCGAGATCAAGCTCGACTGGAAGATCGTGGACCGGGCGGGCAACAGCGGCATCGTGCTGCGGGCCTCGGAGAATGCCGTGACCTCATGGCACACCGGGCCGGAGGTGCAAATCCTCGACAACGCCGCCTATCGCGGCCGCGACGTGCGCCAACTGGCGGGGGCGTGCTACGACCTGTACGCCCCGGTGAAAGACGCATCGCGCCCGCGCGGCCAGTGGAACGCCGCGAGGGTCGTCGCCAACGGCCGCCACGTCGAGCACTGGCTCAACGGCGTGAAGCTGCTGGAGTACGAGTTGGGGAGCGACGATTGGAACGCCCGGGTGGCCAAGAGCAAGTTCCGCAACATGGAGCGATTCCACCAGCCGCCCATGAAGGGCCACATCTGCCTCCAGGACCATACCGCCCGCATCGAGTACCGCAACATCAAGATTCGCCCTCTGCCGCAGAAGAAAAAGACCAGCGGGACGGCGGAGCAAAGGAACCTACCATGACGCACCCATCCCATCCGGCAGGCACGCCCCCGCAGTCGGACGACCTTGGCCCAAGTCATGCCACCATCGATCCCGCGGTCTCGATCTCTCCGCGTTTGGGCGCGCCAAGCCCTGACGCGGCAACGGCCGAGCCGATCGTGGCAGATTCGGCGGTCGTCTCAAAGGAACCCGCCCCTGTTTGGCGGAATCCGCCTGGGGCCTGCGGCCGATGGTCGTCCTCAATTCCGCAGCCGGCGCCATTGCGGTGGCGAGAACTGCTCTCTGTCCTGCTCTTGGTGGTGCTGTCGGACTTGACCGTGTATCGCGGGCAGGGGTTTGCGGGCTATGCAGCCCTATTCCTTGCGGCGCCCGGATTGCTGCTGGCGGGGAGCCCATGTCCCAAGCTCCGCGCGAGCTTGTGGATCGTCGTCGCGATGCTCGTGGTGCTCGCGGCGCGGATGATCTGGCTTGGGTCGGTGCTGAGCGCGGCCGTGGGATTCGCCTTGTTGGTCACATCGGCCATGGTCATCGCCGGCCGGCGTCTCTACGTGCTGGATGTGGCGGCCTACGCCCTTCAGACCGTCGTGGCGGGCGGCGCGGGCCTGGCGCATTACGCGCGATCGGCGAGTCAGCTCAGCCCGAAGATTGTGCGAGTGCATTGGCTCAGCGTCGTCTTGCCCGTGGCGGCGCTGGCCCTATTCGGCACGCTGTTCATCCTGGCCAATCCCGATCTGGCCACCTCCTTTGTGGAGATGATGGATCGAGCGTTCCGCTCGCTCGCCGACTGGATCGAGCGCCTTTCGCTAAGCGGGATGGAAGTCCTCTTCTGGCTCGTCACCGCCTGGGTGGCGATTGGCATGTTGCGGCCGGTCCTGCGCCGGTCGGTGCTCGTCAAGTTCTCGATCGAGGACCAACCGAGACCGGACAAGACCCGAACACCGGCCGAATCGCCGCTCTATCCGGCCCTGCGCAACACACTCGTGGCGCTGATCGTGCTCTTCATCGTCTACCTGGTGTTCGAGTTCAGGACGCTCTGGTTTCGCGATTTCCCCAAAGGTTTCTATTACGCCGGGTATGCCCACGAGGGGGCGGCCTGGCTCACGGCCAGCCTGGCGCTGGCCACGGTGGTGCTGTCGTTGATCTTCCGCGGAGGCGTTCTCCGCGACCCTCGCGTGCCCCGGGTCCGCCGCCTGGCGTGGATCTGGTCGGCCGAAAACCTGGTGCTGGCGGCGACCGTCTACAACCGGCTGCACATCTACGTCGCCTTCAACGGAATGACGCGGATGCGGACTGTTGCGCTGTTCGGCGTCTCGGCCGTGGTCGCCGGAGTCATCCTGGTGGTATGGAAAATCGTCTGGAACCATGATTTCGTGTGGCTCTTGCGCCGTCACCTGGCAGCCCTGGCCTTGGTGGTTTATCTGTTCGCCCTGACCCCGGTCGACGCACTGGTCCACACGTGCAACGTGAATCGGGTCCTCGCCGGCGATTTGGCGCCGTCGGTGCAAATCAGCGTCCACCCGATCAACGCCGAGGGCATCCTCGTCCTGCACCCGCTGCTAGCGAGCGACAACGAGATCATTCGCGAGGGCATCCGGGCAATGTTGGCCGAGCGGGCAATCGAGGCCGAACGATCGGCCGACGAGCAGGAGCAACAGGGCTGGACCGCGTTTCAGCTCGCCGAACGCCTCCTCTTTCAAAGACTGATCGCTGTTCGCGACGACTGGGTGGAGTACGCCAGTCCTTCGAAGCGTGCCGCAGTCCTGGATCGTTTCCACGAATACGTCTACCAATGGTATTGACGCGCAACGATCTTCGATTGCTCGATTTCAAGCGGCCGACCGTAGCTCCATCCCGCGGAAATCCGCCCGGCACACAGACCATCGACTACTCAAACGGCATGTTGCTCCTGGACGTGTGTGGAGGAGCGCCGGGCGAAGCCATCGCCTGACGCCATGCGGCCTATCTAACGCCAAACTACAATGGGGTCTGGAACCCCTACGCAGTGAAATTGCCTATTTTCTCCAGCCTTTGCATCCAATACGGCGCAATCCCTCCCACGCACCCTCCGGCGGCCTTTCCGGACACCGCGCGGGTATGGTAGGATCGTGGTTTTGGGACCCACGAAGCATCGAGATACTGAAGATGGCCAAACCAGGTCGCGTCATCAAGAAGGCTAACCACGGCAAGCGTCCTGCCAGCAGCAAGGCTCGCCGGGCCAAGCGGAAACTGGTTCGCACCTAGTCACGACCGGAGGCGCCGAAGGCTCGGGTTGTGCACAGGGGTGATCGTCGCGGCGCAGACGGACTGCGCCCGCGTTTCGCTGTGCGCCCCGTTGTGAAGGAGGAAGGCGTGCCCAAGCGACAGCTCATCCTTGATCCGTCAAACTACGACCTCAATCACGTCATTGCCGACATCGAAGAGATCCGCCGCTACAACCGCCAGCGGTTCGAGATGGAGCAGCTCACGGCGATCGTCTACGAAGATCGACCCAGCGCCGTGTGCGTGGGCTACAAGGACCTTGGCCCCAACGAGTTTTGGGCCCGCGGGCACATGCCGGGGAAGCCCCTGATGCCGGGCGTGGTGATGTGCGAAGCCGCCGCTCAGTTGGCCAGCTACTTCACCCAGAAGTTCAAGCTGATGAACACGCCGGTGGTCGGTTTCGGCGGGCTGAAGGATGTTCGCTTCCGCGGCGTGGTTCAGCCGGGCGAGCGGTTCGTGATCCTCTGCCGCCTCCTCAAGGTCCGCAGCGTGATCCTCACCAGTGAATTCCAGTGCCTGGTCCGCGACAACATGGTCTGCGAAGGGGTCCTGATGGGCATTCCGCTGCCGGAGGAGTTGTTCCAGAGTCCCGAGCAATGAACAATGCGAAACGCCGGGCGTGGCCTTGATATTGCCCTCGGCCGACCACTGATCACCGATCGCTCCCTTCTCCCTTCTCCCCTCTCCCTTCTCCCCTCTCCCCCATGGGCCGCCCCACCTTACGAAAGATCGACCCGCAGATTGATCTCTCGCGTTACCTGAAGACGCCGGACGAGCTGCCGCGTCCGCTGAGCGCCGAGGCCCTGTTCGGGCACAGGGCGCCGTTGGAGGTCGAGGTGGGGTCGGGCAAGGGTCTTTTCTTGAAGAGCGCCGCGACGGCCCGCCCTGAGACGGATTTCCTCGGCATCGAAATCGCCCCGCGCTACGCGCGATTCTGCGCCGCGGCACTAGCGCGGCGAGGGCTGACCAACGCCGTGATGGTCGTGGGCGACGCCGCGCGCCTGTTTGCGGAGATCCTGCCCGCCGAGTCGGTGGCCGCCGTCCACATTTATTTCCCCGATCCGTGGTGGAAGCGGCGGCACAAGAAGCGCCGCGTGATGCGGGAGAGCCTCGTGCAAGACATCGAGCGAGCACTCCGGCCCGGCGGCCTGCTGCACTACTGGACCGACGTCGAGGAGTATTTCCACACCGGCATGGCCCTGATCTCGTCCGAGACCCGCTTGGAAGGCCCCTTCGACGTGCCCGAAATCCTCGCCGAGGGCGACCTGGACTACCGCACGCACTTCGAGCGTCGCACGCGACTAGGCGGCGGCAAGGTCTACCGCGCCCAGTTCCGCAAGCCATGACTTTCCCCACCGGCCTCGTGCCGGTGGAAACGGGTTTGGCAACTACACAGCGGCACGCCGGCACGCACGTTCGTCACGGCCGGTTTTCGCTCTCCCCCACCGGCCCCGTGCCGGTGGAAAGGGGTTTGACAACTACGGCGGCCGCACGGCGTCAACTCTAGATACGGCGGTTCATGCTCTCCCCCACCGGCCCCGTGCCGGTGGAAAGGGGTTTGACAACTACGTCGACCACGGTAGTCGCCAAACCCGCTTCCACCGACGCGGGGTCGGTGGGGATTTCGCTGGATCGGTCGCCTCTCGCGTAGTCGCCAAACCCGCTTCCACCGACACGGGGTCGGTGGGGACTTCGCTGATCCATCTCCTCTCCACGTTGACGAAACGCGCGAAAAACAGTTTGGTGCTAGCTCTCGCAACGGGAGCAGCCTGTGTCGCAGGAGTTCGTCGAGGGGTCAGCCCGATTGCCGGCGCGGATCGTACCGCCGTAGCGCGAGCCCTCCCACCATGATCGATGCGATAAGGATTACTCCCATCGCTGCCGCAACGACCGGATAGTCGTCGTTGGTCATGAAACCGATCCCTCCACGCCCGAGGCCCTCGTAGACTACGATCGGATCGAGGGAGCGGGCGGCGGCGTCCGACCAATGGATGACGGCCTCGACCAGCGCAAAAGAGACGACCGCGGCCATTCCGCCGAGAACCGGTCGCCGCAACACGCACGTCCAGGCCACGGCAACGGCGAACATCACCGCGTGCAGCGGCACGATACAGGCGATGTACGGCCAGTTCAGGCCCTTGTAGGTCCCCCAGTTCCAGTTCGGAAAACTCCACGAGACAGCGATCGTCGTTGCATCCAGCACGAGCAGCACGGCCAATAGGCCGACGAAGAACTTGGTGGCGAAAAATCCCCAGAACGGAATCGGCCGCGTGCGCCAGAACTCGCCGACGCGCCAGTCGATCTCCGCAGAGAAGACCCCCGCCCCAACGACCGCGGACCACAGAAGGCCGATGATCAACATACTCGTAGGCAAACTTTCGGCGAACCTTTCCAAAAGGTCGCCGCGGACGAACCTGCCAACCATGAGTAAGAGCGCCGTCAAGCAGGCGATCAGCAGGCCGGGCAGGCACATCGGCAGCGACTGCCGCAGCGTCAGCCATGCCAGGGCGATCTCGCGATTGGGCAAGGCAAACGACCAGGGACGCCAGAGGAGTGAGGGGGCTTTTCGAACCGTCTCGACGACGCGACCCGGGAGTGTTCGGCTGTAGCGACGCACGAACCACGCGGCCATCGCGAATTGGAGGATCGCTTGGACCAAGAGCGGAGCGAGCATCCCGCACGATATCCGTAGCTCGTCGTACAGCCCTTGGTCGCTGCCGTAGAAGCAACTGATGTGCATTGCCCGGGGAAGCATCGCGTCAACCCATGCGGCCATCTCTGGCGGCGCGCTGCGGTGTAAGAGACCCACGAGGTCCATACCGAGGTACCACAGGATCGCGACTGCGGCGCCGACGAAGCCCGCGTGGGCTTCCATCCGCAACGCCGTCCCAAGGAGCGATAGCAGAAGATATAGCGACGTTGCCGACGACAGTTGGACGGTGGTGTCGCGGCATACGAGTGCGATGCCCGATAGAGCGCTCACGCTCCCCCGATACGGAGGCCCGGGCAGCTTCATCCAGCCGAGCGCCAGGCAAAGAGAGATGATCACGGTCCACAACAGGATCGGTGCCAAGAGTACGGCGAGCCCTCCACCTAACCGGATCCAGGCCCATCGTTGCCCCGAGATGGGCAACGCGCTCGTGAACGATCGTGTCCGGTCGGTCGCCTCGCCCAGCGATGTTCGCATGGCGACGAAGATCGGCATGAACAGCCCAAAGAAGTACTGTATGCTGCCGGAACTCACCACTGGCCCGCCACGCCCTCGCGACCATTCACAGGCGATG
>CAYTJV010000430.1:0-6716 GCA_964438165.1 uncultured Planctomycetaceae bacterium | reverse complement strand
GTTCTGCGTTCTTCTTGAGCACATGCTGGGCCGCTTGAAGGAAGTCCTCGCGTGGGCGATCCAGCCACTCTTCAAGGCTGGCGCGGGCCAGCTCTTCAGGCGACACGCCGGCTTGCTGGGCAATCGCCATCAGGCGTTCCAGTCGTTCTTCCGAAATCGGAATCGTAAGCGTGCTCATGACAGTTCTCGCCACGCAGAACCAAGGTTCACGGGAGCCTCCACGGTGCGGCTGACATCGCCGATTTCCACCCCCATTATTCTACGCGGAAGTCGGGCCCGTCAACTACGGCGCCTATACACGTGCCAAGGATTCATCGAGATCCTTGGGCGGCCGATCGTACGGGTTAGGCGGCGCGGGCACTTTCCGATGTCCGCTTCTCCAGGTACACTGCGGAGATGCCCGATTTCCGCGAAGTCGATCCCCGAGAGCTCGGATCGAGGCGACCGGCAAACTCCCACGGCCCTGTCTCTCGGAGCCTAAAATCGGAGAACGAAGCCGTGAACGTCATCGAAGAGTCCATCAAGCGGCGGCCGAGTCACACGAAGATCGTGGCCACCATCGGCCCGGCGTGCGAGGGCGTTGAGAAGCTCCTGGAACTCCTTGCAGCCGGGGTCGATGTGTTCCGCATCAATACGGCCCACGGGTCGCGGCAAGAGCACGAAAAGCGGCTCGCCGACGTGCGCGAGGCGAGCCGCATCGCTGGGACGCCGGTGGCCGTGCTGGTCGATTTGGCAGGGCCGAAGATCCGCCTCGGAGAACTGCCGGGAGGGGCGGTCCAGTTGGTCACCGGCCAGCGCGTGCGGTTCGTGCCCGGCACCACAACCTCGTCGCCTGAGGAGTTGGTCACTACCTACGCTCCGCTGGTCGGCGAACTGCGGCCCGGAGACCGCGTCGTGCTGGCTGACGGGATGGTCGCCTTGGTCGTGGAGCAGGTCGACGCGGATTCGGCGATCTGCCGGATTATTCAGAGCGGAATGGTGCGGAGCCGGCAGGGGGTGAATCTGCCGGGCGCGAAGCTCAGCGTGCCGTCGATGAACGACCAGGACCGCGACAATGCCGCCTGGGCCGCCGCGGTCGGCGTGGATTTCGTCGGGCTGAGCTTCGTGCGTACGGCCGCCGACGTGGTCGATCTCAAGGCGATCCTCCGTCAGCACGGGTCCGAGACGCAGGTCGTCGCCAAGATCGAGAAGCCCGAGGCCGTGGCCAATCTGGACTCGATCGTGGCCGCGGCCGACGCGATCATGGTCGCCCGGGGCGACCTGGGCGTGGAGATCGACATCGCCGAAGTGCCCATGGTGCAGAAACGGATCATCCAGGCGTGCCATAGTGCGCGCAAGCCGGTGATCGTGGCCACCCAGATGCTCGACAGCATGCAGCACTCGCGGATCCCCACCCGGGCCGAGGCCACCGACGTGGCCAACGCGATCCTCGACGGGGCCGACGCCTGCATGCTCTCCGGCGAGACGGCCATCGGCGAGTACCCGCGCGAAACGGTGGAGATGATGCACCGCATCGCCCTGGCCACCGAATCGGCAGCGCGGAGCCGCCTTTGTCCGGACGGGCCGATCCCGACCGGCGACGGGATCAACCCGATCACCGAAGCGACCACGCTGGCCGCCGGGCGGATCGCCGCGCAGATCGGCGCCAAACTCATTGCGGTGGTCAGCGCCAGCGGGCTCTCGGCCCTGAGCATCTCCCAGTACCGCCACAGCGTGCCCGTGATTGGCGTCAGCCAGAGCGAGACCTCGCTACGGCGGATGTGCCTGTACTGGGGCGTTATTCCGATCCGGGGAGCCCCAGCCGAAACAAGCGGCAAGCTGCTCGACTGGCTCGTCCAGCGCGGCTCTAGCGCAGGCTTCTTGGAGCCGGGCGACCGGATCGTGCTCATCACCGGCACCGGCGCTGCCGCCAGCCGGCACAACGCGGTCATCGTCCACCAGATTCCATGACGCGGAAGAGGGCAAAGGGGACATCACTGATTATGGCGGCGAATGTCAGTGACGATTCCCTTTCGATGCTCCCGACGTCAGGTGGCCGTCGAAGCGCCGTCGAGGACTTCCATTCGCGTAATATGGATCAGCGCGCAGGTGACAACCTGCTCGACCGGTTCGTCCAGGCCCCGGGACCCAGGAATGCCCACAAGAACCGTCGAACGCGAGACAATCGCGATTTCTGGATGACGTACCTCGTACTGTTTGCCGTCGGACAGCGAGATCCGGAAAGGCTGGAATGGCCTAGCCCGAAGCAGGTGAAGGACATCGTCTGGCCTCATACAAACCTCCTCTCACCTTATTGCCCCGGGACGGACCTAAGTATCTAATCATTCTACCACTGTCGCAATCCCCGGGCAAAGGGCAATCTGGGACCACAGGCACTTCTATAGAAGGAGATTACGCGATGCTGAGACTCCAATCGATTGCGCTCCTCGTTTCGCTCTGCTGCATCTCGGCCGAGGCCGCGGACTTGTATGTCGCTCCCGACGGGAATGATGCGTGGTCGGGCAGCCTCGCCGCCCCGAACGCCGAAAAGACCGACGGTCCCTTTGCCACTCTCCAGCGTGTACGCGATGCGATCCGCAAGCGGAAGGCGGCGGGCACCGCCGAGGGCATTACCGTGCACATCCGCGGCGGACTCTACGCCCTGCCACAGACGCTGAAGCTTGAGGCCCAAGACTCCGGCACGGCCGATGCCCCAGTGGTCTATCGGGCGTACCAGAACGAGAAGCCGATCCTCATCGGCGGGCGGCAGATTACCGGATTTGTCCCGCATCGCGGGTTGGTCGTCAAGGCCGATCTGGCCGCCTTGGGACTCAAGGGGAAATACTTCCGGCAATTGATCTTCGACGGACGCCGCCAGCACCTGGCCCGCTGGCCGAATTACGACCCGCAAAACCCCTATGGCGGCGGCTGGACTTATGTGGACGGGAAGTTGGTGTCCATGTATCAGGACATCCCTGGAGAGAACCGCCACACCCTGATCTACAAAGCTCAGGACAGCAGAACGTGGAGCCGGCCCACCGACGGCGAGGTGTTCATCTTCCCGCGGTACAACTGGTGGAACAACATCGTGCCGATCAAGGCCATCGACCGCGAAACAAGGCAGATGACGCTGGCCGGCGATGCTTCCTACCCGATCCGGCCAGGCGATCGGTACTACGTCCGCAACCTCCTCGAAGAGCTTGACGCCCCGGGCGAGTGGTACTTGGACCGCGAGACCTCGACCCTTTACTTTTGGCCCCCGGCTGCGCTGGAACAGAAGGCGGTGTACGCGCCGACCATGCGGACGATCCTCGAAATCGGGCCGAAGGCGTCGCACATCACCTTCCGCGGCCTGACCTTCGAGTGCTGCGAGGGGACGGCGATTGTGCTCCGGAACACCGAGGACTGCACGATCGCCGGCTGCACGATCCGCAACGTGGGCGACTACCACGGCTCCGGCGCGTCGATCGACGGCGGCCGCCGCAACGGCGTGGCGGGGTGCGACATCTTCGAGATCGGCAGCCACGGCGTTTCCCTCTCGGGTGGCGACCGGAAGACGCTCGCCGCCGCCGAGAACTACGTCGACAACAACTACATCCACCACGTCGGCGTGTTCTATAAGCAGGGCGTGGGCGTTGCCCTAAACGGCGTGGGCAACCGCGCCTCGCGCAACCTCATCCACGACGGCCCGCGCATGGGCATCATGTTCAGCGGCAACAACCTCATGATCGAGTACAACCACATCCGCCATGTAAACCTGGAGACCGAGGACACCGGAGCGGTTTACACGGGCGGGCGCGACTGGATTTCTTCGCGCGGCACGGTCATTCGCGGCAACTACTTCCACGATATCCTCGGCTACGGCCGCGAGGGCGACCGGTGGGTCTCGCCGCACTTCGCCTGGGGCGTTTATCTCGACGACAATGCCGGCGGTGTGGACGTGATCGGCAACATCGTGGTCCGCTGCCCGCAGGCCGGGCTCCATTTGCACAACGGGCGCGACAACAAGATCGAGAACAACATCTTCGCCGAAAGCCGGCTCCAGCAGGTCGAGTACAACGGCTGGACCGGCGAGCATTCGTACTGGAAGAGCCACCTCAAGACCATGATCGAAGGCTACGAGATGGTGGCCGGCCAGCCCGCCTGGCAGAAGATGCGCAACATGCAGATCCACCCCAACCAGGCCGTGCTGCCCGACGGCAAGATCATGTCGGGCAACCAGTTCCGCAAGAACATCATTTACTACCGCGATCCGCAGGCGAAGCTCTTCAGCTTCCGCAACGTGCCCTGGGATCATTACGAGTCGGACAACAATCTGGTGTGGCATTTCGATCGACCGCTCTTGACCGGTCAAACCCGTGCGGGCAAGCCGATCTCGGAGAACCTGGTGTCGAATCCTGGCTTCGAGGCAGGCCGGGCCGGGGCCCTGCCCAAGGACTGGACCTGGCAGATGCGCCCACAAGAAGCCAAGGCCGCCGTGGTGGAACAGGAATCGGCCCGCGGCACACGCGCCCTGATGATAACCGGCGGCATCGGCAAGGAGCCCAATGGCCGTGAGTTCTATCCCCAGGTGGTGAGCACGGACATTGCGGCGAAGCCCGGACACTACTATCGCCTTGCCGCGAAGATGAAGGCCCAGAAGCCCGGGGCCAAGGCGACCTTGATGCTGCAGTCGTACGTGGCCAACGTCTACTTCTGGGCCAACTCGCCCAACCAGGCAAAGGTCGGCGCCGATTGGACCGACTGCGAGTTCGTCTATAAGATCCCGGCTCCCGGCGAGCGCGGCTACAACGACCAAATGAAGAAATTCCGCGTGCGGATCGACTTCGCCGAGAAATCGGGCACTCTCTGGGTCGATGACGTTTCGCTAAGGGAAGTGGAAATGCTGGACGAGTGGGCCGCCTGGCAGGCCATGGGCTTCGACCAGCATTCGCTGGTGGCCGACCCGCAATTCGTGGACCCCGACAAGGACGATTACCGTCTCAAGCCCGACTCGCCCGCCTTCAAGCTCGGCTTCCGCCCGATCCCCGTGGAGCGCATCGGTCCCTACCGCCATGAGCTGCGGGCAAGCTGGCCCATCGTCGAAGCCGAAGGGGCCCGCGAGAAACCGCTCAGCAGTGCCCTGACGCGATGATTCGGCAAGCGGACCGTAGGACGGGCCGAGAAACGCGAGCCGAGAAACGGGACATCAATGATTACTCAGGAGCCGGCGAGCAATTCGTGGCATGAAGACAGGCCCTGTCTCTCTGCCAACTCGCCGCCAATACCAGTGACGTCTCGTTTTGTCGTCCGAGCAGTTGACTGACGCCCCAGCCGGTGAGAAAATAGGTATGGACGCCCAAGGCGAGGTTAAGAACATGGGAACTTTTCCATGAATGATCGAATTGTCATCGACCCCAAAATCTGTCACGGCAAACCGGTTGTTCGGGGCACGCGAACTCCCGTCACGGTGATTCTCGGCGCGTTGGCAAGCGGTGACAGTTTCGAGCAGGTTGAGAAAGACTACTCGATCACGGACCGCGACATTCGGGCGTGCATCGCTTTCGCCTGCGATGAGGTCAGCCAACACACCTACCATCCACTCTCGGTTTGACGGCGAGGCCCCTTTTCTCTGGCTGATGGCCCGCTGGACCGCGTCAAGCGACGATTGCTCAGCCGGCCCGATTACTTCTTGTCCGGGAAGAACGGGAAGAGCTTTCGCAGCTCTTCGGCGTTGGGCCGGCGGCCGTATTCGCAGATCTCGAAGGCCTCGGCGTAGCGGACCTTTTTGCCGGTTTCATCGCCGTAGAGCTCGATGAGCTTTTTGCGGTGGCGGTCGGCAGTGGAGGCGGAGCGGGCCTTGAAGGCGGCGAAGCCGCGCTGGCGGCGGGCCTCGCGCTCGGCGGCATCTTTCGGTTCCGAGCCGTTCGCCCCGCCTTCCACGAACTGCGATTCCATCGTCATCAGGGCCTCGACCTTCTTGTCGATCACGTCGTCGATGGCCACCACAATGTCGGGCCGGAAGGGGTTCGGCCGCTCGAAGCCGTCTTCCGAATAGAGAAACACGGGGTTGCCGCGCAGGTGCGGCGTCTCAGGGCAGAACTTTGGCACCGTGACCATGTAGGCCGAGTCCTGCACCAACACGCCCACGTAGCGGTGGTCGGGATGATAGTCGTTGGGCCGGTGGGCGATCACGATGTCGGCCTTCCACTCGCGGATAACGCGGGTAATCGTGCGGCGATTGGCCAGCGTCGGCTCCAACTCGCCGTCGTGGATGTCGAGCACGCGGGTGGCTGCGCCAAGGAGCTTGTCGGCCGCCAGGGTCTCAGCGAGTCTGCGCGCGGCCAGCGCCGGACGCGACATGGCGTAGTGCCCGATGTCGCCGTTGGTCACGGAGACTAACTGCACGCAGTGCCCCTGCGCCGCCCAGAGGGCGGCCGTGCCGCCGGCGCGGATCTCGGCGTCGTCGGGATGCGCCCCGAAGACCACGATTCGCAGCTTGCCCTTCTCCTCGGCCTGGGCCCAGGCGCATGGATTCAGAAGAACGCCAACCAATAGTCCAGCCAACGCAATTGCCGCAAGCCGTCCACGTGTTGAGAACATGATTCCGCCTCCCGTGAAAAATCTTGGATCGAGCACACGAGGGCATTGTAACGGCGAGCAAGTGCCACGTCAAAGTGTCGGGTGCAATGCCACCGGCTTTGATCCTCGTTCCCACGCTCTGCGCTCAGTATTACCCACATTTCGACATACTTGCA
>CAYTJV010000429.1:0-6758 GCA_964438165.1 uncultured Planctomycetaceae bacterium | reverse complement strand
TGGCAAAGCACAAACGGCTCGCCGAACAACTCTTGCTGTAGAGTTAGTCATTAGTGTTTGCGGAACCGATCGCCGGTTGCTATACTTCCGCCATGGCCCGACCCTTGCTGTCCGTCTGGGGTCAGACCACCACATACGTCTCTCCCAACGTCTGACTTTTCTCCTAATGACTTCACTTCTCGGGATCGCCACCGCCGCCGCGCTGGGCGTTGGACGGGTCTTGGCCGGATACCAGGGAGCGGATTTCCTGGTCGCCTAGCGAGCGTTGGTAGAACCGCAGATCCCTTATCCGTCCATGGAAGTAGTCGTGCTGGCCGAAGCCGATCCGCAGCGGCGATTTCGTGGAAAGGTCATAGTCGGCCGGGTCAAACGGGGACGACCTGGCCACGCATTGGCCGTCCACGTAGAGCTTGAGCAATCCCCCGGCCTTCACGGCGACGATATGCCGCCAGCCCGAGGGCAGCTCGCGATCGTAGGTCACGCACTTGCCGGCCTCTAACGAAAGCACTCGCCCGGAGGGAAGCGTCCCGGCGAAGAGCCTGCCTTGGAAGACGGCCATGGACCACACGCGGCGGTAGGTGACGGCCGGCGTGGCGTCGAGTTGGCCGGTCAAGGTCCACTGGTTGGGGCCGTCGTAGCGAAACACGGCGCCCAGCGGGAGTGTGCCGGCATACAGCTTCCCGTTGTAGACCGCCACGCCCATCACCTCCTTTTCGTTGCCCAATCGGCCAACGCTTGTCCATTGGTTCTTCTGGGGATCGTAGACGAAAACGGAGCCGTTGGGCCAGGTGCAGACGTGCAGCTTGCCCTGGTAAACGGAGAAAGAGCTTTCCCTGGTAGACCGCCAGGGAGCCGATGGCATTGGCCTTGTCAGGGCTGCCGCAGTCGATCCACTTCGTGGCGTCTTCGTAGCGGTACACGTGACCGACCTCGTTCTCCCCCTCCTCATACGTGCCGGCATAGAGTTGGCCATCGAACACGGCCAGGGCCATCACATACCGGGCGCTGCCCGGCCGGCCGCGGTCGGTCCAGGCCTTTTCCACGCGGCTGGCGTCGATGCCAAAGGAGAGATTCCGGTAGTTCGATTGCGAGGAGGTCACGCCGGCGTAGTTCAACAGGCTCAGCGTCATCCCCGTCCGGGTTGCCGCGTCGTACCAACTCAGGATGTCCCCCAGCACATCGCTCAGTTCCACTTCGGTGTGGACCCAGACCGCGATGGAGAAGTCCCGCTTGCCAAGATCCAGGGTCTTCGAGACGGGAACCTCGATGAAATCGTCGATTCCGTTGAATCGCGCGCCGTCCGCTGCCGTCAAGTCCGCGCCGTGGTTCACGCCATGGTTGCCCTGGCTCGAGTGGTCGCGGCAGTCGCCCATGAGCTTCCAATGCCCTACCAGACCGGTCTGCGGATCGGCCAAACACGCGCCGCTCAGGACGGCGCCGCAGAACAGACCGCCAATCAGCACGCGGACGCTCTCGACTCCAATCATTGTCGCTCGCCCTCCTTCTTCTGG
Organism: uncultured Planctomycetaceae bacterium; assembly: GCA_964438165.1. Lineage (GTDB taxonomy): Bacteria > Planctomycetota > Planctomycetia > Pirellulales > Thermoguttaceae > CALFBP01. The sequence goes on along the minus strand of CAYTJV010000429.1, from coordinate 5,247 downwards.
TGAATCGCGCCGGGTTTCTTCAGGGCGTTCCCTGCGTCGGTGGGACGATGATTGGCGGCTACGGCGCTTGTTCGCTGGCCTTCCCCGGCGCGGCGGTGCGGCGCCGGCAGAACATCGCAAGGACTTGGGGAGATTGCGTTAGCTGCCAGTCATCGCCCCGCCGGGATGAACCCGGCGGTGGCGTTTACAGATTGAATAATATCGCTGTAGCCTCCAATCATCGCCCCGCCGGCACAAGGCCGGCAGTGGCGTTTTCGATCACATTGTTCTGGCCGGCTCGGATCTTTATTGGCGTCCACTCCCGGGCCCCCGGCAAATCGTTGCGGATCAAGCAGCCAACCAGCCGGCTGTCGCTTACCTGGTCCAACAGTACGCCCGCGTTGTCGCAGTCGAGAATCGTGCAGTTGGCGACGAGCAAGCGGCTGCACTTCTGGAGAATCAGGCCGGCCTCCGTGCCGTGGACGCCGTTGAGGTGCAGCCCGTTGAGCGAGCAGTCGCGGCAGTTGCGCAGCGCCACGCCTCCTTTCGCCTCCCGACTGCGGCCGTAGTCGTAGCCGGGATTGCGGTCGAAGGCGTTCGCGCCGATCACGAGGTTCGAGCAATCGTCGGCGCGGAGGTCGCCGGCAAAGCCCATCCAGAAGGTGTTCCCCACGATCGTCACGCCCCGCGCCTTCTTAAGGTCGATGTTCCACTCGACGTCGCTCAGCACGTTGCCCGTGATCGTGAAATGGCCCCAGCGGCGGTCCTTGGCGTCGGCGCCGAGAAAGCGGATGTTGGCCGCGCCGTGTACGTTGGAGTGCTGGATCGTGCAGCCGGTGACCGCGATCTCGGCGATGCCCGCCGCCCCGCCCGCGCAGTCGATGAGCACGTTGGCGGCCGGCGGGCCCTTGGGGTCCATGTTCGCCTCGATGTCGCAGCCGGCGACGTGGATGTTGCGCACGTCGCCGCCCCGGCAGACGATCCCGCCGGCCGCGTTGTAGCTGATGTGGCAGCCGGTGACGTTGCTCTGGTGCAGGCTCACGTTGTCGTAGAAGATGCCCGCCCCGCGGTTCTCGTAGAGATGGCAGTCGGAGACGATCACGTTGCGGTTCCGCCGCACCAGGTGGATGGCGTGCAGGGCCTTGCGGACCACGGTGCGGGTGACGGTCAACTGCATCGTACCTGCCGCCTCGATGCCGCAGGCCTGCTCGTGTTGGCCGACGATCTCCAGGCCGTCGACCATGGGGGCGCGCTGGCGATCCCACACGTTGGGCTTGACCGAGGGGGGATCGGCGGTCCCTTCGTGCGTGCCCACAAATCTGAAAGCCGGCCCCGGACCGGCCATCACGATCCGCGCCGTGCCGCCGCCGGCCAGGGAAACCGGCCCGACGCGGTCCAGTTCGACGACGATCGGCCGGGTGATGCGGTACACGCCGCGGGGAAAGCGGATCTCGCCGATCCCCGAGTCCACAGCTTGCTGAATCGCTGCCGTGTCGTCGGCCCGGCCGTCGCCTTTGGCACCGAAATCTCGGATCGTCTTGGGCGATTCCCCGGCGGCGAGCACGGTCGACGCAAACAGAAGGAGCACTGCCCCGGGAATACGGCCGATGGATCTGACAAATGCCATAACAACCTCCCTATATGTCGCCACCTGCCCGGCCATTCTGACCGGCATCCGCGTAAGCGTCAACGGTCGTAGGGCAAGCTGCCAGCTTGCCCCCAGGCAGCACCGGGACAAGCTAGCAGCTTGTCCTACGACCGTCGCCCGTCTAGTTTCACAGAGGGGGCAGCTAGACCCGCTGGTCCGGGATTCGCCGGGACAATTGATACAATCGTTTAACCCGCTGTGTCCCGTCCGTCGATTTTGTAAGGATACGGTGTATTCGCGAATGACTGCCGAGTGCCCCCATGGCCGATTTCCCCACGGGTCGTGCCCCGCGCACCGCCGACCGGGTGTGCCTGCTCGTGTGCGGCCTCGGCGCGGTGTTGGCGGGTTTGCTCTCCGGGTGCGCCGTGCGCAGGGAAGCCTGTGACCGCGGGTGTGTGTCGGCCAACCTCGCCGAGCGAACCGGGTTCACGGTAGGTCCGGCGAAGTGTGACGAAGAGGTCATCCTGCCCAACGGCGCCTCGTTGGCCGACGGTCCCACGGAAGACGAAGCCGTCCTGATCGCGCTTTGGAACAACGCGGCGTTCCAGGAATTGCTCGTCGAGTTGAGGATCGCGCGGGGAGACCTGATCCAGGCCGGCCTGTTGCCCAACCCCGAGGTCGCGTACTTCTTCCCGGCCCCCCAGAAATCGTTCAAGTATCTCGTCGACGCGCCGATTGAGGCGCTGTGGCTGCGGCCGATCCGCGTGGCGGCGGCCAGCGAGGAGTCGGCGCGGGTCTGCGCGCGGTTGACCCAGGCGGGCCTGGACCTGATCCGCGACGTGCGGCAGGCTTTTGCCGACGTGCTTCTGGCAGAGGGGAGGCGTCGCGTGGCCGACGAGGCGGTTCGCATCCGCAGTCAGATCGCCCGACTCGCCGACGCGCGACTCACGGCCGGAGACATCAGCGTGCAGGAGGCGGCCGCCGCGCGGATCGACGCCCTGCAGGCCAAGCAGGACGCGGCGCGCGTGGCCTACGACGTCGCGCTGGCCGAGGAGCGTTTGCGACACCTGCTGGGCATCGGCGATGACCGCTCTCCTCTCAAGCTCGTCAACACCCCGCCGCCGTTGCGGGACGACCTGGACGACGAGGCGCTGTGCGCCGAGGCGATCGGCACGCGGCCCGATGCGCTTGCCGCCGACCTCGCGGTCGCAGCGGCGGCCGAGCGCCTGCGCCTGTCCAAAGTGAGCTGGATTCGACTGCTCGGCATCCTCGACGCCACAAGTGGGCAGGGCAAGGGGCGCGAATTCGGCCCGGGCTTTCGCGTCACGCTGCCGATCTTCAACTGGAACCAGGGCGCCATCGCCCGCGCCGAAGCCGAATGGCAGAAGGCCGCACGGCAGCAGCAGACCGTTCGCGACCAGATTTTGCTCGACGTGCGCCAGGCCTACTTCCGCTACACGCAGGCCCGTGTTGAAATGGAGATACTCGGCAAGCAGGTCCTTCCGGAGGTCGAGGCTGCCATCCGGCGGGCTGAATCGGCCTACCGCGAAGGGGGCACCCCTTACGTGGTCGTGCTGGAGACGACCCGCCAGTTTCTGGACAGTCATCTGCGCCAGGAGCAGTTGCAGGCCGAGCTCCGGCGGGCCTGGGCCGATTTGCAGCGGAGTGTCGGTCGTCGTTTGGACGCGCCGTCGACGGTCCCCGCCTCCCAAGGAACCGCCCAAGGATAACCTGTACATATTCCTGTTGACCGAACGGCCTGTAGGGAACGCCCTCCGTGGCGTTCCGTGGCCTCGAAAGCGGCGTCCTCGGGTCGCATCCCGGAACGCCACGGAGGGCGTTCCCTACAGGTTAATTGCACAACCTATTATTGCGCGGTCGCTGAGAATCCTCTCCATGAATTACCGCACTGGCGTGTTGACTGGCGTCCTGTTCACCCTTCTGGTCGTCGGGGGCGGCGTGGGGGTCTGGTGGTTTGTTGGACCCAAGCCGCTTCCGAGCGCCAACTCGCCCCCGGCCTCGGCCCCGGCGACCGTCGCCAAGCCGCTCAAGGAGGACCAGATCAACACCATCACCCTGACCCCCGAGGCCATCGCCCGCCTGGCCCTCGGCACGGGACTGGTGGAAAGGAAGGCGATCCGCCGGGCACGGGTGTATGGTGGCGAAGTGACCATCCCGCCCGGGCAGGCGATCACCGTCTCCTCGCCGCTCAGCGGCACGATCAAGTCCCCGTCCGGCGCCACGTTGCAGCCCGGTCGGGCCGTCACGAAGGGGCAGCAGCTTTTCCAGCTCTTGCCGCTATTGACTCCCGAGGGCCGGGCGAATCTGAGCACGTCGAAGGTCGAGGCGGACGGGCAGGTGAAGAGCGCCCAGACGCAACTCGACGCGGCGCGGATTGCTCTGGATCGGGCCAAGCGGCTGTTTGCCAGCGAGGCGGGCAGCCGACGGGCCGTCGAGGAGGCCCAGGCCCTGTTCGATCTCGCGGAGAAGGCGTTGGCCGCCGCGACCGCCCGCCGCGACCTGTTGGAGAAGGTGGCGGGGCAAGCCGAGGCGGGCACGGCCGGACCGCTTTCGATCGAGTGCCCGGAAGACGGGCAGTTGCGCAACGTGTGGGTGCTGCCCGGCCAGAACGTGCCGGCCGGCGCCGCCCTGTTCGAGGTTGTGAACCTGAGCCGCGTCTGGGTTCGAGTGCCGGTCTACGTGGGCGACTTGCCGGCCGTGGACGCCGCTGCCGACGCATCCGTAGGCAACCTCACCGCCAGTGCCGGCGATCCGACTCAGCCGGCCAGCCCGGTGGCTGCCCCGCCCACGGCCAATCCCGCGGCCGGGACCGTGGATCTCTTCTACGAGCTCGACAACCGGGCCGTGAAGTACAGTCCCGGCCAGCGCGTGGGCGTCAGCCTTTTTCTGATATCCAAAGCCGACAGTCTGACCACTGCCTGGGCCGCCGTGATCCATGACATCCACGGCGGCACTTGGGTCTACGAGCAGGCAGGAGAGCGGACGTTTGTGCGACGCCGGGTGGTGGTCCGATACGTGGTGGGCGAGACGGCCGTGCTGGCCGCGGGCCCCGCGCCCGGCGCCCAGGTTGTCACCGCCGGCGCCGCCGAGCTGTTCGGCGCCGAAACCGGCTTCACTAAGTAGGGGTCAGGGGCCAGGGGTGAGGGGCCAGGGGTGAGAGGAGAAGGGGTTAGGTTTTGGGTCAAGAGGGACTTTCATTCAGACAGAAATGGGAGGAAAAACGTGGACAAGTCGATCCGGAGTTTTCGCGATCTTATCGTGTGGCGCAAGGCGATGGACTTGGCCGTCGCTGTCTACCGAATCACCCGGACGTTTCCCAAGGAGGAGATGTTCGTTTTGACGGCGCAGATCCGTCGTGCCGCCATTTCCATCCCGTCGAACATCGCGGAGGGGCACGCGCGGCAAGGCCGGGAGTATTGCCATTACCTTTCGATCGCCCGCGGATCGGCCGCTGATCTGGACACACAATTGCTGCTCGCGGTCGAACTAGGCTACACGACCGCACCCGCACTCGAACCCCTTTCCGCGTTATTGGCCGAAATCCGCCGCAAGTGCGTCGCCATCGCCGGCAAACTCGCCCCTAACCCCTGACCCCTGACCCCCCCTACCCCCTATGCTGCGTTGGCTCGTCTCCACTTCGGTCCGCTTGCGGGTCGTGC
>CAYTJV010000428.1:3407-6771 GCA_964438165.1 uncultured Planctomycetaceae bacterium | reverse complement strand
CCGAAATACCTGTCTGGCGGCTGCTCAGCCTCGACCTTGCCGGCTTGAGACGCCGCGCGCGGCGCTGGGCAGCGGTCGCCGGTGCCGCCTGGACGGTCGTCCGCTCGCAGTCGATGGTCGGTGGTGGCTCACTCCCCGGTGAGAGCGTGGAGACGTGGTGCGCGGCCATCCGGCCACCAGACGGCGCCGAACGCACGGCGGCCGCGCTACGCTCCGGCGAGCCGCCGATAGTCGCTCGCATCGAAGACGGTGCCCTCTTGCTCGACCCTCGCACAGTCGCGCCCGCTGACGATAAGCAGGTCCTCCAATGTCTGCGCCGGGCGCTCAACCACTGACACATCAATAGATTAAGCGGCAACAACTGATTCGTGGCGCATTGACCCTTCAAACCGGGCGATGCTATCTTCCGTGCGTTACGGATTTCACAACCGCAACGATCGAGACCTTCATGTCGCTCGAAATCCCCGAAGTTGTCATCAACCGCCTGCCTGTCTACGCCCGGGCCCTGGCCGCGCTCGCCGACGCCGGAGAGACCGTCGTCAGTTCGCAGGCCCTTGGCGAAGCCCTCGACGTTACCCCCGCCCAGATTCGGAAAGACCTGAGCTACTTCGGCCGGTTCGGCAAGCAGGGACGCGGCTACAACGTGCCCGGCCTGCTTGCCAAGCTCCGCGAGATTCTGGGCCTCGATCGCCAATGGCGCGTCTGCGTCGTCGGCGTGGGCAGGCTCGGCCAGGCCATCGTCGAATATGGCGGATTTGAACCCCAGGGCTTTCAGATCGTTGCCGCCTTCGATGCCGACCCGACCATCGTCGGCAAGCAGGTCGCAAGCCTCACTGTCCGCGACTCCGGCGAACTCGATTCCTTCCTCTGCAGTAACCGTGTCGACATCGGCATCGTTGCCGTTCCGGCCTCCGTCGCCCAGCAGGTGGTCGATCGCCTGGTGGGAGCCGGCATTCGGGCCATCCTCAACTACGCCCCCCTTTCCCCTCACGTGCCCCGCGGCGTCAACCTCCGTCACATCGATCCGGTCATCGCCATGCAAAGCATGACCTTCTATATCAAGCAGCGGGAATCCAGCGCGCCATAGGGCGGTTTCGAATCTGGAAAGGCCCCGGAATGGGGCTCGTTCTGTTCATGGTGCATGGCAATCGGTACCCGATTGGTGCCCTGATTTGGGAATGGGGCCTTGGCACGCCCTCTTGAGAAGGACGGAGAACGCTTCGGCTACGGCTCGTGAGGCTTTCGACATGGAACTCTTGCGCTCGTCGCGGGTCCGCGGCCACTGGAGCCACAGCCTTCCTGCCGTCTACGAGATGTTGATCGCGCCAATCGCTCCCAGTTCGGTGAATGCGAAAGCGTGCGTCACAAACGGATACATTCCCGGGTCCGGTATCCGCAGTTCGAACGCCGCCCCGTCACCCGGCGGGATGCCCCATGTTTGCAGCCCCTTCAGCTGGTTTGCCGGGTTGCCACCGACGTAGACGTTCTCAAAGAGCGTGCCGATAACGTGGAAGGCGGTCGCGATCGTCGGGCCCGCATTCACCACGTGCAGACGGATCAGCTCCCCAGCCTTCGCCTCAAGCGGCGCCTTCAGGTACTGGAACGCCGCGCCGTTGAACGTCATGTAGTCGGGTGTCACATCCAGAAGCTTCGACGTCGAAGTGGTGAATTTCCCACCGGTATCCGGCTGCAGGTAAAGCTCGCTCGCCACGAGCACCCATTCATGCGCCGCCTTGTTGGGCCACCCCCCTTTCGGATCGACGATTACCGCTCCGTACATCCCGCTGCCGATGTGTTCGAACACAGGCGGCGCGCCACAGTGGTACATGAACGTGCCGGGGTACGGTATCGGCAGATCCAGATCCTTCGTCTCGCCGGGGCTGAGCAGCCCCATCGGATCCTTACTCATCGGGCTGAAGGCAGCATGGAAGTCAACCGAGTGCGGCATCTTTGAGTTATTGAGGAACTTGATCCGCATCGTGTCGCCCTGGCGGACATGCAGGGCTGGCGCCGAGATGGCTTCGCCAAACGTCCAGGCATTCATCATGGTCTTGGTGTTGACCTCGACCACAGACTCTTTGGAAACCAACTCAAACGGCCGGTTGCTATCCAGCAACGGAGGGAGCGACGCGTCGAAGGCGTTTGTGACTCCGTCGCGGTTGGGCGGAGGGATGGTGCCCTTCGCTGTTCCGGCCAGGATGTACGTTCCTCGCGTTGCGATCGTAGGACTCGCCGCCACTGGATCGTTGCTCGCACCGCACGCCACACCCGCTCCCAGAGCCACCGTCCCCACTCCGAGTGCTGCGGTTCCGGACAGGAAAGCCCTGCGCGCCATCCGTTCCTGCCTGTTGAACATCATGCCCTCCGTGCCTGGCGGTCGACCAGTCGTTGGTCGCGCCAGCGGTCGTTCGTGGGACATATCGTAACACGATAGAAATTTAGCGGGCGCGACGAAAGTCACACCTGCACTGGAGGGTTGCCCTGCACACTCCAAACTGCACGGTTTGCCGCCGCAGCCGGGCGTGTCGGGAAGTGACGCGCCGAAGTCGCCAATCTCCTTCACACGGCGACGTTGGTCACGGCACCCGACGGTCAGCCGCTAGCTCGGCGAGCACCGGAAGGAGCGCCGGCACGGCCCGCCGCAGCTCGCCGATGTGCGCTTCCGAGAGCGTCCTGAGCACACGGGCACCCTCCTGCGTAAGTGAGACGAGCACCTGCCGGCGGTCCGTGCCGGATGGCTCACGACGAACGAGGGACCGGGCCGCCGCACGGTTGACCAGTTCGACCGCAGTCTGGTGGCGAATCTGGAGGCGTTCTGCGATCTCACCAACCGTGATCCCGGTTCCGGCGCCGCGCGCCTGGATCGTGAGCAGAAGTTGATGCTGCTTGGGTTCAATGCCCGCTTCCCGCGCTGCTTGTTCGCTAAAGTGCAGGAACTTCCGTATGACGAAGCGAAACTCGTGAAGGCGTTCGTACTCGTCCTGCGAGACCGGGACCTCGTTTGACACGCAAGAACTATATCGTAAGGCGATACGTTTGACAACGCTCCGGCGGAACCCGCCCGTAGCTGCCAACGTCGAGGCATCCTGGCAACGCGGCTGCCGTCGGGGCCTTGGAAGGGGACGCGCTTTCTCGGTGGGAGAGTGAGGGCGGCGCCCGCGACGCCCCGAGCAAAGACGAACTTCGAGGCCAATCGGAATCCGGCCCACGACAGCGCGAGCGGGTCGTGGGCCGGAGCGCTGGAGCGTCGCCATCGCCAGATAATCGAGGCAGGTGGTGGGTGTGGGCCAACTATCCTCACCTGTCCCCGACCGCCAGCAAAGCGGGTCGGCTAGCACCTCGGAGGCGGTCCACTGCCGCCGCA
>CAYTJV010000428.1:0-3397 GCA_964438165.1 uncultured Planctomycetaceae bacterium | reverse complement strand
GTGTGGTTCACTGCGGTAACGCACCCGGCGGGTTGCACAATCCGATACGCTTCGTGCGAGACCCTGCCACGAGACGAGGGCTGATGGGTTTCTGGCGCCGTTCGGCAACTGCCGGGTTGGCCGTCTCGTGTCTTCCGCGATCGCGCTCGCAGGGTTGCGTGGATCCGCAACCAACGGCCCCAACAAACGAAGGAGACACAACATCAATGACGCCTCTGAATGGAACACCCTCGGGGGTTCAGGACGCCAGGCGAATCCCACCCTTGGAGCCCCGCCGCTACGCGCAACTCGCGAGGTCCGAGCTCGACGCCTTTCTCCGGCTGCTCAGCAGGCTGGAGCCTGGCGATTGGGAGAAGCCAACTGCATGCACGCTGTGGGATGTGCGCGACGTCGTCGCACATCAGGCGGGCCACGTCCAGATGGGCTCCGGCCTCCGCGGCTTCCTCGCCCAGGCTGACCCGCGTGCCACGCGCCCGTACCAAAGGCGTGGCATGTCGATTCTGGATGCCGTGAACCAGGCCCAGGTCGACATGCGCCGGAGCTGGCCGGTGGATGAGCTCATCGCGGAGCTGAGCGACGGCACCCGCCGCTCGATTTCGTCACGGTTGCGTTCGAACTGGGTGGCCGGCCACGTGCCGGTACCGGTATCGCCGGTGGGCCTCATGCCCTTGCGGGACCTCCTCCTTCGCATCTTCCCCCGTGATATGTGGATTCATCGGCTCGACATCGCAGACGCGACGGGGAAGGCGTTCGAGCAGACCGCCGAGCACGACGGCGTGATGGTCGGGTTGGTAGTCGCCGACGTATCCCGCCACCTGCGGAAGAAGGCGGCTGGACTTGGCCTCACGCTCCGTCTCGCCGGTCCGGCCGGCGGCTCCTGGCTCGTCAACTCCGGGACCAATGAGGATCTCACCATCGAAATGGATGTCACGGACTTCATGCGCCGGACCAGCGAAAGGACAAGCGCCGATAGCACCATCGATCGCGTGGCGTCGGATGCCCCGCGTGATCGTGTTCAGCGGGCGCTCGACGTTCTTCTCGCTCCGTATTAGGCCGCACCAGACACCGCGGAGCCACACCACGCCGTAGCCGAAACCTGCATTGGACGGTCGAGGGCATCCACAGCAGACGAGGTGGCCCGCTTTCGTCTCGAGGTTGTATACCAGACGCGGGGAGTCGCTATGATGCGCCGTGAGGTGAATCTGACATGGCAACACGCGCGCGGTTTTCTCCGAGAACGGTCGGTGGCTCACTAATGGGAGCGCTCGTGTTCTTTGTTTCCATTGGACCTTCGGGCATCCGCGAGAATCTTGGTGACTGGCTACGGACCATTGCTGTGGTGGATCTCACGAGCGGGCTGACTTGGCGTTGGGTGGCTGGGGTTCTTGGCCTAGGTCTCATGATGTGGGGGGTCTTCCGTCCATCGCCACGCCACCTTGTGCGCTTGGGATTTCTACGACGAGAACACCCCGCCCGTGTAGTGGATGTCGAGGAATATGAAGAACCGCCAGACCTTTGGTATGAAAGGAACCATCTAGAGGACTTGCTAGAGGAAGCCGAAAAACTCCTGGTCTGGATACGCCCGCTCATCGCGCGCGACTCAATTGATATCAAATCCACTCTCCATCAAGAGGTGGGCGTGCTGCAGCATGGAAACGTGGCGTTCAACCTAGAAGATGGACATGAGCCATCAGTGGTCATCACCTTCCCCTACATTAATGCCTCGATCTTCACAATCATATTTGAGAATCTAGAAGGACCGTTACAGGTGGAAGGGGAAATGGTTGCTGGTGGCTGGAAATTTGAACGCCTTGAGGCTCCGCACAATCATGAATTTCTGCTCAAGTTAAGATGGATAGTGAGTACCGAAATATCCAAGAACACGCTTCTGTCGAGAGTCAAGTCCCGAAAGTCTGTGCATGTGAATCTGGATGCCGTCAGGCTACAGATTTCAGCCAAGGAAGATCCGAACCTCACTGCCGAAATCCGGTTTCCACAACAGTGGTGGATTTCGCGAGAAGGCCAACAGCTGGAAACTACCCAACCAGTTCTTGATAAGGAAGGGCCTCAGAGTTGACGAGAGCGAGCATAGTATCGCGGAAGAGATACGGGTTGTCGCGGTTGTTGAAGCGCCACTCCATCTCACCGAGGTATGCGGGCAGATGGTAGGCGTTGATGTGGTGATACGAGCCGACGATGCTGCGCTGGAAGAGGCTCCAGACGCTCTCTGCCGTGTTCGAATGGACCTTGCCGCGCACCCACTCGCCCTTGGAGTGGTTGACGCTCTCGTGCCGAGTGTTCTCATCACCAATGCCGAGGTAGGCCCCGTGCTGGTCCGTGTAGATGGCCTCCGCATCGTCAGACACGACACTGTTCAGGAACCCATGAAGGGTCTTGCGGTCGGTCTGAGCAACAACCTTCAGGCGGATACTGCCGCCACGTTGCATGGCACCGGCGACGATGGCTTTGTCGGCCTGTGGCCCGCGTCGGCCACGCTTGCTGGTCCGCCCGCCGATGTACGTCTCGTCAGCCTCTACGATGCCCGTCAGAGGCTCGTATTCCACAGACCCCATGGCGGCGCGGATGCGATGGCAGAGATACCAAGCGGTCTTATAGGAGACGCCAAGCGTGCGCTTCATCTGGTTGGCGCTGATGCCCTTGCGGGATTCCGTCATCAGGTAGGCAGCGGCGAACCACTTGGTCAGGGGAAGCTTCGTGTCGTGAAAGATGGTCCCGGCCAGGACGGAGTACTTGTAGCCGCATGACTCACACTCATATCCCCGGCCCTTCACGCGCGAGATGCCCTTCGAGGCGTCGCAACGTGGACAATGCAGCCCTTCCGGCCAGCGCAACTCTTCGAGGTAGGACCGGCAAAGGGCCTCAGAGCCGAACGATTCAAAGAGGTTCATCAGGTTCACGACCTGAGGATCTTTCGGGGTGTAGCTTCGCTTTGCAGCAACCACGGGAGGACTCCTATGCCAGATGAGAAGAAACGCAAGCACGCGAAGGAGATGACGACTGAAGAAGCCGCGCATCACCTGTTCGGAAAGGAAGCAACCGAGCATCTGAAGCGGATCGCCCGAGAGCAAGAGCGCAAGGGGAAGGCTGATGACTCTTCACAAGAATGAGTCTAGCGGGTCAGCTACCCCGTGTCAAGTATATAATCCCGCTTTCGTCTACTCCTTGATGTCGATGACGATGCGCGTTGGGTTCGTCAGCGTAGTCACCTTGAATTTGTGCTTGCCGTTCAGCCCGAACACCCACGTGACGTGGCCTTCGAAGGCACAGCTTGAGGCCCCGCCCCTGATGACCGTTCCACCTGGACTTGCGATCCTGTTCGGGATCGTCGCCTTCCCTGGTTTGTCGTTCCCCGTGTCATTTGTTACCGCGCACTCGG
>CAYTJV010000427.1:0-6772 GCA_964438165.1 uncultured Planctomycetaceae bacterium | reverse complement strand
TTTCGAGTTCTTCTATGGCCCAGTGTGGGAACATGTGGCCCTGGTCTTGACCCGGCTTTCGCCCGATCAACTTGTGCAGCTCGGTGGATTCTTCTTCGTGGATCGATCTCGCGAGGACGAGATCCTCTTTTCCCAGCCCAGTCCGTCGCGGGGCTGAGCCAGGAGCGAGCCCATGCCCCCGCGGTCCGGCATCGAGAAGCATTACATCGGCAAGTCCGGCCAGCTCGCGGCCATGAGCGAGTTTCTCTGGCGAGGCTGGAATGTCGCGATCCCTGAGGTGGATGAGGGAGACGACATCTTCGTCGTTCAGCATACAAGCGGAGACTTGTACCGGGTTCAGGTGAAAACCGCCACCGCCCGCGAGCACAGCGGGGCGATGGAAGGCCAATTCAGCGTCGCCAAGCGCCAGATCACTGTTCCGCGTATACCGGAACTTCATTTCGTATTCTGCTTTCGCCTTGCCTCGGGAGACTGGCGTTTCGCAGCGGCCAAGCAGCAGCAGTTGAGTGAGTTACTGGACTCAGGGAAACTCGGCAAAGAGAACAAGAGGGGGCAAGTGGTTCTCCGCCTGCGTTGGGTCGGTGAAAAGCTCTCTATTGCCGTCTCGAAAGCGGCGATGGAGGACGTGACGACCTTTGCCGAAGCGTGGAAGCATTGGGAGAACCTTCGTGGCGACTGAGGAGCCGCAAACGACAACGCGGGTAACTGTCTGTAGGACGGATTGCCAGTCCGTCCTACGATAACTGATCAACCTTGTTTTCGTACGTACGGCTTCTAACCCGCTCTAGCATCTCGTTGACTACGATGAATACCGGCAAGATTGAACCAGACAAGACCCGCATCGGCTGGATCGGCACGGGCGTGATGGGGAGGAGCATGTGCGGGCACCTTCTGGCCAAGGGCTTCCAGGCCACCGTGTTCAACCGCACGAAGGCCAAGGCCCAGGGCCTGCTGGATCAAGGCGCCCAATGGGCCGAAAGCCCCAAGGCAGTGGCCGAAGCGTCGGACGTGGTGTTCACCATGGTCGGCTATCCGGCCGACGTGCGGGAAGTGCTCCTCGGGCGCGACGGCGTGCTGAGCGGGGCCAGGCCGGGAAGCATCCTCGTCGACATGACCACCAGCCAGCCCAGCCTGGCCGTCGAGATCGCCCAAGCGGCAGCGGCCCAAGGCATCCAGGCCGTCGACGCGCCCGTTTCCGGCGGCGACGTGGGGGCCCGAGAAGCACGCCTCTCGATCATGGTCGGCGGCGAGACGGCCGTGGTCGAGGCCCTCATGCCCTGCTTCGAGGCCATGGGCAAGACGATCGTCCACCAAGGCGGCCCCGGCGCCGGGCAGCACACCAAGATGGTCAATCAGGTGGTTATCGCCAGCACCATGGTCGGCGTGTGCGAATGCCTGCTGTACGGCTACCGCGCGGGCCTCGACCTGGCCACGGTGCTGCGGTCGATCGCCTCGGGCGCGGCGGGGAGCTGGGCCCTCTCGAACCTCGCGCCGCGAATCCTCGCCAACCAGTTCGAGCCGGGCTTCTTCGTCGAACATTTCATCAAGGACATGGGCATCGCCCTGGAGGAATCGAAGCGGATGGGGCTGGCCATGCCCGGACTGGCCCTCGCCCACCAACTCTACCTGTCCCTAGCCGCCCTCGGCCATGCCCGTGACGGCACCCATGCCTTGGAACTAGCCTTGGCTGCCATGTCGGGGATCGACTGGAAGTCGCGGGACGGGTCTCGCACTGGAAGCGGGGCGAACGCACCTCAGTGATTTGACGAGCGCCTCGTCTGTATCACATTGACCAAACGCCCGGGCAGTTGTGTAGTCACAGAGACAACGCATCGCCTTGCCGCCAATTCGTCTTCGATGGCCTGTCTCGCGTTCTAAACCGTTGCCATAATTGACGTTCTGTCACATCTGGCTACCTCGTTCAACGGCCGGCACGCGGCTAGCTTCGCTTCACTTCTGGTTTTCAAAGCCCCCTCTGGATGGGAGAAACCAGCCGTGCTCTGCCCCCTGCTGCAAATGCTGATTGGCCTCATTCCGCTGGCGGTCCTGACGATTGCCGTGGCGGTCCGCCCTTAGCCCACTTAGAAAGATCGACGTACACGTGCTTTCCGCCGTTCTCTTCGGCCAAGGTGGCCAGAAAGCTCGGTTCCTCCGGCTGCGGGCCCGGGCCAAATTCGATCGCGTGGATCGTGATCCCGCCGGCCATGCGCTGGATGGTGTCCAGCTCGCGGCGGGTGAGCTTCGGGTCGTCGCCGTCGGTGAGGAAGAAAATCACGTCGGGCCTCAGCTTGATGGCCAGTTTCAGGGCCTCGTCGTGCCGCGTGTTGCCGTCGGCCACGATCGACTCGATGAATCGCACCGCCCGATCCTTGCTCGCCCGGTTGGCGAAGGCCAATCGGCCCGGGATCCCACTGGGATTGAAGATCGCCGGCTTTTCGTTGTAGAAAATGATCTGGAACTGATGCACCGTGTCGAGCGGCTCGAGGCTTTTGCGCAACTCGGCCTTGACCGCCTTCAGGGCCACTTCTACCGACCCACCCATGCTCGCCGAGCGATCCAGCACGTAGACGAATTTGTATCCCACCCCGGTCAGGCCGAACATGCTGGTGCGGGCCCGGCCTTCGGCATCGGGGTAAATCGAGGGATCTTCTCCCGTCGGCTTGGCGGCAGAGGCCGGTGCCAGGCCCGGCACCGACGTGCTGCGCGGCTCATCGCCTGCGCCAAGAGCCGTGCATTGCATCCACAACCCGACCAGCCCGATCCACCCGGCCAAAGTGGCTAAACCGAGTGCCGTCACACCAGCGGAAAGTTGCACGTGTCGGGGGAACCATCGGCCCGGAAATCGTCTCGCGGGGGCGCTTGAGCAAGGCATCGCGAAGACTCCTGAACCGGCGATGGGATAACGAGTTAAGTTCCTTCCGTCCATTATAGTGCAATCTCGCCTCAGATCAACTCTGTCGAGGGGTGCGCGCGAAACAGGCTCTTCGGGCCGCTGCGTTGCGGGTCGGCCTTCGCCAGCTACGCCGCCGCAACTATAATCAGAATGGAGCCTTTGGACTTCTGGAGTGAATCCGCTGTGAGGATCGTTAAGTACCCGCATCCGACGTTGCGTTACAAATCAAAACCCGTGCGTCGGGTGGATACCGAGTTGCGGAAGATGATCCACCTGATGTACGACCTGATGTATACCCATGAGGGGATCGGGCTGGCGGCCAACCAGGTCGATCTTCCCTACCGGCTGTTTGTGATGAACATCAAGTCCGACTCGGCAGCCAAGGAGGAAGAGCACGCCTTCATCAACCCGGTGATCGTGCAGCGCAAAGGCGGGATGGAGGAGAAGGACGAGGGCTGCCTGAGCCTTCCGGAGGTCCACGGCCCCGTGAAACGGCCGCAGAAGATCGTGCTCAACGCCTACAATCTCGCCGGCGAGGAGGTGACGTGGGAGTTGGACGGGATGTGTGCCCGGGTCGTGCAGCACGAGTGCGACCACTTGGACGGCATCCTGTTCATCGACCGGCTCAGCCCGGCCCATCTCCTGGCCGTGAAAGAGGCTCTTGAGGACATGGAGGCAGCGTTCAGCGGCGAGCGCCAGCGCGGCCTGATCCCCGACGACCAACTCATCGCCGCCCGGCTCACCGAACTGGAAACGGCCCGCACGTAGGCGAAGTCTTTCATGCGACTGGTAATGATGGGCACGGGCCCGTTTGCCGTGCCGACATTTCGCGGGCTGTACGAGACGCGCCACACCGTGGCAGCGATGGTGGCGGCCCCGCTCAAGGATCGCCGGCCGGACACTCCCATCAGTCCGATGCGCGATGTCGCCCACGAGCATAACGCGCCGATCGTCGATCCCGTGGACATTAACTCGCCGGAATCCCAGGCCCGGCTTGCAGCCATCGATGCCGACCTGTTTGTCGTTTGTGATTATGGCCAAATCCTCTCGGCGGCGGTCTTGGCCACGTCGCGATTGGGCGGGATCAATCTGCACGCTTCGCTCTTGCCGAAATACCGCGGGGCTGCCCCGATCAACTGGGCCCTCTACCATGGCGAGACGGAAACCGGGGTGAGCGTGATCCACATGACGCCGCGGATCGACGCCGGCCCGATTATCGCTCAAGTCGCCACGCCCATCGAGCCCGACGAGACCGCCGTTGAGTTGGAGGCCCGGCTGTCGGAGATCGGGGCGTGGCTGGTACGGCGTGCGATCGACGCCCTGGAAAGCGGCCACTTGGAGGCCCTGCCGCAGAACCCCGCCCTGGCCTGCAAGGCCCCTCGCCTCAAGAGGACCGATGGACTGATCGACTGGGCTCGGCCGGCAGCGGCGATCCGGAACCACGTTCGGGCCATGGAGCCCTGGCCGAAGACGTACACCTTCTGGCACCGAGCTTCGGGATCCCCGGTGCGTCTGATTATCTGCCCGGTAGCCGTATTGCACGAGGCTCCGCTGGGAGCCGCTCCGGGGATCGTGATCGAGGCGGCTCGCGATCGCCTAGTGATCTCCGCTGGAGAGGGGGCCGTCCTCATCCAGGGGGTGCAGCCGGCCGGCAAACGGCTACTATCGGTCCGGGAGTTCCTCAACGGCCATCGGGTCGAACCAGGGGACCGTTTTGGCCCCGAGGAGGGAACGAATACGGAATAGTGAATACGGAATACGGAATGCAGAATGAACTCCGATGTCCGCTGATTCTGACTTCCGTATTCTTCATTCAGTATTCCGTATTCGTTCCTTCATTCCAGTACGGGCAAACCGGGGTCGCGACGCAAGACCCTTGCGCGTTAAAATAGGATGATGCAATGTGACTTCCTTTGCGTCTTTGCGTGAGACCGATTCCTTCCTCACGCAAAGGCGCAAAGGATGATGAATATGACTTCCTTTGCGTCTTTGCGCCTTTGCGTGAGCCCCATTCCTTCCTCACGCAAAGGCGCAAAGACGCAAAGAACGACGCTTTGCGATTGGAGGCCCTTGCCAACCCGCAGTGGAAGCGAAAATCATGGATTTTTGGGACTTGGCCCTGGTGGTCATCGCCGGATTTGCAGCCGTGGCCGGTCTGGCACGGCTGATGAACTGGCGGCGGAAGCAACTCGTCGAGGAGCTCGTGCAGGAGATTGAGCAGCAGAGACAACGGCGTCCGCCCAGCGGCGTCGCCGAGCAATCTCCAACGCGGCCGAGCAAGACTGCATAAATGCCCAGACAACTCTATATCGAGACGCTTGGCTGTCAGATGAACGTGTTGGACAGCGAGCTCGTGGCCGCCAGCCTGGTGCGGGCCGGCTACGAGCTGGTCGACAGTCCGCGCAAGGCCGACACGATCCTGTTTAACACGTGCAGCGTGCGGCAGCACGCTGAAGACAAGGTCTACAGCGCGTTGGGCCGTCTGAAGCACGTCAAAGAGCAGTATCCGCAGAAGATCATCGGCGTGCTGGGGTGCATGGCCCAAAAGGACCGCGAGCTGGTGTTCCAGCGGGCCCCCCACGTGGACCTCGTCGTCGGGCCCGGCCAGTTGGGGCAACTGCCCCGGTTGCTGGAGGAAGTGGCCGCCGGACACGGCCCGAAACTCGAAGTCAGCCTCGACCGTCAAGGGACGTCGCGTCCGCTGGTCGAGCAAAGTTTTGCGCACTTCGATCCCGCGCGCGACGTGCGCCCGCGGGCCGCCCGGCACCGGGCCATGGTGCGGATCATGTCCGGCTGCGACAAGTTCTGCACGTACTGCATCGTGCCCAGCGTGCGTGGGCCCGAGCAAAACCGCCCGCCCGCGGAGATCGAGGCCGAAGTGCGGCAGTTGGCCGGCGAGGGATGCCTGGAAGTGACGCTCTTGGGCCAGACGGTCAATAGCTACCGGAGCACGGCCGAAGGGCGGACGGTGCTTTTGGCCGACCTCTTGGAGCGGTTGAGCGCGATCGAGGGCGTCCGCCGCCTGCGGTTTGTGACGAATTATCCGCGGCACATGACGGCCGACTTGCTCCAGGCCGTGCGTGATCTGCCCAAGGTCTGCCCTTATCTTCACATCCCGGCTCAGAGCGGCTCGAACCGCATCCTGCGGAGGATGAAGCGCGGCTACACTTTGGAGTCGTACCGCGAGATGCTCCAGCGCGTGCGCGAGATGGTTCCGGCCGCCACGGTCACCAGCGACTTCATCGTCGGGTTCTGCGGCGAGACGGATGAGGATTTCCAGCGGACCGTGGAGCTGGTGCGCGATGGACGCTTCAAGAACAGCTTCATCTTCAAGTACAGCCCGCGGCCCGGGACCTTCAGCGCCCAGCGCTACGCCGACGACGTGCCCGAGGCGGTCAAGCGGCGGCGCAACAACGAGCTTCTGGCGATCCAGAACGCGATCAGCGAAGAGGAGAACCGGTCGCTCTTGGGCCGCACGGTGGAGATTCTCGTCGAGGGCCCCAGCAAGACGAGCCGCAAACGTACTTCTCACGCTCCGCGTGAGGAAATCCGTCACGCGGAGCGTGACGAGTACGGCCCTAGGCAACTTACCGGCCGGACCCCCTGCGATCGGATCGTAGTCTTCGACGGCCCCGAGGAATTGATCGGGCAGATTGTGCAAGTGGAAATCAATCAAACCAGTGCTTTCACGTTGTTTGGGACGGCGGTATCGAGTACCTAGTACCAAATGGTTTTCCACGCGCGTTTCGCTCACTTTGAGACGAGACGGATTCAGCGGACGCCCCCACCGACCCCGTGTCGGTGGAGCGGTGGTTTGGCGACTACGGGAGAGGAGGCTAATTCAACGAAATCCCCACCGACCCTGTGTCGGTGGAAGCG
>CAYTJV010000426.1:0-6775 GCA_964438165.1 uncultured Planctomycetaceae bacterium | reverse complement strand
TCTCCCTGGCGGCGTTCGGGCCCGACTGGGCGATTGGCCTCGGGGAGGGGTTGGCTCCCGATGTCGCCCACCGTCCCGCCGATCTCGGTGATGACCACGTCCACGTCTTCGCCGTCGAGCTTGGCGATCGCACTTTTGATTTCGTTGGTGATGTGCGGGATCACCTGCACCGTCTGACCAAGGAACTCGCCCCGCCGCTCCTTGTTGATGACCGAAAGGTAGATCTGTCCGGTGGTGTAGTTGCTGTCGCGGGTCAGTGGACTATTGGTGAATCGCTGGTAGTGGCCCAAGTCGAGATCGGTCTCGCTCCCGTCGTCCAGCACATAGACTTCGCCGTGCTGGTACGGGCTCATGGTGCCCGGATCGACGTTGATATAAGGGTCGATTTTCTGCATGCGGACCGAGAGTCCGCGACGTTCCAAGAGCATCCCGATCGAGGCGCTCGTGAGCCCCTTGCCCAACGAGCTGACCACCCCGCCGGTGACAAAAATGTGCTTCGTCATGGATTGCCGTCCTGCTTCGCGCATTGAGGGTTGCTTCATGCCGGTCCCAAAAGCGCATTCTATGGCAAAGCAGGTCGGGTCGAAAGCCGCCGCCCACCATCGTCGGCTCCACGACGGTGGGGATACGCTGGGCCCACGTGTGTGGCGTAGGGCAAGCTGCCAGCTTGCCCTTGGACAGTGCTGGGGCAAGCTGGCAGCTTGCCCTACGCCGCCACGTGCCGCTGGTGCCACTTGCGGACGAAGGCCTCGTAATCGGCCGGGGTATCGATCCCGAAGGTGGGCTCATCGACCACGTCCACAAGTATGGAGTATCCCGCGTACAGCACGCGGAGTTGCTCCAGGCATTCAACGCGCTCGATGCCCGGTTGCGGCAGCTCGGCAATGCGGAGCAGGAAATCGCGGCGGTACGCATACAGGCCGACGTGCTGGTAGAAATGCGGCGGATCGGCCGCCAGCAGCGCGTCGTCCCAATGCCGGGGGTGAGGGATCGGGCTGCGGCTGAAATAGATCGCCCGGCCGCAGGAATCGAAAACCACCTTCACGCACGCCGGATCCTCCAGTTGGCCCCGTGAGCGGATCGGCGTGGCAAGCGTCGACATGACCGCATCCGGGGCCTTCTCGAGCATGTCAACGGCCAGATCGATCGACCGGCCCGCGATTTCCGGCTCATCGCCTTGAACGTTGACTACAATGTCGACGTCGGTCATCTGCCGGGCCACCTCGGCGACCCGGTCCGTGCCGGAGGCGACATTGGGGTCGGTCATGACCGCCCGGCCGCCGAACGAGCAAACCTCGGCGAAGATCTCGCGGTCGTCGCACGCCACGCAAATCCCGAGGGGTTTCGTAGCTCGCTGGGCGGCCTCGTAAGTGTGCTGGATCAGCGACCTGCCGGTCTGGCGGAGCAGGAGCTTGCGTGGGAGTCGCGTAGATTTCAGTCGCGCGGGGATAACGATGGCGCTACGGAGACTCCCCGCGCTTAGGGGGTTTAATTTACCCATGATAGTGCCATCCGTGGTCCTGAGCAGTTGGTCGATCCCCATAATAGCGGATTTGGTGCGAGAGCGGGTAGCTCATTCCCGGCGTGACCGGTACCCGGCCGCATCGGTACCCAGCAAATTCGATCCTCCCCGGCGGGGGCCCATCTGCTACACTTTTCCAAGGAGGATTGGGATCATGTGTGGAATCGTAGGTTACGTCGGCTCCTCGGAGGCGGTGGATTTCCTTTTGGGCGGACTTCGTCGCCTGGAGTACCGGGGATACGACAGCTCCGGGATGGCCACGATCGAGGCCTCGGGGAGCATTCGCGTCGTCAAGTCGGCCGGCCGAATCGATCGTCTTGAAGCCCTCCTGGCACAGGACCCCTTGAACAGGCCGATCGGCATCGGCCACACCCGATGGGCCACTCACGGCGCCGCAACCGACGTCAACGCCCATCCCCACCTCGGCGGCGATGGCGAAGTCGCCGTGGTCCACAACGGGGTCATCGAGAATTTCCAGTCGCTGAAGACGAAACTCGGGGCCGAAGGCTATGTGTTTCACTCGGCCACGGACACCGAGGTGATCGCTCATCTGATTGCCGATTGCCTGAAGCGCGGTGACGGCCGCCGGGCGGCGTCCTCCGGCGATCACGCTCCATTGATCGCGGCGGTGCAGGCGGCCCTCGCGCAATTGCAGGGCACGTACGGTCTGGCAGTCTTGTTTCGCGACTACCCCGAGGCGATCGTCGCTGCGCGGCTGGGGAGCCCGCTGGTCGTAGGCGTGGGCGCCGGCGAGCATTTCCTGGCCAGCGACGCATCCCCGCTGGCGGGATACACCGACAAGATCGTCTACCTGGCCGACCACGAAATCGCGTTGCTCACCGCGCAGTCGCTCCACGTGGTGCATCGCGACCGTGGGACGATTCCCCACGACGTACACGTGTTGGAAATGGCGGCCGGCGATATCGAGCTTGGCGGCTACGCACACTACATGCTCAAAGAGATCTTCGAGCAACCCGATTCGATCCGCAACGCCATGCGGGGCCGGCTCGATTACGACGCTGCCACGGCCAAGCTCGGCGGATTGAACCTCACGCCCCAGCAGCTTCGCCAGGCGAGCCGCTTGCTGGTGACGGCCTGCGGGACGAGTTGGCACGCCGGTCTGGTGGGCGAGCACCAGATCGAGAGCCTTGCCCGGATTCCGGTGGAAGTGGAATACGCCAGCGAGCTCCGCTACCGCAACCCGCCGATGGACGCCAATACACTCGTATTCGCGATCACGCAAAGCGGGGAGACGGCCGATACGCTGGCCGCCCTTCGCGAGATGCGTCGCAAGGGATTCCCCACGCTTTCCATTTGCAACGTAGTGGGGAGCACGATCGCGCAAGAGGCCGACGGCGGGGTTTATCTGCACGCTGGGCCTGAAGTGGGCGTGGCGTCGACGAAAGCCTTTACGTCGCAGTGCGTGGTGCTGGCCCTGGTGGCCCTGTATTTGGGACGGCTGCGGCACCTGAGCTTCGAGGCCGGACTGCGAATCATCCGCGAGCTCGAACAACTTCCCGACCACGTCTCCCGCGCCCTGGAAACCGAGTCCCAGGTCCGCAGGATTGCCCTCAAGTACGTGCATTGCAACAACTTCCTCTACCTCGGCCGGCAGTTCAATTTCCCCACCGCCCTGGAGGGGGCGCTGAAACTCAAGGAAATCAGCTATATCCACGCGGAAGGGTACCCGGCCGCGGAAATGAAGCACGGCCCGATCGCCTTGGTCGACGAGCACACGCCGAGCGTGTTCCTCATGCCGCACGGCACGGTGTACGACAAAGTGATGTCGAACTTGCACGAGATCAAGGCCCGTGGCGGGCCGGTGATTGCCGTGGTTTGCGAAGGCGACTGCGAAGCGAGTGCCGTGGCGGACGACGTGATCGAGACCCCGGCGGTGGCCGAGTACCTGCAGCCCATCGTCTCGATCATTCCCCTGCAACTGCTGGCCTACCACATCGCCGTGGCCCGCGGCTGTGACGTCGACAAGCCGCGCAATCTCGCCAAGAGCGTTACGGTGGAATGACGTGTTCCGCGTCATAAAGCCGCGACCGGTGGTCGCGCCGGGAAGCGCGACGGGTGGTAGATCGAAAGCGCGACCACCGGTCGCGGCTTTATGGCTCCCCTCTGTGGAGCTATTCTGCCCTATTTGCCCCATTTCAGGCACTTGCAATCGGAAAGTCCAGCGCCTATCGTGTTGGACGGAGAGCCATCGACTGTGCCGATTGCGGCTTTTGGGCAAGCCGCTTCGCCGTTGCATTGCACCTGGAAGAAGGAGGAACTCATGTCGAACCCCTTGTATCGAGCCGTGCTGCCGCTCAGCCTGATCCTACTGGCGATGACCCCCGCGAATCTCCTGGCCGAGGGCTGTGCCACGTGCCAGCCGGAAGTGCAGTACGTCGAGAAGACCGTCCTCTGCCCGGAGTGGGGCACCGAGACCCGAACGGTCACATGTACCGAGTGCAGGCCGGAAGTCCGCCAATGCACGGTGACGGTAACAAAGCGCGTGCCCGAAACCAAGGCATTCCAACGCACGTGTACCGTGATGGTCCCGGAGATCCGAACCCGGACCGAAGAGTACATGGCCTGCAAGCCCGTCTTCCACGAGGAGACCCGCCAGTACACCGTCATGGTTTCCACGGTGGAAACCCGCCAGGGCACGCGCACCGTCTGCAAAATGGTCCCCGAGAAGCAGAAGCAGATCGTCTGCGAAGACCAAGGGCATTGGGAGGAGCGAAGCTGCACTTGCGGCAATTGCTGCGACCCGTGCGCGCCGGCGTGTACGCAGCGGTGCTGGGTCCCCAACATCGTGCAGAAGGAAATTGAGGTCACCTGTATGAAGGCGGTGACGGTCGAGGAGCCGTGCACCTATCAGGTCTCGGTGTGCAAGCCGGTCGAAAAGACCTGTAAGGTCCGCGTATGCGACTACCAGCAGGTGCCGGCCACGCGGCAGGTCTGCTACACGGTCTGCGTGCCCAAGACGGTCACCAGGACCCAGTACGTGACCACCTGGAGGTGCGAGCAGGTCCAGCAGATGCGTTCATACACGGTGATGGTCCCCTACCAGGTGCAGAAGGAGGTGACCGTCCGAGTCTGCAAGATGGTGCCCAAGACGGTTCGCGTGCCCGTGTGCCCGACCGCGTGCTGCTGCCAGCAAGTGTGCTGCAAACCGCGCCGCGCGCGCTGCTGCCCCTGACGTACTTGGGAAGCCCACGGGTAGCAACCCGTGGGCTTTTCTGCTATTCTCGGCGTCATGAAAATCACGCAACTTCTCTGCCAGGTGCTCCGCATCGGCAACGTGGAGCGAAAGACCTCGAGTTGCCAGGACTCGGTGCTAGTGCGAATCCGCACCGATACCGGGCTGGAAGGCGTCGGCGAGGCCGATTCCTCGCCGGAAGTCGTCAGGGCGGTCATCGACGCCCCCTACAGCCACAACGTCGCCTGTGGCCTGCGGGAGCTGTTGATCGGCGAGAATCCCCTGGAGACCGATCGCCTCTGGCAGAAGATGTACCGCGGCACGCAGTACTTCGGCCGCACGTCGGTGACCGTTTCGGCCATGGCCGCGATCGATATGGCCCTCTGGGACCTGAAGGGCAAGCACTTCGGCGAGCCGATCCACCGATTACTCGGCGGCAAGCAGCACGATCGCATCCTGGCCTACGCCTCGATTCTCTTCGGCCGCGACGGCTCGGAGACGCGCGAGATCGGCCGCCGCTGGACGCAGGCCGGCTACCGGGCCGTGAAGTTCGGCTGGGAGCCGATGGGCCCTTCGGAAGCCCTGGATGTCGAGTTGGTCCGCGGTGCCCGGGAAGGCTTGGGCGACGATGCCCTCTTGCTCATCGACGCCGGATGCGTGTGGGATGCCCGCACGGCGCTGGGCCGCGCCCATCGGTTCGCCGATCACCGCATCGGCTGGCTCGAAGAGCCGCTCCAGCAGGCCGACGTCGACGGCTACGTCTGGCTCCGCGACCGCTCGCCGGTGGCGATCGCCGCCGGCGAAGGCGAGTGCGGCCGCGAATCGTTCCGCCCGCTCATCGACCGCCATGCCCTCGACGTGTATCAAGTCGACCTGGCCCGCAACGGGTTCACCGACGCAGCTTACATCCGCCGCCGGGTCGAAGAGATCGGCGCCCGGCTGTGCAACCACTGTTACACCAGCGCGATCACCGTGGCCGCCAGCCTGCACTGGCTATGCACCTGCCGCGAAGCCTTTGTGTTCGAGGACTGCGTGGAAGCAAGCCCCCTGCGGCACGAACTGACCGTGGAAAAGGTCCAGGCCGAAAACGGCTTCATTCCCGTCCCCGACCGCCCGGGCCTGGGCGTGACGATCAACGAAGATTTCGTGCAGGCGACGCTGGTGGCCCAATCCGGCGGATGAACTGGCGCACCGCGCCTTTGGAGTGCGGCGACTCGTCGCCGCTTTCTTTTTTCCTTTCGAGCGGCGCCGTCAGCAGCCGTTTGCCCCGCGGATCGTTCAAGTCCAAAGCGGCGACAAGTCGCCGCACTCCAAAGCGCGTTGCTCGGGGCTTTCGTAGGCAAGTCCGTCGGGCTATGATACGGCAATGCGATGCTTGGTCCCGACGCTCTTGCTGCTGGCTGCGCTTGCGATTGCGCTGCCGGTCTCGGCCGGAGAGGATTGGAGGCTGGCCGGGGGATCCATCCACGCCGCAGTCGAGGCCGACTGGGCCGTCCAGGAACGCCGGCTCGAACGGACGCTGGAGTCGCGCGAGGCGATCCGGGATCTGCTCCTTCGTGCCGACCGTGTCATCGAGCGGCTGGGGCGTATGTCGCCTGCCGTCGATCTCCGCACCGAGAAGGCCGAACTCGATCGCTTGAAGCGAGAGACCGCCTCACTGGAATTGTTTGATTCTGCTGCGCGGCGGGATGCCTATCTGAAAACCCGTTGGGTCCTGCGCGGCGCGGTTCTCAAGAACCCGCTCGTGGCCGGCAAGCCGCTCGTCTTCCTCGAGCGGCGGCGGTTCATTTCGCAGATGCTCCACGAGTATCTCGGCTACTACTACGACTATGCCAATATCGACGGCGGCGGTGTGTACGTGCTCGACGAGCCGGGCCGGTCGCTAAAATGCCGCGACTTGATCCAAGACCGGCTGCCGCGGGGAAATTACACCACCTTGGCCTTGTCGTATGATGCGAAGACGATCTACTTCGCTTTTTGTGAGCGAGCCGCGGAAAAGGGGACAGGTCCAATTTGCCGGAACGGCCCGGAGGGTGCTTCGCACAAATTGGACCTGTCCC
>CAYTJV010000425.1:0-6793 GCA_964438165.1 uncultured Planctomycetaceae bacterium | reverse complement strand
CCTGTCGCCTGGCGGCCTGTTCCAACAGGCGACATCGGCCGAGTCCAGTTGGCGGACCTGTCGGGCGTGCCCGGCAACTCGTCGTCGTACGCGATCGCCTACGTCTATTCGCCAAGCGAGCGTACCGCGACGCTCTGGGTCGGTGGCAAGACCCCGGTTCGCCTGTGGCTCAATGGAACGCTCCTGCACGAGGCGACGCCCCCGGACCTGTTCGAGTACCTCTTGGAGCGTGTGCCGGTCGTTTTGCGTGCCGGCAGGAACGCGCTTTTGATCAAAGCGAGCTCGGGCGCCGGCGCGCATCCTTTCTTCGTGCGTCTTGGAGACCATCCCGTGGATCGCGGCTTCGAGGCCGCCCGCTACTGCCGCTGGAGAGAAGCCGCCGCCGATTTGGCCGAGGCCCACCGAAGAATTCCCGCCGCGCCGGACCACGTGTGGCGTAACCAGGCGTTGTTTGTCTTGGCCTCGGGCGACAGGGACGAGTACCGCCGCCGTGTCGCAACCCTGCTCAAACGATACCAAGACAGCGACAGCAGTGACGTGATGTATGCCCTGGGCCATTTGTGCAGCCTCGCTCCCAACCCAGTCACCGACCACCACACCATGGTGCGTTTTGCCGAGAAAGGTGCGGCTCCGCAACAGGTCTGGCAAAAGACCTCTTTAGGCCTGGCGTACTACCGAGCCGGACGATGGCAGGCTGCCATCGATTGTCTACCCGACGAGACGGTATCGCATTCCTGGCCCATCCTCGCCATGGCCCACCACCGATTGCAGCGGACGGCGGAGGCCACACGCTGGTTGGAGAACTCGAAGCAGTGGTTGGAGGAGCCCTACGCAAAGGGCCGGCGAACGTGGCCCTGGCATTTGCTGGAAGGCTATTTCCCCTACCGCGAGGCGGCTGCGCTCATCAACGGATCCTCTACCGAGGTCGAGGCAAGGTTCCAGGCGTTGTGCGAGTCTCGCCTGCGGGAGTGGCAGACCCGCGACCCGGCCACGGCGGATTTCGACGACGCGGTCCGGGCGGAGCCTCAAGAAGCGCGCATGTACCTTGCCCGCGGGCGGCGGCTGGCGGAGCTCAAGCGCTTCGACGCCGCCGAGGCCGACTTCAACAAGGCGGTGGAACTTGACTCGAAGGGCTACACGGCGCTGTTAGAGCGGGCAGAGTTCTACGCCCGGCGGGGCGAAACGGCCAAGGCCGCGCAAGGGTTTACCGCCGCACACCGCGCGGCGATCGCCATCGACCCGTGGATGCACGCCCGAAACGTCGAACGTGTGCTGGCCACCCGGGAGAACGTTCTCGATGTGCTCATCCAGCAAGATCCGAACGCCGATCAGTGGCAGCGAGTTCGGGCAGAGAGGCTAGCGCGACTCGGGCAGTGGCAAGAGATGGCGCAACGGATCTCCAAGGCCCCTCCGCACTTCACCCATCAATCGCTGTTGGCGTTGGTCTGCTGCCTCACCGACGATCGGGAATGCCTCGAGCGCGCTTGCGAGGAACACGCCAGACTGCTGGTCAAAGGCCCCGGGGCCCCTCTCCCAAACTGGTATGTGGCCCATCAGAGGGCGATTGTGCTTGGACTTCGGCAGCGGGAAGGGGAGCAGGCAAAGCAACTCTTGCAGCACGCCCTCGATGCGGTGAATGAGGGGCCGCAGGACAAGCGGCGTGTTTTCATCGTCGGCGTCGCGCACTACCGAAACGGGAACTTCAGCGAAGCCCGACGATGGCTGGAGAAGGCCCTGGCCCTGGAACCGATTGTTGAATGGCAGGCCGACGCGCAGATCTGGGCCGTCCTGGCCATGACCGCCTGGCGGCTCGGCGACCAGGCCGAGGCCCGCCGACGGCTGGCCCAGACGGAGCGCTGGATGGAGATGAGTGCCCGCGCCCGCGACGTCCCGGAATCCATGGGGCCGTACTGTGTGTGGATTTACGATTACCTCCTGGCGCACGTTTTCTACCGCGAGGCCAAACAACTGATCGAAGGGGGCGGCAAGCCCCAGCTCGCCGCGGGCTCCAAGCCCCAGCCGGCCCCGGCGGCCAAGGCACAACCCACAGACGCCAAACCGCCGGCGCCCAAGCCGCCGGTCGCGCAAGCCGCGCCCACTGAGAAACCCAAGGAGAAACAGGAGAAGAAGTGAGCGAGCTGTCAGCTATTAGCTATCAGCTCTCAGCCATCAGCTTTCAGTTATCAGAACGCCCGTGGCAGGCCCTTGGCCCGACGGAAGCTGATAGCTGATCGCTGAGAGCTGAGAGCCAAGAAACCAACCCGGCCTCCTGAGCCTGTAGGACCAACCACACCTCAGGAGGCCGGAGCCTGAAGGCCCGGGCAAAACGGTCCGCGCGCCCGGTCCCGACGGCCTTTTCATTGTACCACGCGGACCACGCTCAAACGACGAAGGACTATGTCATGAGAACACGGCGAAAAAGGATGGTCTTGCGAGTTGCCGCCATCGCGGCAGCGATCGGCCTGACCGCGTTGGTGCTGTCGGCCACGACCTGGGGCGCGAAGCCGAGCGCCAGCCGCTACGCAATCGTGCAACTCGACACCCGCCCGGGCTACCAGTGGAGTGGGGTCGGCGACCTGAACGAGGTCGGCGACGTGGTCGGAGTTCTCGTGGCCGCGGATGGCTACCCGGACGCCGTGGCTTGGAAAGTGACCGTGAGCAGCGGCACGGTGTCGGTCGACGAATATCCCCTGTCGCTGCCTCCGTTGCCGCTGGGCTATGACCGTTTCGTTGACAGCGCCGCCGAAGGAGTGAACGACCTGGGCGAGATCGTCGGCAACGTAACGGTCGCCAGCGGGGTTCTGCCCGTCGTGCGTAAAGCCGTCTATTGGAAAGACGCGGTCTCCGCGCCGCTGTTCCTGCCGCCGTTGCCTGGGTACAGCTACTCCTGGGCCATGAGCATCAACAACGACGGCATCGTGGTTGGAATGGCCGGGAATGGGATACCCGACAACAACCGACGTCCCGTCGCCTGGAAGGTCGGTCTCTCCGGCATCGTCGGTCCAATCGACCTGGGCATACTCAGCGGGACGACTTACAGCGATGCCCTCGACGTCAACGACGCCAGCAGCGGGATTGTGCGAGTGGTGGGGACGTCCAGCAACGGAGTCAGTGTGTTCCGCGCGGTCCTGTGGGAGATTGACGCCAATACTCTCTTAGGCAGCGGTCCTGTGGAACTGGGCTTTCTCAGAAATGACCGGCCGTTCTCGGAGGGCTACGCGATCAACGACCAGGGCACGACCTGTGGTGACTCGGTCAACATCGCGTTCCGCAAGCCTTATGGCAATGCAATGCAGCAACTCGCCCAGTTCAAGCCCGGTATGACGTGGGCCTACGACATCAACAACCGCAACGAGGTCGTGGGGAAGAACGATCACTACGACCAGCGCAGCGGCGCGTTTCAGAGGAGCTACAGCGTGATGTGGCAGGCGGATGGAAAGGTCGTGAACATCGAGAACTACATCGGCTCCAGCGGCTGGTACCGCATCTATGACGGCAGGGCGATCAACGATCTTGGCTGGATCGCCGGCCACGGCGCGATCGCAGCCCCCGGCGAGAGCCGCGCCCTGGTGATGGTTCCCAAGTGAACGACCAACCCGGCCTCCTGAGCCTGTAGGACCAACCACACCTCAGGAGGCCGGAGCCTGAAGGCCCGGGCGAAACGGTCCGCGCGCAGGTCGAGAGAGAAGGCGATTCCCTATGTACAGCCGAATCAAGCCTGCTGCAGGCAAATCAGGTCGGCGCGTAGCGGGTCAGCCCCGGCACGCGGTCGAAGTCAGCGTCGTGGCTGGCCAAATGCGTCAGGCCGTGACGCTGCATCACAGCCACCACGAGCGCGTCGTTGGTCAACAAGCCGGTTCGCCGACTCGCATCGCCTGCTTCGGCGATCAGCGGTCCGTCAAGGGCCAGCACTTGAACGGCCGAGTTGAGAATGCCGTCAATCGCCTGGCGAAAGAGGGTCAGGGTCTGAGCCTGCGCCGGATGACGCCGCAATCGGCGCGCGATTCCGGCAAAGGGCCAGCCCAGCACGGTGCATGCCTCCAGCGTCATCAACCGGTGCGCGGTTTCGGCCAGAACGTGAGCCGACGTGAACCCGGAAAGCTCCCGGCGTTCGATCCGCTCCAGCAATTGTGTGGAGGCCGCTCCGAGCTGAGGGTGCAGCGAATGCGAGTAGACAAACGTGTTGGCATCGAGGAAGATCGCCGCGCCCGCGGGGATATCGCCGAAGATCAGGCTCATTGCTCGTACTCAAGGTCTTTGTCGAGGGCAATTTGCTCAATCAACTCGGCATCGCTGCACGGAATGATTGTGCGCCTGGGCCGGCTTCCTGTCCGCGGTTCCACAGTAACACGGACCTTCTCGTGTTGGTTCAGCGGCAGCGGCGAGTCGGGCTTGAGGACGCCGTCTTCGTACACGGCTTCAACGACAATCGGCATGGCTGCACCTTATTCCAGAGGACACGACACATGTCTGTCGTCATTCTACCGCAGAGGACTCCCACCGACCATAGGCGAGATCAGGTGTCGAATCGCAAGACCGCAATTGACAAACCACGAGGATTAAGCCGTTGAAGGTGGGTCATCGGCCTTTCGGCCTTGACCCACCCTACAAAGAACCAAGCCGGCCTCCTGAGCCTGTAGGACCAACCACACATCAGGAGGCCGGAGCCTGAAGGCCCGGGCCAACAGTCCGCGCGCCCGGTACAGACGGCTTTTTCATTGTACCGCGCGGACCACACTCGGAAGAAGGGAGAACCTGTTATGTCGAGATTCTAGAAACGAGGCATCTCGTCGTTGGCCCTGGCAGCGGCCGTGGGCCTGTGGTGTGCGTCTGCGGCCCTGGGGAAAAAACTGCGGAAATGTTACTGGTTTCGCGCGTTCTTTGGCCACAGTTAGTGTTGAAGAAAGGGAAAGATCATGCGTTTCTTCTCAAGAGTCAAAACAACGAACACGCGCCGGCACCGGGCGATCGGCCTGGAACGGCTGGAGGACCGGGCGATGATGGCGACCGTGACCCTGAGCGGTGGGGTGCTCACCATCACGGGCACCGACACTTTTCACGACAACGCGCAGGTCAGTTGGCTGGGAACAAACGTCCACGTCGCGGTCACCTCGACCCCGACCACGAGCCCAACCACACCCATCTCGCTGGTCCGGGATTATCCCGGCGCCTCCGTCACCTCGATCCGGTTCAACGGCGGCGCCGGCAACGACAGGTTCGCATCGAGCGTCGACAAGCCCTGCACTGCCGAGGGCGGTTCTGGGTCCGACACCCTCAGCGGGGCCGGCGCAGCCGACTCCCTCAACGGCGGCACCGGCAACGACACGCTCAAGGGCGGCGGCGGCAGCGACACGCTAACTGGTGCGGGCGACAACGACACGTACGTGTTTGACACGGATCTCGCGTTGGGCACCGACACACTCAATGAATCTGGGGGCGGGGTCGACACATTGGATTTCAGTTCGACGACCACCCGTTCGGTGATCGTGAGCCTGGCGAACGCCGCCACGCAGGTCGTGAACGACGGTCTCAGATTGACCCTGGGATCGGGCACGACGTTCGAGAATGTCATTGGGGGCAGCTTGGGCGACACGCTGACTGGTAACACATCGGCCAATACGCTCACGGGCGGCGCCGGCAACGACAGGCTCACGGGCGGCGGCGGCAACGACATCTACGTGTTCCAGGCGGCGTCAGCAGTCGAGACGGACACGGTCGCCGAATTGGCCAGTAGTGGAATCGACAAGCTCGACTTCTCGGCCCTGGGAGCGAGCATTCCCTTGAGGGTCGACCTGACCAGCGACACGGCCCTGGCTGCGCACACGAACCGCACGGTCAGGACGGGAGCAACCGGCCAGGCGGCCTACTTCGAGAATGCCACCGGCGGCGCCGGGAACGACACGCTCTACGGCAACTCCGCCGTCAACGTCTTGTCTGGTGGGCTTGGCAACGATGGACTGTTCGGAGGCGCGGGTAACGACATATTGCGGGGCAATGAAGGAGCGGATCGCTTTCTCGTCCAAACAGGCGATACCACCCCCGATTATTCGTCGACATCTGATGCCAAGATCACCTTCACGAACGGACCGGCTCAGACCGTCACGTTCGGATCCGGATCCAGCTTGGTCAGTTACAGGTTCGATGCTGGAGCCTGGACCCCTGCCGAGATTATGAAAGTGGACACGGCGCTGGGGAAGTTGCACGAGCGCACCGGCAACGTGCGACTGCTCAAAACGGCAGACCGCCTGGGGCTGACCTTCCAGAGGGTTGGAACCCAGACCACGAACCTCGGCACGGAGATCGGTGGTTGGAACGACCCCAACAGCAGGTGTATTCACTTCACACAGGCATCCTTCGACACGGACCTGGAACTATCGAGGGCCGTCTACCACGAGATGGGCCACAATTGGGATGGGGATATAATTACCGAGAATTCACATATCGGTGCCTTCCGGTTGCTCAGCGGCTGGCGACAGTCCGCGACTCAGCCGACGGTCAACCACGTAGCATCGGGGGCCTTAGGCGACACTTGGTGGTACCTCAACACCGCACAGTTCGCCCGTACCTACAGCAGGGAGAATCCGTTGGAGGACTACGCCACGACTTGGGAGACGTACTTCTTGAATAGGTACCATGGGACGCTGGACGGCGACCAGCTCGTACCGTTGAAACACGCTAATCTGGATCTGCTGTTTGCAGATATTGATAACGTGTTGTGACCTGAAGACGGAATTCGCGCCAAACTAAAGGGGTCGGGAGTCTTTGGTTGGACGGTCGGGTGGCACGCCCAGAA
>CAYTJV010000424.1:0-6799 GCA_964438165.1 uncultured Planctomycetaceae bacterium | reverse complement strand
GGGGATGGGGTCCGGGCCGGCCGCGGATCTGGGAGGACTGGGGACTTAGGACACGGTGGCCCGGCAGTTCGCCCGCTTCGGCGACAAGGCGGCGTGCCTGGGTATCGGCCAGGCTGGCGAGCTGCGCGCGGCGTCGGCGAGCGTGGCGGGGACGGACGTTGAGGGGCGTCCCACCCGACATTGCGGGCGCGGCGGCATGGGCGCGGTGATGGCCTCCAAGGGGGTCAAGGTGATTGTCGTCGATCCGGCCGGCGGAGAGCGGACCAGGCCCGCCAACCCCGAAGCCCTCAAAGCCGCCATCCGCAAGTTCGCCGACGCCCTCCAACGCCATCCGCTCACCGGCAAGACCCTACCGCAATACGGAACCAACGTCCTGGCCAACGTGATCAACGAGGCCGGGGCCTATCCCACGCGCAACTTCAGCCAAGGCCAGTTCGAGGGAACCGAAGCGATCAGCGGCGAGCGCCAGCACGACACGATCGTCCAGCGCAACGGGGTCATTGCCCACGGCTGTCATCGCGGCTGCACGATCCGCTGCTCGCGGATCTACGTGGATGAGCAAGGCAACTACCTGACCAAGGGGCCGGAATACGAGACCGTCTGGGCCCACGGCGCCGATTGCGGCATCAGCGACCTCGACGCGATCGCCCGCATGGACCGCATGGATGACGACTTCGGTCTGGACACCATTGAGACCGGCGCCACGATCGGCGTGGCCATGGAGGCCGGCGTCATTCCGTTCGGCGATGCCGAGGGGGCGATCCGGCTGCTGGAGGAAGTGGCCAAGGGCTCGCCGCTGGGCCGGCTGGTGGCCTCGGGCGCCGAGGTGCTCGGCAAGGCGTACGGAGTGTCGCGGATCCCCACGGTCAAAGGTCAGGCCATCCCGGCTTACGATCCCCGGGCCATCCAGGGAATCGGCGTCACTTATGCCACCTCGACCATGGGCGCCGACCACACCGCCGGGTACGCGATCACGGCGAACATTCTGGGAGTGGGCGGACGCGTCGATCCTTTGAAGCCGGAAGGACAGGTGGCGCTCAGCCGCAACCTGCAAATCGCCACGGCCGCCGTCGACGCCTCGGGCCTGTGCGTGTTCGTGGCCTTTGCCGTGCTCGACGATCCGAAAGCCTTCGAGGGTGTCTGCGAGATGTTCGCCGCCGTCTACGGCCGGCCGTTCGGCGCCGAGGAGTTCACGGCCTTGGGTAAGAAGGTGCTCGCGGCCGAGCGGCGGTTCAACACAGCCGCCGGATTCAGTGCCGCCGACGATCGCCTGCCGAGCTTCTTCAAAACCGAGAAACTCGCCCCGCACCAGGTCACCTTCACCGTGCCGGATGAAGAGCTGGATACGGTTTTCGATTTTGTGGGATAGCCGATGAGGGTTTAGGGTTCGGGGAATATCAAATTGAAAATTGCAAATATCAAATATCAAATTGCAGATTGCGACGCCGATCGCCATTCGTAGAAGGATGCCTTGCACTGGCGCTTTTCAATTTGATATTTGCAATTTGATATTTGCAATTTGCAATTCCCTCGAAGTCCTGAACCCCGAACCCTGAACCCCAATATGGCCCGCGTGAAACTGAATGCCTATGCGACGCTGCGGGCCTACTTGGGCGGTGCCGGGTCGAAGGAAATCGAGATCGAGCCGGGCCAGACGGTCGGCGAGCTGCTCGACCGAATGGGCATCCCCCACGACCAGACGCGGATCATCTTCGTCAACAGCCGTGCCGCCTCGCTAACCGACCCCCTTCAAGACGGCGACCACGTGTGCGGTTTCCCGGCCATCGGCGGAGGATAGGACCTGACTCAAACGCTCTCCCCGGCGAGCCAGCCGGTGCTGAAGGCGGCCTGGAAGTTGTAGCCGCCGATCGGGCCGTCCAGATCGAGGAGCTCTCCGGCGATGTATAGGCCCGGGACGATCTTGCTCTGCATGGTCCGCGAATCGATCTCGCTAAGACGTACGCCGCCGGCCGTCACTTCGGCCTTTTTGAAGCCCAGCGTGCCCGCGATGGGGATCGCAAGCTGCTTGACGGCCTGAACGAGCTGACGCCGGACGGCCTTGGGGACCTCCGCGGCCCGGAGCGACTCGGTGAGGCCGAGCTGCTCAACGAAGATCTCGGCAAGCCGCTGCGGAATCCACTTGGCCAGCACGGTCGCCAGTTGTCGTTTTCCGGCAGCCGCACACTGCTGAGCAAGAAGGGCGTCGAACTGTTCCGAGTTCATCTGCGGCAGGAAATCACAAACCAGGGCCAGGAGATGCGGGCCCGGATGTCCGCTGACCGCTCGGCTCACGTCGAGCACCGCCGGACCCGATAGTCCGAAATGGGTGAACAGGAAGGAGCCTCGCCGCTCAGCCATTGCGGGCGCGCCGCGTGATCCCGAGGGCCGGGCGGCCGACTCGGCCGGCATGACCCTGACTAGCACGTCCGGAATGGTCATCCCGCTCAGCGCGTGTACCCAGGCGGCATCGGTCCGCAGCGGCACCAAGGCCGGCCGCGGCGGGATGACCGTGTGCCCCAACGCCGCGGCCCAGGCATAGCCGTCCCCGGTGGTGCCGCACCCAGGGTAGGACGTCCCGCCGGAGGTCAGGATGACCTTGCCGGCCGTGATACTTCGCTGCGGCGTGGTGAGCCGGAAGCCGTCGCCCAAACGCTCCAGGCTCTCCAGCGGCTCTTCTCGCGTCAGCACGCAGTTGCTCCGTTGGAGTCGCCGCAGCAGGGCGCCGAGCACGTCGAGGGCCTTGTTGCTTGCCGGGAAGATCTTGCCAGTCGGCTGCTCGACCTTCGTGGCGACCCCTTCGGCCTCGAACATCTCGACGACGTCTTGGGGGCCGAACACGCTCAGCGCCGAGTGAAGGAACCTGCCCGGCGGGCCAAATTCACGGAGAATGCCCAGCTTGTCGGTGGCATGGGTCAGATTGCACCGGGTGCCGCCCGACATGAGAATCTTCGCCCCCGCTTTGCGGTTCCTCTCCAAGAGTAGAGTTCGCCGCCCACGCTCCGCCGAGCGAAACGCCGCAACCAGACCGGCCGCCCCGGCGCCGACGACAACCACTTCCCAGTCGTGCATGAAACTCGCGATGAGTACCCGCTTTCGATTTCTCCTCACCGCCGGGCCCGTCCCAGCGGGAGGCTGATTGCCAGCTACGCCCGCAGTTGTGTCGTCTCTTCCCCAGATTGAAGCTTTGGCGCGGTGGATCGTCGGACATCAGAAGAGCTTCACCAGGATATCGTACCCGGCGTGCGTCCCGGCGGCGACCCCAAAGCCGCGGACCACGAACAGCACGCTGAAGAACACGCCGGCCAGGAAGCGGAAGACGAGGCCGTACCAGAAGCCGAACTCGCGCCACAGGATCGCCTCCCCGTAAGGCCCCACGTAGTGCGCCGCGGCAAACACGGCGCTGGTGACCAGCACGGCTACCACGGCGGCGGTGCGGCTCGTGGCCCCCGACCGCCGGATCGCCCAGGCCGCTGCGCCAAGCAGGATCAGGCGAAACAGCAATTCTTCATAAACGCCGGCGCCGAGGAACCCGATCAGCCTCGCCACCGAGGCCGAGGGCGCGGCCGCCAGCGCCGCCGTCTTCGGGGCGGAGAACATCGGGCCGAGTCCTGCCTGCAGCACCAGCGCCGCCGCGTAGGAAATCCCTCTCAGGCAGAATGCCAGCACGACGCACTCGACCGCCATTCCCCAGAGCACCCCGCGCGGCACGCGCCACGACTGCCGCGTGGTGTGGTGCCATCCTAAGAGAATGCCGACCACCAGCACCGGCAGCAAGAAGTAGTTGCCGAAGTCCAAGAGCTCCAGCAATCCGCGGAGCCAGACGTCCGCCCCGTTGCGAATGGCCTTCGGGCCCAAGGCGAGCACCCCGGCCTCGTAGACCGCCAACAGCGGCGCGACGAACGCCAGGCTCACCAGCGGCTGCCGCGAGAGCACCCAGTAGTCGGCCCCCGGGGAAGCAGCATCGGCGGACGATGAAGCGGTTGAGGCCATGGAGGCGGGCATCGATGCGCACGGGTGCCGTTGGGATCGACCGCAGCCGGTACGGAATGACACAAGTTCGTAGTCCCGGCGTCAGCCGGTCGTCTGCGCGGACAATACCGCCTAAAGGCGGGACTACGAACGGCCGTTCCTGACCGCGTGCGGTGTGACGTATCTGTTCATCTTCGACCCTCCCAACGGCGCCGCTTGAATCGGTCCCGGCCGCACCACCACTCCGGGGAGTCCCAGGCGACGGTTGGCAGCGCCGACAAACCCGGTAAGATGATAACGCCCGCCGTGATCTGAGATCCGTAGCCGAAGTCGCCAGACTTCGGGCGGGGGAACCGCAAAGCCTGAATTCTGGCGAATTCAGCTACGATTGAGATTGCAATGGGCCTGCTTATGGATCCCACCCTGAAGCAAGTCTTCGACCGGCTCTTCGCCGCCTACGGGCCGCGCCAGTGGTGGCCGGCCGACTCGCCGTTTGAGGTTCTCGTCGGGGCCATGCTGGTCCAGAACACCTCGTGGCAGAACGTGCG
This sequence comes from uncultured Planctomycetaceae bacterium, assembly GCA_964438165.1. Classification (GTDB taxonomy): domain Bacteria; phylum Planctomycetota; class Planctomycetia; order Pirellulales; family Thermoguttaceae; genus CALFBP01. Next base: position 2,282 of record CAYTJV010000424.1, on the reverse strand, counting down.
CAAGGCGATCGATTGCCTCCGCCGCAACGATCTGCTCGAGCCGCACGCCCTGGACGCCGTCCCGCTTGAGGAACTGGAAGAACTGATCCGGCCGGCAGGATACTACCGCGTCAAGGCGCGGCGGCTCCGCAACCTTCTCGATTTCCTCGTCGACCGCTACGACGGCTCCCTGGAGGCCATGTTTCAAACCGGCCTGCCAGAGCTCCGCGAGGAATTGCTGCGGGTCAGCGGCGTTGGGCCGGAGACCGCCGATTCGATCCTGCTGTATGCCGGCGGGCTGCCGACGTTCGTCGTCGACGCCTATACCTACCGCGTGATGACGCGGCACGGCTGGATCGGCTTCGACGCCGACTACTACCAGATCCAAGATCATTTCCATAGCGGGCTGCCCCAGGATGCGGCGATTTTCAACGAATACCACGCGCTGTTGGTCGAAGTGGGCAAACGACACTGCCGCAAGCGGCCCGTATGCCAGGGATGCCCCCTGACCGACATGCTCCCGCCCGGCGGTCCGCTGGAGCCCGATTAACCATGCCACGGAACCGTTCCACGATGTCGCTGTTCGAGGCCGGCGAAGAAGCCAACCGCCGCACGGCCCAGCCGCTTGCCACGCGCATGCGGCCGGCACGGCTGGAGGAGTTCGTCGGCCAAGAGCATTTCCTCGGCGAAGGCAAATTGCTGCGGCGATTGCTCAAGGCCGATCGACTCGGCTCGGTGATCTTCTACGGTCCGCCGGGCAACGGCAAGACCACGCTGGCCCGGCTCCTGGCCACCGAAAGCCGCAGCACCTTCCGACAGCTCAGCGCCGTGACGGCCACGGTCAAAGAGCTCCGCGAGATCCTCAACGAGGCCCGCGACCGGCTTTCCACGACGGGCCAAAAGACGCTCCTGTTGGTCGACGAAATCCACCGCTTCAACCGCGCCCAGCAGGACGTCCTCCTGCCCGACGTCGAAGAGGGAATCGTCACGCTCGTCGGGGTGACCACGGAGAATCCGTTCTTCGCAATCACCAGCGCGCTGGTGAGCCGCAGCCGGGTCTTCCAGTTTCAGCCGCTCACCGGCGAGCACATCAAGGCGCTGCTCCGCCGCGCGCTGGCAGACCCCGAGCGAGGGTTGGGTCAGCGCCAAGTACACCTGCACGACGACGCCCTGGAGTTCCTGGCCGAGACGAGCGACGGCGATGCCCGCCGGGCCTTGGCGGCCCTGGAGGTCGGCGTGCTTTCGGCGACCGAGCAGCCGATCGAGTTTACCCGGCAGTTGGCGGAAGAGTCGGTTCAGCGCAAGGCGGTGCAATACGACCGCGAAGGCGATGCGCACTACGATGCCATCAGCGCCCTGATCAAGAGCATCCGCGGCAGCGATCCCGATGCGTCGCTCTACTGGCTGGCGCGGATGCTGGAAGGGGGCGAAGACGTGCGTTTCCTCGCCCGCCGGCTCGTCATCCTGGCCAGCGAGGATGTCGGCAACGCCGATCCGGCGGCCCTGACGCTCGCCGTGGCCGCCGCGCACGCCTGCGAGATGGTAGGGCTGCCGGAGTGCCAGTTGAATCTGGCCCAGGCGGTCACGTATCTGGCATGCGCGCCCAAGTCGAATGCCTCCACAGTGGGGATCGGCGAGGCCCGCAGCGACGTGCGCGAAGGTCGTCTCCTGCCCGTGCCGGTCCATCTTCGCGACTCTCATTACCCCGGCGCCAAGCGGCTGGGCCACGGTGAGGGCTATCAATACGCCCACGACCAACCGGAAGCGGTGGCCAGCCAGGACTATTTGGGGGTGGAGCGGGAATACTACCGGCCAACCGACCGCGGCTTCGAGCGCGAGCTGTCCGAGCGTCTGGCGGCCATCCGGAAGCGGCTCCGAGAATTCGTCAAGTTGCCATAGCTCTTCCCGGCCGTTTTCTCTAATATCCGCGACTCTAAGGCTAATCAGGCACTCCCGCGGTGTTTGCTTCCTGTCTCGCGGGTCTTCGTCAAGGAGGACGAACGTGAACTCGCTCAAGAATATCCTGGTGGTCACCGTGCTCCTGGGTGTGGGGTACGCGGTGTATACCACGATCAACAGTCAGCCGGGATCCTCGCCGCCCCCGGAACAGGCCGATGGTTGGCCGACGTCGGTGGACGTGCAGTTGCCGAACGAGAGCGGTTCAAAATCCGCAGCGACGAAGAACCCGTTCGCCGCCCGGGGCGATCAGACGGCCGAGCGTGTGCCAGCCCGGGACGCCAGCCCCTTCGGTTCACCACGCACCGCCTCGAACGGCGCCACACATGCCCGCTCGCCATTAGGGC
>CAYTJV010000423.1:0-6803 GCA_964438165.1 uncultured Planctomycetaceae bacterium | reverse complement strand
CCTTCCGGGGGGATGGTGGCCTGGACAATGAACAGCCCGTGGCGGCCGACCTCCCAAGCGTTCTGGCGCGGCGGGCCGATGTCGATGGTCTCGCTCGCGCCCGGTGCAAGAGCGGCCAGCATCGCTCTGGGTTCGAGAACTTCCAGCCGGAGAGCGGAGTTTCGGTTTTGCTTGGCAGCCATCGCGCGCCTCTCCACGGGATCTACAGACGAGCATACCACATTGCGACCACTTCCGCACGCGGTTTGCCGGAGAGCGTGTTGCGCTTTCGCCGGCTCACGACTGGTAGAAGTCCCGCACCATCTGCTCAAACGGGCCCGCGGGCCACCACCCCCAGGCCGCCAACGAGGGCATCTTTCGCATGCCGCTGATCCGGTCGCGCAGGTATTGATAGCCGTTGACCGCTTCTCCAACGGCCCAGGGTAAGGTATGAATTGGGTGGGAGAACCCGTTCGTGCCCGAACGCATTGCCGGCATCATCGAGCGCATTACGTACCATAACCCGGAGAACGGGTTCGCCGTGCTCCAGGTGCAGGTCAAGGGCAAGCGCGACTTGGTGGCGGTGGTTGGGTCCGTGACGGCCGTCACCGAAGGCGAGCATTTGGAGGCCACCGGCGATTGGGTGGTCGATCGCAAATTCGGCCGGCAGTTCAAGGCCGCGGAGATCCGCACCGCACCGCCCACCACGGCGGCGGGCATCGAGCGCTACCTGGCGTCTGGAGCGATCCGCGGCATCGGGGCCTCGCTGGCGGCCAAGATCGTCGGCCGCTACCAGCAGCAGACCCTGGAGATGCTCGACCAGTATCCCGATTTCCTCCTCCACCTCGGCGGGATCGGGCGCAAGCGGCTGAAGATGATCCGCGAGAGTTGGGAAGAGCAGCGCGAGGTGCGGCGGATCATGATCTTCCTGGCCGACCATGGGATCGGCTCGGCCCGCGCGACCCGTATCTTCCGCACCTACGGCCAAGAGGCGATCGCCAAGATCAAGGAGAACCCTTACCGGCTGGCCGACGACATCCGCGGCATCGGCTTCAAGACGGCCGACGAATTGGCCGCCAAGCTGGGCATCGACCGCAACAGTCCGTATCGTGCCCGGGCCGCGGTCCGCTACACGCTTCACGAGCTTGCCGACGAGGGGCATTGCGGCTATCCCGAGCCGCGCGTGATCGAAAAGACCACCGAGTTGGTCTCGATCGATCCCAAGGTCGTGGAAGAGGCGGTGGCCTACGCGGTCGGCGAAGGCTCGGTCGTCCGCGAGACAATCACCGAAGAACCGTGGCTCTACCTGGCCGGCTTGCACCGGGCCGAAGTCGGGCTGGCGAAGTCGATCCGGCGACTCCTCTCCGCCCGAAAGCACCCGCTCCCGAAAATCGACGTTGAAAAAGCCATTGCCTGGGTCGGGCACCACCTGAAGATCGAGCTCGCCGAAGGCCAGAAGGAGGCGGTGCGCCAGGCGTGCGGGCGCAAGCTGCTGGTGATTACCGGCGGGCCGGGCGTGGGCAAGACGACGGTCGTCCGCAGCATCCTGGAGATTTTCTCAACCAAGAAACTAAAGTGCGTGCTCGCCGCGCCCACGGGCCGGGCGGCCAAGCGGCTGGCCGAAACCACCGACCGCACGGCCAAGACCGTCCACCGGCTGTTGGAGTTCGATCCCATCAGCGGCGAGTTCAACCGAAATCAGGACAATCCCCTAGAGGGCGATCTGTTCGTGCTCGATGAGACCTCGATGGTCGACATTTCCCTCGGCCACCAGTTCTTCCGAGCCGTGCCGCCGGAGGCGTGCGTGGTCCTCGTGGGCGACGTGGATCAACTGCCGTCCGTCGGTCCGGGAACGGTGCTGGCCGACATCATCGCTTCCAACGTGGTGCCCGTCGTGCGGCTCACCGAGATCTTCCGCCAGGCCGCCGGCAGCCGGATCGTGTCCGCCGCCCACGCGATCAACCGCGGGGAGGCGCCGGACATCGAGTCGCCCGAGGGCCTGAGCGATTTCTATTTCATCGAGTCCGAGGAGCCGGAGGCGATCCAGGACTTGATCGTCCGGCTGGTGCGGGAGCGGATCCCGGCCCGCTTCCAATTCGACCCCTTGCGCGACATCCAGGTCCTCAGCCCGATGAACCGCACGGCGTTGGGGTCCCGCAACCTGAACGAGATCCTCCAGGCCGCGCTCAATCCGCCCGGCGGCCAGGCAGAACTGGAGCGGTTCGGCTGGACGTTCCGCGTCGGCGACCGGGTGATCCAGACGGAAAACGACTACCAGCGCGAGGTGTTCAACGGCGATCTGGGCATGGTGACGAAGATCGACCAGGACAAGCAGGAGATGATCGTCTCCTTCGACGGCCGGCCCGTGGCCTACGATTTCTCCGACCTCGATGCCTTGTCGCTGGCCTACGTGCTCTCGATCCACAAGAGCCAGGGATCGGAATACCCTTGCGTGGTCATCCCCCTGCACACGCAGCATTTCGTGATGCTCCAGCGCAACCTGCTCTACACGGCGGTCACGCGGGGCAAGAAGCTGGTGGTGCTGGTCGGCACCAAGAAGGCCCTCGGGCTCGCCGTGCGGCGCCAAGACACCCGCCGCCGCTGCACCGCCCTGCGCCAACGGCTGGCGGCGCCGCGATCTAAGGAACGACGAGCCTGAGACGGCGACTCATATTGCCCGGATTTGGGACGCTTTAGCAAGGATATCGGGCAATCACGAAAGCCCGAAAGGACGAAAGCCCGAAAAACGCAGGGAACGATGAATGCTCGCCCGGCACCCTCTGTCAGTGCTTTCGTGTTTTCGTTCTTTCGAGTTTTCGTGATTCGAATTGATTAGCACACGTCCCGGGCTTGCCTTAGAATGGGGCCTTCAAGGAGGCCCCGACCGTGCCCATCGAAGCCAAGCCCCTGTTTCGCCCCGATGTTCTCCGCACGCACCTGGCGGCTTTCGATCTGCCGGCGCATGTTGACGCCTTCCGCCCCAAGCTGGCGCATTGGGCCAACTTGCTCTCACGGGCAAGGGGCCCAAAGTTGCGCCCAGAAGCTGCTCGACCGGGTGTTGTTTTGCGCCTTTTGCGACTACCGGCCCGCCCACCAGGCGACCTACGCCCCGGCCAACGGCAACCAAAGCCTGATCGACGTTGACATTCTCGGGCACATTTTCGAGCAGTCGATTACCGACCTGAAAAAGTAGCGCAACGAGTTGGAGGGACTTTGTGGTGCGGGCGTCCCGCCTGCACTGTCGGGCGCAGGCGAGACGCCTGCACCACAAAAGCACAAGAGCCGGCGCAAGAAAGAGGGCGCGTTCTACACCCCCGCCTTCATCGCCCGCGCGAGCGATTCGATCAGGAAAAAAGCGGCGAGTGCCGTCCGCCGACTTATCGACATCACTGACGTGCAACAGGGGCCCCGGCGCCGGATTCTCGATTGGCTCCGGGTCGAATACGAAAGTGAATTCGCGGTCTCAGGCTAGCCCGGAGTTGAACTCCAAGTTCTGTACGACATGCGGAGAGCAAATAATTGATGCTTGCCCAAAGTGCAGGACAACAAGATATACGTCCACCTACATGGAATCGCTGTCTTGCGAGGGATGACTATGAACGGTGGAACAAGACCGAAATGTAGCCTGTTATTGCACGGAAGGAGAAACATCATGAAATGCGTTGAAATATATTTTCCGTTCTACGAAAAGGGCGACGACCTGAAACTACACCTGGAGCAGTCGGGGAGCGTTGAGGAGGCTCTGGAGAGATATGCCGAAGATCTTGAGGACGCCGCCGCCATGGTGCGGCAACTGAAAGACGAGGCGAATGGTCAGGATGTTCGTCTGTTCGCTGACAAGCATGTGATCGCCGTTGAAGCCGCTGACGATCTCATCGAAAGGCTGGAAAAGCACGGTCTGATTATCGACTGCTTCGACGAGTGAAGGAGGGCAGTATGCCAAGGACAGCAGAAGAGGTATTCAATCAATTCACCGAGCGATTTGGCTGGGATTTTGAGATCCAGGCACATGTGCTGGTCAACTGGTGCGGCGAGGGGATGATCGAGCCGCTGTTGCGCTACATCCAGGAGGCCGGGCAGACCGAGGACTTCGAGGAGTTCCTGATCGAAAACTTCGGCGAACCGGAGCCCAAAGGCCGGAGCGCCGAAGAACCCGATTGGCGGGAGGCAGGTTTCTAGCGGCTGTAATCACAAAGGGCCTCCCCCTCGCTTCTAAGCGACGAAGAGGCCCTCTGGTAATCCAGGCCATGGGAAGTGAAAAGGCCCTGAGAACGCCTTCTGGCGATGTTCAGAGCTTCTTGATCTCTTCGATCTGGTTCAATAGCCCCTTGGCCTGCTCCAGGCCACCCACCTGCCGGATGAAGCTAATGGCTTCGGGCAATCCACCGGGTGCTGCTGGCTGCGGCTTCGGTGCGGCTGGTCGTTGCGGTTGCGGTGCGGCCGGTTGTGGTGGTTTTGCGGCGGCCGGTTGCGCCTTGGGCTCGGGCGTCTCTTTCTTCGGTTGTTCCTTGCCGCATTTGGGACAGACCGCCTTCCTGGCGTGAATCGTCGCCCCGCACTTGGGGTTGATACAGGTCTTGCTGGGCATACCACGTTTCTTTTTCGCCATTCTTATCGATCCTTTCTGTTGGGGGGTAGTTTTCATAAGGATGTCCCAGAAAAGACCGGTTGTCAAGGGGCAAAGTGGGTGCAGGTCGGAGATGGTTGCTGGGGGGCGGGCAGTGCAAAAGTTGTATTTGCCGCTCCCACACTGGTCGGGCTGAGAAAATCATCCAAAGGCTGCCGGATTTGGCGGAATCTTACTCTGATATGGTAGGCAACTGAATAGAAAGGAAAAGCAATGGACAACAATCGGCATGAAGAACTAATCAATGAGGCACGAAACACCGCCGAGATGGTGCGGGAGAAACACGATCTGGACTACTCCCTGGAAGGCACCGCTCTCACCGGCAGCACGGCCTCGCCGGTGGGCGAACACGTGATCTCGATGCGGACAGGCTCAGGGCCAAAGGTAACCGTGCCGTGAACCACCTGCTGCGCCGAATCGAAGAAGAACGGGCTCCCTTTCCCATTCACCCGAACCTCTTCCACCGGCTCTTTTGCCAAGCCGACCCAAACGGCTACGGGCTCGTGCCCTCCGGTTGGCAGATCGGCTTCACGATTTCGCCGTAAAGCTCGGGCCGCCGTTGCTGGATGTTCCGACTGTTCTTCCTCGCCTTCCGAACCTGCTCCAGATTGATCGTGGCGGTGATATAGCTTTCCTTGGCCGCCTTCTCGATGTAGCGGAACACCGCTTCGCTCGGGTCGAAGCCCGGTCGTGGCACATCGGTCTTGTCGTAGCCGAGCATCTGGACCGCCGCCACTTTCATTTGGCCGGGCTTCTTGTTCATCTGCTCGCCGTTTGCGGGGGTGGCGGTCAAGGCGATCAACAGGATGGGAAGCGGAAGGCGTGTCAACATACCGTCTCCTTGGTGTCAGATTTCTGTCCTCATTCTGTCCACTTCGCCTGGCCCCTGTGCGGCAGGGGATTGATCGCTCCCCCGCCGGTTCGGAAAGCCCGGACCTGCGTCGGCAGCCACTTCTCCAACTCGGGCGTCGAGGCGTTGTACGGGAAGTTGAAGACCGCTTGTTTGGGGTCGAACCCCTTGAGTTCCTTGGAGAAGATGAGTTCTTGAAGCCGTCGTCGAAACTCAGCGTGACGATGTGCCGCTTCTTCTGCGTCTCCTCGGATGCCAGCGACAGCGGAGATGCAGCGAACGCCGTCGCAGTCGTCCCCACAGCGACGAGGAACTCTCGGCGGTTGCTTGCCATGTGCGTGTCCTTCTTGCCGGATGGGATTGAACCTTGTCCCCCATTGTGGCTTCGTCGAACGCCAGGGGCAACCGCTCCTTTTCCGATCTGTCCCCACCAGAGAGCGGCGAATAGAATTGGCAGAAGCTCCTTCGACTCGATGTCTACAATGCCGATCTCTCGCCACCTGCATCGCGCCTGGCGTCTTTATGGTGCGGAAGGGATGCCGCCCGCCGCAATGCCGAGGAGCCGAACCGCTCCCGGATCTGGTCGGTTACGGCATCCACGTCAGCCTGCTTCTTCCGCTGATCTTGATCGAACAGGAGCCCCTGGACCAGCCTGGTATCATCAAGGCCGCCGACACCCATTCCCAAAAGCCGCACGGGCAGGTGGCCAGAGGGAAGCCGTTGACAAAGCAATTCGTCGGCTGCCTGCCACAGTTCATGGGTGATGTCCGTGGTCTCGGGCAAGGTCTGAGAGCGGGTAATCGTGGAAAAGTCGGCGAACCGCACCTTGAGGTGGACCGTCCGACCCCGCAGCCCATACCGCCGAAGCCGCCAGCCCACTTGCTCGGTCAGATCCACAAGCCAAGCCCGCAGGACCTCCAGATCGTCGATGTCCTGCTCGAACGTCGTTTCATGGGAGATCGACTTGGCCTCCCGCTCGGGCACCACCGGCCGATCATCAATCCCGTGGGCCAACTGCCAGAGGCGCTCGCCATGCGAGCCGAAGCGGCACTTGAGCGACTCCATCGGCCACTGGCGAAGCTGTGCGATGGTGCGGATGCCCAACCGCTGAAAGACCTTGCTCCCCTGCTTTCCTACACCCCAAAGCCGTTCCACAGGCAGCGGATCGAGGAACTCCTGAACATGGCCGTGCTCCACCACGACGAAGCCATCGGGCTTCTTCAGGTCGCTGGCGATCTTGGCCAGGGACTTGTTGCGGGCCGCGCCTCCCGAGACGACCAGCCGAGTTTCGTGACTGATAGCCCGCTTGAACTTCATTCCAATGCCCGTCGCCTACCCAAAGACCCC
>CAYTJV010000422.1:0-6811 GCA_964438165.1 uncultured Planctomycetaceae bacterium | reverse complement strand
GCTGGTCCACCCTGCCCCGGCCCCCCAGGCTGAAAGCCGCCGGGTCCTTCAGGCGCAAACTGCGGAGGCATTGCGGGAAAGGGGACGCCCAGACTTCTTGGAGTTGCTTCCTCAGTGCGCAGTGGTGGCTGGGGGCCAGGATGTAGTCGCCGCCGGCGCCGACCTCGTCCATGAGCCGGTTTACCTCCCGTTGGATCTCCGGCGGCGTCGCCCGCTGGAGCCAGCCCTGGACGTCCACGGCGCCGTGCAAGGCGATTTGTCCGGCAAACCGGGCCTCCTCATCGTGGCTTCCAGTTCGGATCCTTGGCCAGGACGATCACGTCCGGGCATTCGTAGCCCGGGCCGGCATCGTGGACCACGATCTCGACCGGCCCCTGCTTCAATTTCAGCTCGCCCGCTTTGCGCCAGACGAATTCTCCCTTGGGAGGTCCTTTTTCGCGATGCGTTGGCGGGAACTTCTTTCCTCCCACCTCCACGGCGAAGGACCGGTCCGTGTTGCCGGCCAGGAGGCCGCGTGCCCAGACCGTGTACGCCTCCGGATGGTCGATCGCCACCTTCTTTCGCAACACGGTGCCCCTCTGCTGCGGCCCGTCGCTCACCCGGAAGCCGCGGCCCGAGTAGCCGGGGTAGTTCGTGCCGAGCTTCCAGTTTCCCTCCATATCTTCGGTTTCCACCCAGCACAGGCCGTGCTTCCGCCGTTGGTCGAGCAGTTGCAGGAACGTCTTCTGTTCGGCCAGGTCGGCCTTGAAGGTCGCCAGGCCGTTGTGCCAGTTGAGCCTCATCAGCATGTCGGTGGCGTTGACGTACGTCTTATCCGTCAGGGCGACTAGCTTTTCGTAAACCCTGACCGAGTCTTCCATGTGGCGCAGGAAGGCTTCTCGGCGTGCCGGACGGTCATCTGCCTGGAGCATCCGCTTCTCGATCGCGGCCAGCACCTTGTGCCGCCACGCCTGGGTGATGGTGACCAACGCCTGGCTGTCGGTAACGAAACGGTTGGCCTCTTCGAGCTCCGCCGTGGCGGACTGTCGGGCACGGCGGGCCAGATCGAGCGACTCCTCGGCCAGCTCGACCAGAAGATCCGCCACATGTTCCGGCGTCATTACGCCCGCCGTATTCTCTCGCTTCGCCAGCCTGTCGGCGTACTGGGCGATGGACAGGGTCATACGACTGGTCAAGCTCGGCGAGGCGTGCTTCTCCTTGTAGCGCTGGAAGAAATACGCATCGACGGGCTGGGCGGGATAATCGCGGCCATCGGCCGCGAGGATCCAATCGACTCTCTGTTCCGCGCCGACCGCCGTGGGAAAGAAGTTCATGTTGCGGACATGAGTGAGGTTCTGCAGCCCGGGCAGCACGGGCCCGGTCGTATCGTACCAGCGGCGGACCAAGTCGCCGGCCTGCGCGTTGCCGAATTTGGCCGCCAGACGGGCCGTCCAATAGGCCTCCTCTTGGGCCGGGTCGCGATCCGCCTTCCAAAGATAGCGCCCGATCGCTTCCAGCCAGATCGCATCCCGCTCAAAGGTGAGCAGCTTCCGGCCGGCGGGCCAGAACGAGGTCTGCCGCGGTTCGAGCTTGTCGAGGGCATAGGGCCACCGCCAGCTCACCATGCCGTAGACCTCGGCCCCGTCGATGCCCGCCTTCTTCCAGCGGCCGACCATTTCCTGGATGAATGTCGGGCTGCCCCAGCGGAAGGGCTTCACGTCGGCCGCCTCATGGACGTTGACGATGTGCTTTCGGGCCACACCTTTCCAGAACGCATGCCGCTGGTCCGGCACGGGGCTGACGATCATCTCCACGTTGTGCTTCAGTTCCGTGTAGAGGTTGTCGTATTGATCTTTGCAGACCTTTTTGAACCGCTCGGCGTCCAGGCTCCAGTCGCGGACCACGATCACCGGGTTTCTGCGGCTCTCCTTGGCCGCTGCGAAGATCACGTCGCGAATCCACTCCGGCTGGTACTGGGGCTGGAGCACTTCGCCGGGACAGACGTACAGCCCCACCGAATCGAACTCCGCCAGGAACCGGCCCAGACTGTAACGCACGAACTTTTTCACGAAATCGTTGGGCCGGCTGTAGTGCACGGGGATCTTGCGCGATTTGGCCAATGGCTTGGGGATGTGGATCTGGTAGAAATGCAGCAGCACGCTGATGTTGCGCATGGCGCACTGGCGCGTAAACCACTTGAACTGTTCCTGGTTGCGCAGCAGTTCCGCTTTGCTCAGATCCGTGGCGTCGGGGTACTCGGGCATCTCGACAATGCTCGGAAACAAATGCCCGCTCCACAAGAAGATCGTGTTGAAGCGGTTCTCCAGCAAATAGTCGAGAAAGCGCGTCAACAGGGGACGATCGAAGAACCACGGGAATTCCTGGGGCGTGAGCTGGTAGTCGTAGTTGGCCTCCTTCATCAGGAAGAGCACGGTCCCGCGCAGGCCAAAATCGGGCCTCTCCGTCACGGGCAGCGCGGCCGAGGGCGGCCGCGAGATCCACTCGCGCACGCCGTAAAGGACTCCTGCCGGCCCGCCGCCGGTCACGCTCGCAGCGTTCTCCTTGGCTCGGATGCAAAAAGCCTCCGGATGCGCCAGCGCAGGATCGATCTTCAGGTCGGCTTGCTTTGCGGCCCCGGCGCGAACGAGCAACTGGCGAGCGTAGTCCAGCCGCAAGTCGTCCGACTCGGCAGCGTCGGATCGCACCAGGCACGACGTCGTTGCCATGATCGCGATCAGCCACGCAGCCAGCCTCCCCATGAGATGCAACGCATTCATTTTCGTGTCCTCGTTGAAGCGCCGTTTTCTTGGTTAGCCGCTATCGGGATCGACTTGCGCCCGTTTCTGCTTCTTTCGACACGGCATCCAGGGGTACTTTTTCGGACACCGACACCGTCTTGCCGGCGAGGTCCAGGTCGTTGCCTTTGATATAGGTTTCCATAGCCGGTTCCTTCTCCGCTTGTCGTCTTCACGGCAGCCTTCTTCTTCGTGGGCGCGGCGTTCTTCTGCTCCTGCTTCCAGTCATTCATGTCGGGACGCGGCGGACCGGCGTCAAAGAAACGGGCCTCGGCGCCGATGCGGTCGTAGTCGCCAATCTCGGCGCGGGCGTGGCCGGCCAGGGCGAGCAGTTGCTGCACCACGTCGGGATGCTGCGCGGCCACGTCGGTCTTTTCGCCGATGTCAGTCTCAAGGTCGTAGAGCAGCGGTGTCTTGATCTCGAAGAGGTCGGCCTGCGCGATGTGGGCCACGCGCAGGTTAGGGTGGAGCCAAGGCACCGGCATGGGGCGCGGCAGGTGCAGCTTCCAGTGGCCCTGGCGCACGGCCTGGAGATGCGTCGCCAGATGATAGAGATGCGTGGCGGTGTCTTCGTCCGTGGGCGGTCTTTTGAGCAGCCACGCGGAGAGATCACGGCCGTCGAGTTTGTTTTCCGGCGGCGGAGCGTCGGCGAGTTTCGCGAACGTGGGCAGCAGATCGAGCGTGCTGGCGATGCGCCCGCACGTCTGTCCGGCGGCGACGCGCCCCGGCGCCCAGGCGATGGCCGGGACGCGAACGCCGCCCTCCCAGATGGATGCCTTGCCGCCACGCAACGGTCCCGCGCTGCCTCCGTGTTCTTTTCGCAGCAACCATGGGCCGTTGTCGCTAGTGAACAGCACGATGGTGTTCTTCTCGATGCCTGCGGAGCGCAAGGTCTCCAGAATGCGGCCAACGTGATGGTCGAGTTCCTCCACCACGTCGCCGTAAAGACCGCGTGGCGACTTGCCGCGGAATTCCGCTCCCGCGTGCAGTGCGGTGTGCGGCATGTTCGGGCAGAGGTAGATAAAGAAGGGCTGACCCTTCCGCTCGCGGATGAATCGAACGGCCTCGTCCGCGTAGCGCCTGGTGGTGGACTCGGTGAGGTCCACGGGGTTCTCGATCACGTTGCCATCGCGGAAGAGTGCGGTCTTCTCCCAGAAGTCATTGCTGGCCGGCGTGCCGAAGTGCAGGTCGAAGCCGCGCTTCCGCGGCGCGTTCTCCGGATGTTCCAAGCGATCCGGCTCATGGCCGGCAAGATCCCATTTGCCGATTTGAGCCGTCGCATAGCCCGCGCGCTGGAGCACTTCCGAAAGCAGCGTCTCGCGCGTGTGCGGCACGGTCATGAGATGCTTCTTGTTTCCCACCTCCGCCAGCCGCAACGGATAGCAGCCCGTCATCAAGGCGGCTCGGCTCGGTCCGCAGAACGCCTGCGCGTAAAACGAAGTGAATCGCATCCCCTCCGCCGCCATGCGGTCGAGGTTCGGGGTGCGGATGACTTTGGCTCCGTAGCAGCCGAGGTCGCCGTAGCCGAGGTCGTCGGCGAGGATGAGGACGACGTTGGGCCTTGCCGTGGACGCGTCCGAGGCAAGGGCCGACACCGTAATCCAGCAGATCGAGGCGGCGAGCATTGGGTAGTGTTGTTTCATGGTTGGCTGGTTGTTGATGCCTGATTCCGTTTCGGCTTCTCAGACTTCAGACTTTCAGTCCGGTCAGGTCAAACTCCAGCGCTTTGTTCTCTTTGATCAGCTCCTCCATCGTCAGGCAGCATCGGCGCGCGCAGGCCTCGCGCCCGAGCACGGCGGTGAGCGTGTCGTCGCCGGCCTGCTGCACGGCGGGATTGTCGAATCGGCCATGAACGATGTTGTCGTAAAACGTCGCGATGTTGCGGATCGCGCCCTGGTCGTAGAGGCTTTCCACGTTGCCGCCGCCGTAGTGCTTGGGGCCGCCGCGCAGGTAGGACTTGCCGCGGTAGCTGACAAGCGCGGTGGCCTTGTCGCCGTAGGCATCGAGTTTCAAGGCCCACTCCAATTGGTTGCTCAACGACTGGCAGCGGTGCGTCCACAGCAGCCCGTCGTCGAACTCATAGGTCACCAGGTAAACCTCGCGGAAGTCGCTCCGCGGGTTCGGGCGGCAGACGCGCGTGCGCCCGATGGCGCTCACCGGCCGGCGTCCGACGACCCACAGCACGGCGTTGATCGAGTGAACCGTGTTCTCGGTGATCACGTCGCCCGAGAGCGCGGTGGTGGCTGGCCACCATCGCAACCGGTCCTCGGCGGTTTTGATTGGCGGCTCGCCCCACGGCGGCGAGAACCCGAGGCTGTCAATGTGCCCCAGTTTGCCAAGGCCGCCCTCGTGGATGCGCTTGACGACCTCGATGTTGATCGGGTCGGTGCCCATTTGGTAGTCCACGAGGTAACAGAGCTTCTTCTGCGCCGCGAGTTTGCCGGAGGCCTGGACCTTGAGCGCGCCCGGCACGTCAATCGCCACCGGCTTCGCCGCATACACGTGGCAGCCGGCCTCAATTGCCGCGCGCCCGTGGTCGGGATGAAACCGCGGGACGTTCACCACGGTCACGGCCTCGACGCCGCCGGCGAGCAGCCGCTTGTAAGCGCCCAGGCCCGAGAACCGGCGCGTCTTGTCCACGCCGAACTTGTCGCCGGCTTTCTCGGCGCGTTCGGGGAAATAGTCCGCCACCGCATGAATCTCGTAGCCGCCGTGTTTCGTGAACAGGTCGCCGAGCCATGAGCCGCGCCCGCCGCAGCCGATGAGGCCGAGCTTGATCTTGCGCGTGAACTCCTTCGGGGTCGGTTGTTCGGCGGGCGTCTCGGCTGCCAGGGCCGAGAACGTTTCGAGCATCGTCGCCGACGCGCCGGCGGCCAGCGCGCCGCCGAGAAATCGCCTGCGGCAATAACGAGGATGGTCGTTCATGGGATCTCTCCTTTCATTCGGGGTTTGGATTGCGAAGTCAGCAGCAAGGCGGTGAGCACGAGCATGTTTCTCATGGATTTCCCTTCAGGATGACCATTGTCTGCACCTTCACCGGCCCGAGCAGGCCCGAAGGAACAAGCGGGGAATCCTTATTGTAGTGCTTGCAGGTCGTGAACGTATAGCGACCCGACGGGCGAGTGTTCCCGGCCTTGAACCAGTCGGGCCATTCGGCCAAAGTTTCGAAATTCAGCCAGTTGCTGTCTTCCGGGAGTTGCTCGTCGCCGATCATCCGATTGATCCAGAGGTTCACCACGTCGATTTCCAGTTCGTTCTTCCCGGCACGGGCCGTGCGGGTGATATCCACGAGGTAGGGCGGTTTCCAAGCGATGCCGCACTCCGTTCCGTTGAGCCTCACCCGCGCCATCACTTCCACCTTGCCCAGGTCAAGGAAGATCCGTCCGCCCTGAGCGGCGACTTCCGACTCCGCGAACTCGAAGGTCCTGCGATAGACCGCCGTGCCCGAGTAATACCGGACGCCCGGGTCGGCGTGCGCGCTCCAGTCGCCAAGTTCCTCCAGCGTGATCGGCTTCTCGGGACCGCCCCATTTCGGATCGAAGGTCACCTGCCACCCGCCCGTGATTTCCCGCAGCAGACGAGGCGAAGCGAAATTCCTCCCGCCTCCCGTGCCAGCGGGGCGCTCGTTTTTGCGGAACACGACAAACCAGCTCTGCATGGGCTCGAAATGAAGCGGGACTGTGATCCGGCCCTCTTTCTCGGTGAAATCCGGCAGTTCCCGGATCGAGCCGGTCTCCGGGTCCCAAAGCTCCGGGATTCTCCCGGCCACCCGGAATGTGCAGGCGATGTCTTGCGGTCGATCCTGCTGGTGGGATACGAAATACACATCCGCCTCGCCGACCCGGCGGTGAATATAGAGCAGGCCGCTGCCCTCGAAATCCGGTTTGAGTCCCTCTTGGCCGAAGACTTCGGCGAGTTTCCTGCCGGATACCACGCGGTTGGCGTCCCACAACGCCGCGGCGATCTTCTGAACCTCCGCGTCGCACTGCGGGTAGCCTGTCAGGCCGGGCGCGCCCTTCGGTCGTTTCCCGCCGATC
>CAYTJV010000421.1:0-6840 GCA_964438165.1 uncultured Planctomycetaceae bacterium | reverse complement strand
ATAGGCTTCCAGCCTGTCTTTTCTGGCGACAGGCTGGAAGCCTATCCCACGTAATTCCGGCAACTTGTTGCTGCGCGGCGCCTAAGGCCAAAGGCCCAAAACCCAAGACCTCCTCACCAAATCTCCAACTCGAGTTCCAACTCGACGCCCACGCGGTCGCGGACCTGGCTGCGGATCATGTCGATCAGCCGCAAGACGTCGCTGCTGGTCGCCTCCGGCTCGGCCACGATGAAATTGGCGTGGCGGTCGCTGACCGCGGCTCCACCGATGCGAGTTCCCTTCAATCCCGCTTGCTCGATCAACGCCCCGGCGGAAGCACCGCGGGGATCCCTGAACACACAGCCCGCGCATTGATGACCCATGGGCTGGCTGGCCTTGCGCAAGATCCAGTGCTTTTGTAGTCGGCGTGCGAGTTCCCGAGGGTCTTCTTCTTCCAGTTCGAGCACCGCGCCGACAATCACCGGCTCGTCGAGGCTGCTATGGCGATAGCCGAACTCCAGGTCCTCTCGCTTCCGAACGACGACCTCCCCCGATCGCGTGATGGTTGTGACTTCCGACGTCCACTGGCCGATATCGCCGCCGTGGGTTCCGGCATTCTCGCGCAGGGCCCCGCCCACGGTTCCCGGAATGGCCACCAGGACTTCCAGGCCGGCCAACCCGGCGTGGACGGCCGTGGTCACAACCCGGCCCAATCGCAGGCCGGCGCCTGCCGAAATGGCGTTCTTATCTACACGAACGTCGCAGAAGGCTGGGGCCGCCAACTGGATCACTAGGCCGGGAACGCCTTCATCGCGAACGAGGATGTTCGAGCCACCCCCCAGGATCCGAAGCGGAATCTGATGCTCGTGGCACCGCCGCACCAGCTCGACTAGCTCGTCAAGATTGGCAGGTTCGGCAAAGTATTCGGCCGCCCCCCCCAGTTGGAACCAGGTGTGCATGGCCAACGGCTCGGCCTGCCGCACGATTCTTTCACGACCGACAAATGGACCCATCGGTATCTTCCGCTGTTTTCTGATCCGAGACTTTTTTCGCGTGTTGTAGGGTGGATTTCAATCCACCACCAGCCCTTACCTAGTGGCGATGATACGTGGCTTGCGGGAAGCGTGTCAACCAACAGAAGAGATCTCTGAGCTGCCGGAGCGGCGCTTGCGCGCCGCTCCGGCGCTCAGTACCAACTCCACCGAGAAGCGCTTGCCGGAGCGGCTGACCCAGAAGCCGCTGAGTCCGGCAAGTTTAATGCTCCTACCCCAGGAGGGAGGGTAGTGTCGAGTTCCCGCAAACCCGACACACGCGGTGGAGCGGTCACATGGCTTGGTGTTGATCTTGGTCTGCGTGCGGGGCGGTTTTCTCCGAAGGGATTGATTGGCTATGCGGATCTTCGCCGCGGGTACTGTTTCAAGGCGTCGACGACGCTCTGCATGGCCAAGACGCGGGCGCCTTTGACCAGCACGACGTCGCCGGGAAGGATGATCTGGCCGAGGTACGGCGGGGCTTCCTCGGGCGTGCGGCACGCGATTGCCTGGCGTGACGGCATGCCCGCCGCCCGGGCCGCTGCCACCAAGTCGCCGGCATGGTCGCCGCAGGCAATCAGCATGTCGGCGCCGCACAGCGTGACGACCTGATTGCCCAGTTGGCGGTGCAGGAGGGCCGCATCGTCGCCCACGCCGGCCATGTCGCCCAGCAGCGCGATGCGGCGCCCGGCCGCGTCGAAGTCGCGCAAGAGCTCCAACGCCGCGCGCATGGCCGGGGGGCTGGCGTTGTGCGCGTCGTGAATAATCGTCGCCCCGCGGATCTCGCTCACCTCGCACGGCATCGGCACCGAGTCGAAACGCTCCAGGGCGCGGGCCGTTTCCTCAAGCTCGAAGCCGAGAAGCCTGCCCACCGCCACGGCGATCAGCGCCGAGGTCAGGTGGTGCCGTCCCCAAACCGGCACGCAAAACTCGCAGTCGGCAACGCGGAAGCTCAACCGGCCTTGGCTCCAGTGTACGTCGGCAGCCGCCAGGTCGCAGGCCACGCTCCGCCCGACCCAGGTAATCGGGGCCTTCGAGCGCGAGGCCACGCGCCGCAGCCAGGGGTCTTCGGCCAGCACCGCGTAGCCGTCCAGCGGCAAGCTCCAAAGCAATTCGGCGTGGGCCGAGGCGATCTTATGGCGGCTTGCGAGTCCGCCCGGCACGGCGTCGGCCACATGAGTGATTACCCCAATCGTCGGCCGACAGACTTCCGCCATGCGGGCGATTTCCCCCGGCGCGCCGGCGCCAAGCTCGAGCACGGCGTAGGCGTCGTCGGGCTCGATTGCGAGCATGCTCAGGGGAAGCCCGACGTCGTTATTCACGTTCTTCGGCGTGGCGGCGCCGCGCAGGCGGCTTCCGAGTACGGTGTGGATCATCTGCCGCGTGGTGGTTTTGCCGATGCTGCCGGTGACGGCAATCACGCTTCCCTCGAAACGCCGCCGCTTCCAGCCGGCCCACCGCCAGAGGGCTTTCTCCGGGTGCTCGACTCGAATCAGCCAACGGTCGATAGGGTGCGGCACGTCGCGCGCTACAACAGCCCCGGCCGCGCCGCGGGCAAATGCCTCGTCGGCGAATTCTTCCCCGTCGCAATGCTTGCCCGGCATGGCCCAAAACACGTCGCCGGGCTCCACGTCGCGGCTGTCGATCGCGACCCGCCCGAGCCGGATCGCGGCCGGTTTGCCGACCGCCGTCCGGGCCGTCAACTGGCCGCCAATCGCGTGATGGAGATCGTGTAGGCTACTCATGACCGCATGAATTCGCATAGAGCCACTGGCGGGCGACCTGACGATCGTCGAAGTAGCAGCGTTGGCCGCCCGCGATATGCTGGGTTTGGTGCCCCTTGCCGGCGATCAGCACGACATCGCTCGGCCGCGCCTGCGACAGCGCCCAGGCAATCGCCTCCGCCCGGTCGGGAATCACTTCTGCTTCGGCGGGACATTTCAGACCGCCGAGGATGTCTTCGATGATGGCCTGCGGGTCTTCGCCGCGGGGGTTGTCGTCGGTGATCACGGCAAGATCGGCGGCGTTCTCGACCGCTTGGCCCAAGAGCGGCCGCCGGCCCTGGTGCCGCTCGCCCCGCGCGCCGAACACGCAGATCAACCGCCCGCGAACCACGTCGCGCAGCGTTTCAAGACGCGCGCTCAATGCCTCGGGCGTGTGGGCGCAGTCGATGAACACGCTAAACGGCTGGCCGCACTCGATCCGCTCCAGCCGCCCTGGAACGTAGTCGATCGCCTCCAGCCCGCGGACGACCGTCGGCAGGTCGATCCCGTAGGCCAGCCCGACCGCCGCTGCCGTGAGGCAGTGATACACATGCGGGATGCCGATCATGCGGGTGCGGACGGGCATCGCCTCGCTGCCCGCGGAAAGCAGGATCGTTTGCTCGCTTGGGCACTGCTCCACCAGCGCGGCCGTGATCTCCGCCTCGGACTCGATCCCCACGGTCAGCACGGGGCCGTCGTGAAGGTGCAAGTGGCTCAAGGCGACCGGGTCGTCGGCATTGACGATGGCAAAACCCTCGGCGTCCAAGTGCTCCACCAGGCGCGACTTGCCGAGCTGACGATCGCGGATCGACCGATGGTCGGCACGCCGGCTGTTCCGCTGCTGAATGGACTTGCATGATTCAGGGAATTCCGAGCCGGGCCGTGTCGGCCCGGCAGTGCCCTGCGAGTGCGGGACTGCGCCATACAGGCCGGGCCGACACGGCCCGGCTCGGAGGCTCGGATCTCTCCCGGAATCATTCAACGATACTTGGTTGACGACGCACGCCGCGTCGAAGACAACCCCGCCCACCCATCCTTCGATCAAGGCGCGTCGCGAGACTTCCACGACGGCGTGGGCACAACCACGATCGACCATCCGCGCCAGCCATCGGGCGAGCTCGTGGGCCGGAGGCGTTGGGTACCGAATGCGAGTGACCTCGCGGCCATCGAAACACCCCAAGGCCCCCAGGATTCCTACTTTATGCCCGGCGGTCGTTAGAATGCTCGCTACCAAGCAGCAGGTGGTCGTCGTGCCGCCGGAGCCGGTCAGGCCGATGATCTTCAAGCGCCGGCTGGGATCGCCTGCCATCGCCTGGCAGATCCGTCCGTAGGCCTCGCCGGAATGCCGCACGTAGCAGATCGGCACGCCCGCCCCATACACCCCTTGCTCGGCGACGATCCCGCTGCACCCCCGGGCGATGGCCTCGGACAGCCGCTCACGGTGGCTGAGGCCGGGCAGCACCACGAACACGGTCCCCGGCCGGACCTGTCGGGGGTCGCACGAGCAGGCCGTCATGGCGATGTCGTCGGCGCCGAGGAACTCGGCGTCGGGCAACAGGTTGCGAAGGCTCAGGGGGTGCCTGAGATCGGCACGGACAAGCATCGCGCAAGGCCTCCCTGCCTCACATGACTCGACTTCAGGTAATTCAGCGCGACCGGCAGTCGCGGTTTGACTGGGGCCTGACCGCGGGGCGATCCGTCGCGGGCGTTCTTCCCCCACACACGGCCTGGGGATTGTCCGGATTTTGAATTCCCTGTCAAGGCGGAATTCCTCGGCCCTCGATCTGGACAAAGCCGAGCTCTTGAACGAACATGAACACCTATGTCCCGTGAAGATTTCACCATCGAGAGTCTGGCGCGGTACCTGCACCTAACGCCTCAGCAGGTTGCGCGCCTGGCCGACCGGGGGAGAATTCCCGGGCGGAAGGTCGGCGGGCAATGGCGGTTCTCCCGCGACGAGATCCATCACTGGCTGGAGCAGCGGGTCGGGCTGGCAGAAGACGACGGACTGCCCGAGGTCGAAGGCGTGTTGCGCAACACGCCCGGCGCGTCGACGGAGCAGGAGATTTCCATTGAGGGACTTCTGCCGCGCGAGCAGATTGCCATCCCCCTTTCGGCCCGGACCAGGAACTCCGTGTTCGCCGCGATGGTCGAGCTCGTGGCGCGGACCGGCCTCGTTTGGGAACCCGAGAAGATGGAGCAGGCGATTCGGGCCCGCGAAGAAATCTACCCCACCACGCTCGAAAACGGCGTCGCCCTGCTGCACCCCAGACGCCCCATGCCCAATATCCTTGCCCAACCGCTTTTGGGCCTCGGGGTGACTTCCAGCGGGATTCCTTTTGGCGGGAATCGAGGGGCGCTGACCGACGTGTTCTTCCTGATCTGCTCGACCGACGATCGGGGACACCTGCGGACCCTGGCGCGATTGAGCAAGGTCATCGGCGCCCCGGGGTTCCTCGACGGGCTGCGCCAGGCCCCTGACCCGCAAACCGCCCATCAACTCATTTGCGACACGGAAGCCGGGTTAGGAGGCGTATCGTAGGACGGATTGCCAATCCGTCCTACGGGCAATGGCCCAAGTTATTTGGTTACGGATCCATACCGTGAATATTCTGCTGGTTGGCGATTTGCGTCGCCGCGAGTTCCGCGAGGCCCGCTTTGCCATGGATGCGTGCGGTGCGGTCGTCGAGGCGGCCGACGTCGCCGCGGCCTATGCGGTGTTGGCCGAGGGGGAGCAGGCGTTCGACCTGATCGTCCTTGCCACGGCTTATCCGGGGCAATACTCCTGCGAGGCGGTCGAGCGGCTGCGACGGCTCGCGCCTTTGAGCCGCGTGGTGGGACTCTTGGGCGCGTGGTGTGAAGGAGAAATGCGGAGCGGGCATCCCCATCCCGGCTCGATCCGCGTGTATTGGCATCAGTGGATCCCGCGCCTGGGACGAGAATCGGCTCGATGGCACGACGGCGTGCGATGCTCCTGGGGGCTGCCAATCACGGCCGGGGAAGAAGAACGGGTGCTCGCGCTGGCCGAGGAGCCGATTCCGAAACGGTCCGGCCTAATCGCCGTTTGTTCCCAGGAGTTCGCCATTGGAGATTGGCTCTGCGCGGCGTGCCGCGGAGCGGGATACACCACGAAATGGCTCCGCCCGGGCGATCTTCCCGCAGATGAGAAACCCGTGGCAGCGATCTTCGACGCAAACGACCAGCCCCACCAGCAGTACGAAGACCTGCGCCGTTTTGCCGCCGCCTTGCACCCGGCGCCCGTTGTCGCCTTGATGGGATTTCCGCGCGTGGAAGACCGCGACCGGGCCCTGGCATCCGGCGCCGCCTCGGTGCTCTCCAAGCCGCTGCTGGTGGAAGACCTCTTCTGGGAGCTCGACCGGCTGCTCGCCGCGGTAACGCCGAAATAAGCGTCAGGGGACGCAGCGGGGCAGCCGGAATAACGAGGGTAACGTAGAAGTAACCGGCGCTGCGCGGCCTTATCGCGCAGCGTCCGTGTTGACTGCCGGGTTGGGCGTTACAGACGTGGGCATGAATGCCTCATAAGCCCACACGATGCACAACGCTGCCAAAGCCAACCAGATTATGACAACAACAGCTCCCGCAACACGACTTACAGGTTTGCCATTCACCATGACTTCCTGTGCCCGTGCTCTGCACTCGGCTAGAACAGGGGGTGGCACCAGCTTAATGGCCAACGCAATACCTATTGGGATTAACACAAGGTCGTCCAAGTAACCCACGATCGGAATGAAGTCCGGGATTAGGTCTATGGGACTGAACGCATAGGCCACAATTGCAGCAACGAGAAGTTTCGCGTACCACGGCGTGTCAGGGTGGCGCGCAGCAAGATACAGAGCAAAAGTTTCTGCCTTGAGCCGACGCGCGCGTTGTTTTACTTCCTCAAGCAATGGCATAGCGATTCCGTGAGGCCCAACGCTACCGATCACCGGGCGGCGACGACTGACTGTCCATTGCCAAGACACCCGACTTCGCCGCTCCGGTGCATCGGTTGGTTCGGCTTCTCGGGCGTACGAACTCTCGGTCGGATTGACGTTCGTCACGCTGCA
>CAYTJV010000420.1:0-6853 GCA_964438165.1 uncultured Planctomycetaceae bacterium | reverse complement strand
GCTATACCCAGACCTTAGAGCAAACCTCGAGCCGAACACTATTGGGTCGGGAGTCCTTTTCCACGTCGGCGATCTGATCCATCCATGCGACAGAACGTCTCCCGCCGACATGGAAAAGGACTCCCGACCCCCTGGTGGAATCCTGCCAGGTATGCTTCCAGCCGACCAGTCCGGCTCATAGAATCAGGAGAATTGTTGGAAGTCTTTTGGAGAGTGCTGCCATGTTGCTTACCGGGAAAGTGGCTCTGGTGACGGGGGGAACGAAGGGAATCGGCGCCGCCGCGGCGATCGAGCTGGCTCGGCGCGGGGCGGACGTGGCGATCAACGGCCGGTACGACGACGAGTGGGCTCAGGAGGTGACGGCGCAAATCGAGGCCTTCGGCCGCCGGACGTGCCTCGTGGTGGCCGACATGGGCAAGCCCGACGACGCCACCCGCTGCGTCGAGGAAACCGCCGAGCGGCTCGGTGCAATGGACGTCCTGGTACACTCGGCGGGCGGGCTGGTGCCCGGCGGGCTGTTCGAGGTGACCCCGGAAGCCTGGCATCAGGCGTTCGACGTCCACGTTCACGCCCTGTACTACCTCTGCCGGGCGGCGATTCCGTGGATGCGCAAGCGGGGCGAGGGGGCCATCGTGATGATCTCCTCGGTGGCGGGCATCCGCGGCGTCCACATCCACTTGGCCTACCAGGTGGTCAAAGGCGCGTTGCCGCAGTTCACCCGGGCCCTGGCCCGTGAAGTGGCCAACGACAACATCCGCGTCAACTGCATCTGCCCGGGCATCGTCCGCACCCGTTTCCACGACAAAATGACGCCCGAGCAGAAAAAGCACAACCTCGACAACCGCGTCCCCCTGCACCGCGAAGGCGCGCCGGAGCAGGTCGCCACGCTGATCGCCGAGGTCGCCACCAACGACTACATCACCGGCGAGAGCTTCACCGTGGACGGCGGGCTGACCATGCGGATTGCGTGAAGGATTGATGGGCTGCGACTTGCGTATCTGCCCCGGAACGGTAGAATACAGCATGTTGGGCTGCAACCGCCAATTGTCCCTTGCGATATGCCCTATCAGATCGAGTTCGCCGCGTCGGTCGAGTCGCAGCTCAAGGCGTTGGCCGTTCATGAGCGGGCGAGCGCACTGGCTGCCATTGAGGAGCAGTTGCTTCACCAACCGTTGGTTGAGACTCGTAATCGCAAGTTGCTTCGCCCGAACCCCGTTGCGCCTTGGGAACTGCGGGTCGGACAGGTGCGGGTATTCTACGAGATGAAAGAGGCCGATCCGGGAGCAGGGGAGCAGCAAGCGGTGCTTGGAGTGGTGTATGTTCTGGCAGTCGGCCGGAAAGAGGACAACGTTCTTCGGATCGGCGGCAAGAAGGTCCAGCTATGAAAACCATCGAGATCTCCACGGCGTCGAAAACCTTGGCCGAATACACGCGCGAACTGGATGATGATTTCGTGGTCCTGACCTCGAATCACAAGCCGGTCGCGGCGATTGTCTCTTTGAAAAACGTCGATCCCGAATCATTGGCCTTGAGCACCAATCCCGAGTTTCTCGACGTGATTGAGCAGGCGCGTCGGGAGTGTGCAGCCGGTCAGACGATCTCATTGAGTGCGATGAAACGGGAATTCGGGGTCTAGCCGCTTGCCTCATAAGATCGCTGTTGGCTACCGCTCGATGATCGACCGCACCCAATCGGCCGTGGAAGGCTCCAAGGGCGGTTCGACGGGGCGATGGTAATCGAGGGCATAGTCGTAGCCGGCGCGGTCGTAGGTGGTGGTGAAGGCGGCGTGGAGGTCGAGCGGCACATCGGGGTCGTCGCCGGCCAGCGGGATGGGAATCACCGGCAGCGCCTGCCGCAAGGTCCAGGCGTAGACTTCGACCTGCGGCAGGCGCTCCTTGCGGCAGACGAAGGCGTAGAAATCCGCAGCTTCCAGCGGCTCTCGCGTGGGCAATCGCTGCCCGCCCCGCAAAAGATCGATCTCCACAAGATGCGCCGGCGTGCAGAAGACGTTGCTCCGCTTGACCAGATACTCATTGCGCTCCTCGCCGGCTTTCTTGTTCGTGGGCGACAGAACCTCAATCACGGCGACCACGTCGCGCCACTCGCGGTTGCGGATGCTCAAGAATGCCTGGCGGTATCGCTTAGGAACGGGCACGGTGTGGAGCACCGGCGCAATTAGCGAAGCCGTCCCGGATGGACTTGGGGGGCCGGCTGCTGGCGGGAGATCCGTCTCGATCAGGGCCACGTCCGGCTCGATCAGCCGCTCCGGGCCTTCTCCCTCCCGCGCAAGGTACACGTATTCCTGAACCTCAACGACGTACCGTGGCCGTACTTGCGGCATGAGCAACTCACGGATCACGGTGACGAAGGTCGTATGGAAATCCCTCCACCGCTGGCCCTCGATGAACGGATCCATGCCGGGAAACGGACTGGGCATCGGGACCTTCTCCGGGCAAAAGGAGTGGCAGTGACTCTATGAATTCTATCCTGCCGCCAGCGGCCCGTGAAGGGCGGGTGATGATGCCCTGGCACCAAACGGTTCTTGGAGTCTTGGCCGTAAACGTTGGCAGGCGACGGTCGTAGGGCAAGCAGCTTGCTTGCCTGTCTTGCGCCTACGCGGGCAAGCAAGCTGCTTGCCCTACGACCGTCTCACCCTACAGACTAGACCAATCGGCCGGGAAGGTCTTTCCCGGGCGGCCGGCATCGACTATTCTGGCAGTCGAGGTCAGTCCCAAGGAGTCGCCATGAGCATCACCACGGACAGGAAGCTGAAGCCGGCCGCACCCGGCAACCCCGCCGCGGGACATCCCCTGGACGGCATCTTTCGTCCGCAGAGTGTGGCCGTGGTCGGGGTTACGGCCACGCCGGGCACGGTTCCTTACGATATCTTCTATAACATCCTTTCGGCCGGCTACCGGGGCACGGTGTATCCGGTGGCGCCGGGCAAGCGGAGCATCTCGGCGGTCCGCGCGTACCGCTACGTGATCGACATCCCCGACCCGGTCGATCAGGCCGTGATCGTCTTTCCCGCCGACGTGGTCGATCGGGCCCTTTTGCAGTGCGGGCAGAAAGGGATCAAGTCGGTGATCGTCATCTCCGCCGGCTTCCGCGAGTTAGGGCCGGAGGGGGCGGCCAAGGAAGCGCGGCTCAAGCAGATCGCCGCCGAACACGGCATCGCGCTGGTGGGCCCGAACTGTCTGGGCGTGATCAACACCGATCCCGCCGTGCGACTGAACGCCTCCTTCGCCCGGAAAATGCCGCACACCGGGCGGATCGCGTTCTTGAGCCAGTCGGGCGCCCTATGCACCGCCGTCTTGGACTACGCCCGGGAGAAAGAGATCGGCTTCTCGAAGTTCGTCAGCTTCGGCAACAAGGCAGGCGTAACCGAAGTGGAGCTTCTGGACTACCTCCACCAGGACGAACAGACCGCCGTGATCCTCCTCTACCTCGAGGAGCTTCGCGACGTGGGCCGCCTGATCGAGGTGGCTCGGCGCGTCACCCGCGGTGATAACGCCAAGCCGATCCTTGCCATCAAGTCGGGCCGCACGCCGCAGGGGGCCGACGCCGCGGCCAGCCACACCGGCTCACTGGCCGGCGAGGACGCCGTGTGCGACGCCGTGTTCCGCGAGGCCGGCATCATCCGCGTCGAGAGCATCGACGAGCTGTTCAACGTGGCGATCCTCCTGGCCAACCAGCCCCTGCCGGCCGGCAACCGGCTGGCGATCGTGACCAATGCGGGCGGGCCGGGCGTGATGGCGACCGATGCGGCGGTCCGCGCCGGACTCAGCGTGCCGCACCTGGCCGACGCCACCATGGCCCAACTCAAGGAGGTGCTCCCCGCCACGGCCAATACCAAGAACCCGGTCGACCTGATCGGCGACGCCCGCGCCGATCGCTACGCCGCCGCCCTCCAGCACGTGCTCGCCGACCCGAACGTCGATCAGGTCCTCGTGATCCTCACGCCGCAGTCGATGACCGACATCGACTCGATTGCCCAGAGCATCTGCACGATTCGCCGGGAAGCGACCAAGCCGATCGCGTGTTCGTTCATGGGCGCGGCCGACGTGGCCAGCGGGATCCGCATCCTCCAGCACGCCAGCATTCCGCACTACATCCTTCCCGAGTGGGCCTGTCGCGCCATGGTCGGCGTGCAGGCGGTGCTGGCGTGGCGCAGGCAGGCCCCGGACCAGCCCGAGCGGCTGCCGGTCGATCAGGCCGCGGCCCGCAGGGTGATCGACTCAGCCCCGGCCGGCTTCCTGACGGAAGACCGGGCCTTGGCCGTGCTAGCGGCCTACGGACTTCCGGTCCCGCCATCGCGGCTGTGCGCCAGTGCTGACGAGGCGGCGGCCTTTGCCGACGAGGTCGGCTATCCGGCGGTGCTCCGCGTGGTCAGCCCGCAGATCGTACACAAGTGGGACGTGGGCGGGGTCGTGCTGAATTTGGCCAATACCCACGACGTGCGCCGCGCCTACGACGAGATGCTCCGCCGCATCGCCAGCCGGCTCCCGAGCGCGGAGATCCACGGCGTACTTGTGCGCCGCGAGATCCCCAGCGGGTACGAGTTGATCCTCGGGGCCAAGCGGGACCCGGTGTTCGGACCCACGCTGATGTTCGGCCTTGGCGGGATCTACGTAGAACTGTTTGCCGACGTGACGTTCGGGCTGCCGCCGATCGGCCGGGCCGGTGCGTTCCGCATGGTCCAGCAGGTCAAGGCGCACCGGCTCCTGGAAGGCGCGCGCGGCGGCCCGCCTGCCGACGTGGCCGGGATCGCCGAGTGCCTGATGCGCGTCGGGCAATTGGTGAACGACTTCGAGCGGATCGCCGAATTGGACGTGAATCCCCTGATTGCCGGTCCGGCCGCGGTCGGCAACGCCGTGGCCGACGTGCGTATCCGGCTCGGTCCGCTCGTGCCATGACACGGTACGGACGGTGCAAACTGAACTGAATGAGGTTGGATGATCCTGGGAGCGTGGCACTGCTTGACCGCTGCCGGTCCGACGCTCATCCGCTACGAAGAGCCGTACTCCGGCAGCGGTCAAGCAGTGCCACACCGCGAGGAGTCGATCTCAAAGTCACGCAACGCCATCCGGAGGAAAAGGCCATGGACAAGAACGAAATCGAGCAGCGCGTCAAGAAAGTGGTTAGCCACGTGCTCCGCGTCGACCAGAGCATGGTCGAGCCGGGCAGCCATTTCGTCTTCGACCTGGGGGCCGAGAGCACGCAGTCGGTGGAACTGATCGCCGCGTTCGAAGGCGAGTTCAACATCGAGATGGACGACGAAGCCGCGCTGAAGGTGCAAACCGTCGGCGACGCCGTCGCGTTCATCGGCAAGTACGTCGGTTAAGGAGTGCTGCCATGACTCACCCGTCCCGATGGATCACCACGGCCCTTTGGGCCGCCGCCGTTTCCTGCTCGTTGACCTGCCTTGCCGGCGAGGAATCTCCAAAAAGTCCCGGTGACGGCACGGTCGTCAAAGAAGTGCCGAAACTGTCGCGAGCGGGCAAGACCCTGCTGAGGCCCGATAAGTGGTCCGCTTACGAGCGGGGCTTTAGCCGCGAGGGAAACCACTTTGTCTGCGATAACGGCAGCGACGCCTCGGGCCGGCGGGGCGTCCACCAAGGGATTGTGCTGAATCAGACCCAGCCCGAGCCGATCGTCGCCTCGGCGTGGAGCAAGGCCGAAGGGGTGACCGGCTCCCCGGGCCCGGATTACTCCGTCTACGTCGACCTGATCCACACCGACGGCACGTCGCTGTGGGGCCAGGTCGCCCAGTTCAAGACCGGCACCCGCGACTGGCAGCGAGGCCAGGTGGCCATCTTCCCCGAAAAGCCGGTCAAGTCGCTCACCTTCTACCTGATGTTCCGCAATCACGGCGGCAAGGCGAGTTTCCGCGATCCCGAGCTACGGGTTGTCTCCGCGTCCGGCCGTCTCAAGATGTTCGACGGCGTGCCGGTCGTTCCGCGCCCGTCGCGGGCCGCGGGATTCCAGGTCCGCGACGTGGCCGCGGGGAGCGACTTTGTCGCTATCGAGCACGAGGCCCTCGGACTGAAACTGGATCACTCCACGAAACAGCAAGGCAGCGCCCTGATTCACGACGTCACCCTCTCCGACACAACCGGCAAGGACCGGGCCGTGACGCTCGTCTTTGCCTATCCCGTGTCGCCTGGCACGGCGGGAAGCGGCGCGCTGGGGAGTGGTGGCGCGCTGGGGAGTGGTCTCCCGACCGCTCCCCTCGGCCGACCGAAGGTCTCCAAGGAATCGAGGAGACCTGCGGTCAACGGCAGCGGCGGGGTCGGGAGACCCGCGCCGAGCGCGCTGAGCCCCACGCCGAGCGCGCTGAGCCCCGCGCCGAGCGCGCACTCGCCCAAGCGGCTCCGCTGGCTTGAGGATCCCCGGCGGAGCGTCGCCGTCGAGTCGGGCCGCGAGTACGTCCACGCGACGAACTTCAAGGCCGGTTCCAACGGCCGCTTGTCGCTCTATCCGCTCGGGGCCGTGGCCGACGAGCGCCGCGGGTTGGGACTGGGCATCGACATGGCCCATCCCGCCTTTTTCCGCATCGGCTATAGCGCCGCCACCGGCGAGTTCTTCCTGGCGTACGACATCGGACTGCCGCCCGAAAAGTCCTCCGCGCGATTGAGGTTCTGCCAATTCCGCTTCGATCCCCAATGGGGCTTCCGCGGGGCATTGGCCGAATATTATGCCCTGTTCCCCGAGGCCTTCCGCTGCCGTACGCCCGAGCAGGGCCTTTGGATGCCGTTCGCCAAGATCAGTCAGGTCAAAGGCTGGGAGGATTTTGGGTTCAAGTTCAAGGAGGGCAACGACGAGACGGCCTGGGACGATGCCCACGGGATGA
>CAYTJV010000419.1:0-6865 GCA_964438165.1 uncultured Planctomycetaceae bacterium | reverse complement strand
CCGTCTCCCGAATTCTGGCGAATTCGGCTACGGCCCCATGAATAATCCGGGTTAGTGTGGATCAACCCCTAAGTGGGGCACGATTTCATCGTGCCCGGCACGTTGGAAACGTGCCCCACGGGGCGATTCCTTGAGATTCCGCAGGGCCGATTCTTCAAGTGACCCGGTGGGTCGGGTAAACTGGAAGAGTTATTCTTCTCAGAAGCCTAGTCTCTACAGGCGCCGATTCGAGTGGGCGTTTCTGCGCTGGGGGCGAGCGCGGTTTAGTGATCTGGCAGTTTTCTTGGGGTGCAGTTGCCCGTAGGACGGATTGCCAATCCGTCCTACGATAATCGGTCGACTTGTTTTGGTACGGCTCCTTAAGCAGGATCGCGGGATCAAATGGATCGACGGGCCGCAACCTTCACTTGGCTGGCGCTGGGCAGCCTGCTGGTTGTAGGGGCGAGCGTCGCCGTGGCGCAGCCCCCGGCCTCCGCTTCTGGAGCCGACGCACCGAAGTCAACTCCGGACTCCAGCTCGCCTTCCCCTGGAACTGCGCCCACGGCGGCCAAACCCGAAAGCCCGGCGAAAAGCACTCCCGAACCATCCGCTTCCCCTGCTGCGCGCCAAGTGCAGGAGGCCAGCCCACCGCTCTACTACCTGAGGGACAAGGACGGCAACCTGGTGCCGGTGCCGGGCTTCCGCCTGGAAGACTTCGAGCAGATGGTCAAGCGCCAATACGGCTCCGCAGCGACGGACCAGGCGCCGCGCTACGCACTGCAATCGCTCCAGGCGACGGGCACGGCAAAGGCTGACTGGGTTGAGCTTGCGGTCCGCTTGAAGCTCGTAAT
Source organism: uncultured Planctomycetaceae bacterium (assembly GCA_964438165.1). GTDB lineage: Bacteria > Planctomycetota > Planctomycetia > Pirellulales > Thermoguttaceae > CALFBP01. The sequence continues at coordinate 6,035 of CAYTJV010000419.1, read as the reverse complement.
TCACGAGGAAGGCTGGGTCCGCATTCCCTTGCGATTGGACCAGGCGGTGCTTCGGGGCGGCGTCCAATATCGAGGTTCCGGGCAGCACTTCTTGCAATTCGACTCCGGCAGCGAGGGATACGTGCTATGGGTTCGCGGCGGGGCGGGGCAGGAGCATGAAATCGCGCTGGAAACGATGGTTCCGGTGGTTCGCATTGGCGAGGCGACGCGCATGAAGCTCGTTGCGCCGCGTGCCGCGACCTCGGAGTTGAAGCTGACGGTGCCGGTGGCAGAAGCCGTGGCCCGGGTCTCCGAAGGTCCCACCCTCCTCCCGCCCACGCCCAGCGGCAAGGCGGCCACGCTGCTGAGCCTTGCGGGACTGGGCGGCGAACTGGAGCTCACGTGGGGGAGTGAGGGAAATCGGCCCGCCGAAATGCAGCCCGTGTTGGAGGCCACGGGAACCGTCCAACTGAAGGTCAACGCCCGCAGTCTGGACGCGGAAGTCAGAATGCTGGTGCGGAGTTTCGGCGCCCCGTTCGACTCGTTTCAAGTTCGCTTGCCCAAGGGTGCCGAGCTCGTGCCGGCCAAGACCGCCCAGTACAGCCTGGTCGCCAGCAAGCCGGCCCAGCCGTCGTCGGAAGGGCGGGTTGTGGTGGAGGTGCGTCTGCCGAAGAAGACCGTAGGGCCGGCAGAAATCCAGCTCAGCACGCGGCTGGCCCTCGATGCCGCCGGCTCGACGGCTTGGGGAGAGGTCGCTTCGTACGAAGTGCCGGGGGCCGCGCGTCAGGCCGGCCACGTGGCCATCCGGGCCGACAGCCAGTGGCGGGTGCTGATCGGGCCGCTCCGCGGCGTGCGTCAGGTGGACGAACTCCCGAAGCCCCTGCGAAGCGACGACGCGGTGGCGGGATTCGAGTACTTCGCTCAGCCCTGCGCGTTGCCGATTCGCGTGGTTCGCCGGGCGCCGCGAGTCAGCGTCGAGCCGGAGTACCTGGTGTTGGTCGACGCCGACCAGGTGAGGCTCGAGGCTAAGTTGAAATATGTGGTCCGCGCCGCGGAGGTGGGGAATCTCGACATCGACCTGCCCGGCTGGGACCTCGACGAAGTGGGTCCGGAGAGCCTGGTGGCAACCGACGCGATTGTGGATCAGTCGGGTGTGCGGTCGATTCCTCTGACCCAACGCTCGATCGGCCCGCTGGAGATTTCGCTCCGCGCTCATCGGAGGATCCCGCCGGAGAGCAAGTCGATTGCGGTGGAGCTTCCGCGCCCACGGGCCGATTCGCAGGCATCGGCGGTGGTGGTCGTCTTGCCCGCCGACAACGTGGAGCTGACGCCCGACCCGGATGCCACGGTCGGACTGGTGCGGCAGCAGGTCGCGCCCCAGATGAAGCTCCCCGAGCGGCAGCAAGACCCGCTCTTCTACCGGGCCGAGCCGAGCAAGGCCACGCTGGCAGCCGGTTTTCGCGTACGCCCGCAGAAGGTCTCGGTGGCCGTGAGCACGGAGATCGCGGTCGACGAGCAGCGCGCCGAGGTGCAACAGAAGCTGGCGTATCTGGTGGCCCACAAGCCGATCGACCGGCTGACGTTCGACGTGCCGCGCTCGCTGGCAGCGCCGGAGCAACTTTCGGTCCGCTTTGAGGGCAAGCCGCTGGCGCCGGTCGACGTGCCCGACCCCAACGACCAGCACGATCTGGCCGCCCCGTCGCGCAAGCAAGTGATCCTTCCGGCGGCGCGCATCGGCCCGTGTGAAATCACGATCCACTATGCGGTGGAGTTGGAGAAACTGCTGCCACGGTCCAGCGTCACGGCGACGATCCCCTTGGTGATGCCGGCCGAAGGGGAGCTTTCCGGCAACCGCGCGCTGATCGCGGCCAAAGAGGGCATTCGCGTCCGCCAGCGCGAAGGGCCGTGGAACGAGGCCAGCCCGCCGGCTTCCGAGGTTCGTCGCGGTCTGCACCTAGCGGCTGGCGAGCGCACCCGGGAAATTGACTTGGCAGTCCACTTGGAGGATCAGAGCTCGGCGGGCTCCACGGTGGTCAGCCGGGCCTGGGTGCAGACCTGGCTCACGCGGTCGTTCCGCCAGGACCGCGCCGTGTTCTGCCTCGCCACGACCCAGAAGAGCCTCGACCTGATCGTGCCCGTCGGCGTGAAATTTGCCGACGTCGAGCTGTGGCTCGACGGCAAGCGGACCACCGGGCAGCCGACTCCCGAGGGGCGGCTGATCGTTTCGCTCTTCGGCGCGGAGGCCCAGCGCTCGTATCGACTCGAAGCGGCGTACCGGTTTGCGGGTTCGCGTCCGAAGCCGGGGCGGATGTCGCTGGAGATGCCGCGCCTGGGCCGCGAGGTCTGGGTCCAGCGGCTCTACTGGCAGCTCGTGCTGCCCAACAGCGAGCACGTCTTCGTTTCGCCGGCCGACCTCAGCGGGAAGTTTCGCTGGAGCTGGCAAGGTCTGTCTTGGCGGCGCGAGCCGCTTTGGGAGCAGTCCCAGTTGGAAGCGTGGACCGGGGCCCGCCGCCTCACCGAGCTTCCGGGCGAAACCAATCGCTACTCGTTCAGCGGTCTTGGGTCGGTGAGCCGGTGCGAATTGCGGACCGCGGACCGCGCACTTTTGGTCTTGGCCGCGTCGGCTGCGGCCCTGATCGTCGGACTGCTGCTGATCTACGTCCCGGCCGCGCGTCATCCGGCGAGCCTGCTCGTTGTGGCGCTGCTGGTTGCCGCGGCGGCGCTAATGTATCCTACGCCGAGTCTGCTCTTGGCGCAAGCGTCGGGTTTGGGCGTCGTGCTCTCGCTGGCGGCCGCGTGGCTGTACCGGGGCCTGGCGAGGCGGCGTCGCAGGGCGGGCGCCCGCGAAATCCCCAGCTCGATCCTCGAGCGAGGGTCGTCGAAAACCCCGCGTCGCGCTATGGCGTTGGGCAATGACGCTCCCACCGACGTCATGCCGGAAGCAGACCCGGTCTCGACCACGGATTCCCGCGCATGAAAGGCCACTTGCTCGGCATTGTCGCTGTTACCGTAGGACGGCCTTTCCAGGCCGTCTCAGACGGCCTGGAAAGGCCGTCCTACATGGTTTGCTTTGTCGCTGGGTTGATACTATGCGGCGCGATCGCGGCCCCTGCGGCGCGATCGGAGGCCGGCGAGGGACCGGCGCCTTCGGCCGTCGCCGAGGCCCTCCGCTTCCGCCGGGTCTATGTGCCCGCCGACCGCCTCAAGGACTGGCCGCGCGACAATGCCCGTTACGTGCCCATGGAGCGAGGCGAGTTCGAGTCGCTCATCCAGCAGGCCGGGCCGTCGTCGGCCGGCGCGCCGTCGGCAGTGACCGGGGCGCGGTACACCGCGCGGCTGCTGGGCGACAGTCTCGTCGACGGCGAGGCGGTGCTCGACATCGCTCCTCCCGCGGCTAATCCGTCGACGGTGTGGCTGGCCCCGTGCGGCTTGGCCGTCAGCGAGGCGACGTGGTTGGGCGAGCGTCCGCAGCCTGCCGTGCTCGCCGTCGGAGAGGACGGGAAACTCGGCATCCGCGCGGCGCGGGCCGGCCAATTGCAGTTCAAGTGGTCTCTTCGCGGCCGAACGAGCCCGACTCATGTAGGACGGCCTTTCCAGGCCGTCTGGGACGGCCTGGAAAGGCCGTCCTACGGCAGCGTCGAGTTTCTCCTCGACCTCCCGGCGTGCCCCGCCAATCACTTGCTGTTGGTTTTGCCGAAGCAGCTTGCGCCCCTGGTGGAGCGGGCGGTCGTGGCCGGGGAGGGATCCGCGGGGGAAGCCGCCGATCGCTGGCGGATCGAGCTAGGCGGCCGGAGCCGCTGCCGGCTCCGCCTCGTGCGGCGCGAAGACCTCCATCCCGCGCGCAAACTGAACACCCTGCGAGAATCGCTTACCTACGAGTTCTCGCTGCGCGGCGTGGAGTTGTCGGCGCAGTGGACGCTCGATGTCCCCAGCATTCCCTTGCGGCAACTTGCGGTGGACCTCGATCCTTCGCTCCAGTTGGTGGCCGCCCGATCCGGCGGGGAGCCGATTCCCTGGTCGGTGGTTGGAGCGGCCGATCCGCGCAAGAGCACCCGCGTGGTTCTCGAATTGCCGGAGACGTTTCAGGGGTCTCGGCGGGTGCTGCGATTGGGGGCGGTGGCGCCGTCGGTGCTGGGCCGCCGATGGCGGCTGCCCGCCCTGCATCCCCAGGGAGTCTTCTGGCAGGAGGCGACTGCGACCTTGATCGTCCCTTCTCCAATGACGCTGGAGGCCTTGAGCGTAAGCGGCGGGCGGCAGACGCAGACTGGCCCCTTGCCAGCCCCGCAATCGGGCCAGGTGGCGGAATTTCAGTTCTTTTCGCCCAACGCGGCCATCGAGGTCGTGTTGGCCAAGCCGGAGTCGCCGCTGGAGCTCGATTGCGGCACCGCCCTGGAACTGAGCGGCGTCGACATGGCGGCCGAAGTCACGGCCAGATTCCGCGTGGCCGAAGGCGAGCGGTTTCAAATCGACGCCGACATCTCTCCACGATGGACCATCGATTCGCTCCAGACCGTGCCGGCCAACGCCCTGGAGGACTGGACCGTGCTCCGAGGCGCGGGCGCCGGCGCCAGGCTTTCGATCCGCCTGGCCAAGGCCCTCTGCGCGGCGCGGCCGCTGAAGGTAGTCGTCCAGGCGCGGCACCACTACTCGCCGCTGGGGCGGCTCTTGGGGCGCGACGATTTGGCGCCGATCGAGTTCCACGGGTCGGGCGGAGGCAGGCGGCTGGTGTCGATTCGGACGGCTGAGGCCTACCAGTTGCGATTGACCGGCGCCGAACGGCTCACACGCGTGGACCCGCAGAACCTCACGCCCGCCGAACTGGATCTCTTCGACAATCCGCCCGAAGGGCTTGTGGTCGTCGACGACGCTCAAGCCACGCCGGTCGAGATCGCGCTGGAGCCCCAGAAGCCAAGTCCCTCCCATGACGTCGTCCCTACGTCGGAGACCGCCGTGGTGTTGACTCCTCAGGCGGCGGAATCCGCCACGCCTTGGGCATGGGCATGGAGTTGCCATGTGGAGTCGCGCTATGAGACCGGCGGGACGGCGCACCATCTGGTTGCCTATCGTCTTCAGAACGCGGGTCGCCAGCGGCTCCTCCTCGCCCTGCCCGAGGGACTCGACATGGATGCGATCCGCAGCGTTTGGGTCGACGGTGTGAAAGTACCGCGGGAGACGGCCCCCGAGGGAGGCGGCGATTGGCTTTCGATCCCGCTTCCCGCAGGGCGCAAGTTCCCCGTGGTCTCGGTTCTTCTGGCCGCGGCGGGAAGATCGCTGGGAATGGCAGGCTCGCTGGAACCGGTGCTCCCGCAACTCGATGTGCCCGTGCTTCAGTGCCGCTGGACCGTGTGGCTCCCGCCGGGCTACCAGTCGGCCGTGTCGGGGTCTCCGGGCGAGACTCCGTGGGCAGCTCCGCGGACCATTGCCCAGCGGTTGTTCGGTCCGTTAGGCCGGCCGGAGCACGCCCCCCGGTTTCAGCCTTGGACGGCCGATGCCTGGACGCAATGGGACGCCCGCCGGGAGGAAGGCGCGCTAGCGCGGCAGGACGTCGAGATCCTCTTCGAGCGGCTGGGCGCCCCAGAACACCCCTCCCCGCCGGTGGCCGAGGCAAGCAGTCCTTCCGAGACCTCGCCGGGCGGCGTTTGGGCGGGACAGCTCACTCGGGCCGCAGCCGGCCTGGAAGCCACGCTGCTGGTCGACCGCCTCGCCGTGGCCCGGGCCGGGGTGCGATGTCGAGGCCCAATGCCAAAAGTTGTCGGTGAAATGGCCTTGGATCGCGGGTTGGCCATGGCCGAGCAGGCTGGTCTGGCCCTCTTGATCGCCAACGACGTCGTGCTGTTGACCAATGCGGTGGACGCCGCCTTGTATCGCGCGTACCTCATGCCAGCCGGCCTGGACTCGGTGTGGCGCGTGCTGCCCGGTCCCCTGGCCGAACACCTTGCCCTGGCTGCCCAGAGCGGCCAAGACCCGGCGTTTGTTCCCCTGGAAGCCTGGAGCCGGCTGCCCGACCCCTCCGGCGATCCCTGGACGCGACTGCTGCCAGCGGTTCATGGGCCTAC
>CAYTJV010000418.1:0-6877 GCA_964438165.1 uncultured Planctomycetaceae bacterium | reverse complement strand
ACATTGCCGTATAGCACGCAGCGGTGTGCGGTTTAGACGGCAAAAGTAACCAGCTAGTGCCGGCTGTGAGCGGCCTAGCTAACCGCCGGCCGGCATCAGCGCGCGCGCCCAACTTACGACGCGACGTCCGAAATGTCAAACTTCTAGCTCGCGGAACGCCGATCGCAACTCCGCTCGCTGCGTCGACGTTGGACGGCAAACGCCACCCAGAAACTATGGGCCCGCCGGAAGTCGAACAATTTCTCACGCATTTGGCAGTCGCCCAACACGTCGCCGCCAGCACCCAAAATCAGGCTCTGTGCGCCATCCTGTTCTTGTACAAGGTGCTCGAGCAATCGTTGCCACGGCTGGACGCCGTCCGCGCCAAACGCCCCGACCGCCTGCCCACCGTGCCCTCCATCGACGAAATCCGCCGTCTCTTCGAGCAACTCCCCCAGAACATGACCGGCCTGATGGCGGAACTGCTCTACGGGACCGGGATGCGCCTGCTCGAAGGCTGCCGGCTCCGCGTGAAAGACGTCGATTTCGCACGGTGCCAGATCATCGTACGCGAGGGGAAAGGAGACAAGGATCGCGCCGTCCCGCTCCCTGTACGATTGCAGGACCGGCTTGCGCACCAAGTGGAACGCGTACGCCGCCTGCACGAGGCCGACCTTGCCCAGCGATAAGGTCGCGTCCACCTGCCCACAGCTCTGGCCGCCAAATACCCGAATGCCAGTCGTGAACTGGGTTGGCAATCTCTCTTCCCTTCCGCTCGGCTCAGCCGCGACCCGCGCGATCCGCAAGCGCCGTTACGCCGACATCACCTTGACGAGAGCGTCTTGCAGCCGTCAACCGCCGAGGACTAAGATTTCTTGAGCCTCGCGACCGTAGGTTCTGAGGTCGCCGTGGTAACGGTGATTTCCACCGCAGGTCTGGCGACGCCCCTGACGATTGAATCGCGGGCGCAGTGGCAGTTGCCCGTCTTCGGCACAAGATAGGCTTGGAAGTAAACGTTTCATTTCTCACATCAAGAGCATTCAGTTACATGAAACCCAAGCAGCTCACCTGCGTCCTGCCGATACTCTTCTTAGCTCTCATCCTGCAAGCCGCCAGGGCAGAAACGCTGACCTTCGATCAACCGCAGCTGGCCGGCATATCGGGCTTCCGAGCGTTCTGGGACACACCGATCGTGCTCGCTGAGGAGGGCCCGGTCATCGAGACGCGGCACAACCCGGGCGGCACGGGGCCAAACGCGGTCTGGGTGCCTGAGAAGCGTGAAGGGGGCGTAAAGCCGGGTGCCATTGTCTTCGATGCGGTGCATCGTTCGGTGCTCGTGCGTTTCCCCGGTTGCGCGCGACGCATCGCGGAAGAACTGGGCAAAGGGTTCACCATCGAAAAGGCCGAACTGATCCTGCCGCATCGCGCCACCGAATTGTGGGCGGAGGGATATGCGGAACCGCCGGGCATGTCGTTCCTCGGCGACTCGTGGGAGAAGTCGCAGCCCCGTTGGCACGCGGTGGCTTATGCGCTGCGTCAGCCGTGGGTGGCCGACTGCGAGCGGAGCCCAACGTTCAACGCGTCGGTCAATGGCGTTGCCTACTGGACGCGTTTTGGCGCCCAGGATGAGAACGAGGATCGCTTTCCGCAGCGGCTCGGCCCGACGGAAGTGTCCGCTCAATCACCCGAAGGCCGACTCGACCTGACCACGCTGCTCAGAGACGCCGCCTTGGGCGCAACGCTCGCCGATCGGTTGCGGACGCTGGAAGGAAACGGCGTTCTGCTCCGCAAATGCGAGACCTACGACTTGAGCTACTGGCACGGCGGCTATGAATGGGGCACCGCCACCGGCGGGCGAGGGATCATCATTCATACGCCGAAGCTGGTCGTGACGTTAAAGTCCGCACCGGCGGAGGCCGTTGGTGGCGACTTGGCGGCGACGCTCCCGTCCGCCAATCGCGGGCGGCCCACCGCCGTGATGCCGTCGGCAGATCAACTCCGCGCCTTGGCCGCGAAACACTCCTTTCAGCGCCCCACTTGGATGCCTGACTGGCAATGGCAGCGTGTGCAGGAACTCAATGCCATCGGCCAGATTCGGGATTACCCAGCTACGCCCGAAGCCTACGCCGCGTGGATCGATGGGATGTTGGCCAAACCGCCGCGGACTTGGGATGGATTCATGGCGGCCGAGATGACACAGGACTACGCGCTCTTCAACGGCACGTGGCCCGAGCCGGTGCGCGACCACTGGAAGCTTTACTGGTGGGCGTGGCTCATGCCTGACCGCGACTTCAAGGATTTGGTGCAGGGCTACATCGGGGGTCAGCAAAACCAAGACTACATCGCGCGTACCGGTGACTGGCGCGGCAACGCCAGCGTGTATCGCACTTACTGCCGCGACATGGGCACGATGAACTTTAACCATTGGGCGGCCAACGGCACTCTGCTGGGTGGCGCCCTCCTCGGCTCCGAAGCGATGTTGAGCGAGGGGCGGCATGGCCTGGAAACCTTTCCGTTGCGCACCTGGTGCTGGTTCGACGGCAGTACGCAGGAATCGATCGACCACTACTACTTTTCCATTTCGCTCAAGGACCAGAAGGTATTTGCCGACTTCGGCCCGACGTCGTTCGATCGCCTGATGGGCCGGAATATCCTAGCCAAGTCGGTGGGCGAACTCACGGCGCTCTACCATCCGTCGCTGAAGCGGTTCATCTCATCGTCCGGACGCACGGGGATCGCTTACCTGCTGGCGATTCAGGACGGCACCAAGCACATCGTGCACACGCTCTCAAGACGCGGCGCACTCACCGATGTAGGGCGCACGGACATTCCCGGCGGCATGCCGATGTTGGGCCACGACGCGGACCCCGGTGTCATTGCGCAACAAACGCTCAATGGTCCGTGGGGGGATGAGTGGCTGGCGCATGTGGTGGATGACAAACCGCTGCCGTTCGAAATGACTGCCAGCTACAAACAATGGGGCAACTTTGGGGCCACGCCGTTGTGGAAGCGGAGTTATCTCGGGCGACACTACGGCTTGGCCACGATTGACGTCGCCATCGGCAACCAAACCGTGCCCCTCATGGCCCAGTGGCGACGGGACGAACGTCCGGCCGATACGACGGAACAGGTCGGCACTTTGCTGGCACGCTTCGGCGTGAACCGCACTGAGTTCCTCGACAGCATCTGGCACGGCACGCAGCAGCGGAATCCCAACGGCAGCATTGGCCAGCAAGGCGGCTGTATCGCGTCGGTACAGGACCGCAACAAGCTGCTCGCGTTCACATCTCCCTACCCGAAGCTCGCGTATTCCGGTGACCGCAAGCTCCCTGAGAACATCACGAGCGTTCAAACGTCCATCGCGTTGCTCGATCTGCAATCGCAGCCAACCTGGGAGATCCATCTGGATGGGCGCCGCGTCACCGAGTGGCCTGTTCGCGCCAAGTTCGGACAACGCTTCACCATCCAAGACGGCGTCGCCTTCATCGGCATCATCCCACTGCCGGGAGCGACCGATCTGGGACGCGACGTCGAGGTGATGCTGACTGACGAAGGTGAGCCTACCGAGATGCAGGGCGGCGGCAAACTCAAGACGTCGCTCGTATTGAACCTCTACAACTACCGCGCCGACACGCCGCTCGACCGCAATCGCGCCGACCTCGACGACGCGTGGGGCGGTTTTGCCCTGGAAATGGCCGACGCCACCGAGTTCCAAGACTTCGCCACGTTCCAGAAGCACATCGCAGATGCGAAGGTCGAGACTCGTTGGGATGCCGCGCAACAGACGGTTCACGCGAAACTGGTTTCCGGCACAGACACGATCGAGGCCGGATTCAAGCCCGGTTACACGGGTGATTGGGACCGGCAGACACCGACCGACGAGTGCTTCCCGTATCGGCGCGTGAATGGCGTCTGGCCTTATTTGGCAAAAGACGTCGAACGCGACACGACGCTGTCCCAGATCAGCCGCACGGGCCGCGTCGAAAAGGGCGGCGCCGTGTTAACTGTCGAACCGGGCCGCATGGCGTGTGTCGAGTTCGAACCGGTCAGTGGCACGTTCGTCGGTTACACGCCGCTCCCTGACGCAACGAAGTGGAAGCTCGAAGTGCCCGGCGGCATCACCATCGAGTCCGAAGGCAACGTGGGCATGCTTCGCGTGATGGTGAATCCTGCGGCCCGGCGTGTCGCCATCGAACACGCCCTTCGGCCCGGTGAGTCCGCTGTCGGGATGGCGGAGAATCTGCATCTGAGCGGACTCAGCGGTGTTGCCGTCGAGGTGAACGGCCATCCGGCTACGGTCGGTGCGGACGGTCGGGTCAACTTGGCTGGAGGAAACACCGTCATTGCGCCGAAATGATCCTCGCGTCTCGCGGCCGGAAGAGAATTGTCCCCATGGCAACTTCTCGCGAGTTTTTCTTTCACCACCGCACGCGGAATGAGTTCCGCGTTACATCACCAACGAGAAGGGTTCCGAATACTGTGAACCGACGCGTCTTTCTCAAACAATGTGGCGCGGCCGTCGTCGCCGCTCCGCTCGTTCTGCCATCTCGCGTTCGGGCTGCCAGCCAGGCTTCGCCACTCGAGACTCCGGCAGCGGCCCGGACGTTCCTGTCGCGGCTTCAACCCGCGGTCGTAGGCGGCGGTTTCGAACTGCCCGATTATTGGGTCTGGTGCGGCGCGCCCATTTGCGGCGACGACGGCAAATACCACCTGTTCGCCTCCCGCATTCCCAAGTCCGTGGCCTTCCATCCGCACTGGTTGTTCATGTCCGAGATCGTGCGGGCCGAGGCCGATCAACCGGTCGGACCATATCGCCTCGCCGAGGTGGCATTGCCGCCGCGGGGTGGGGATTTCTTCGACGCGCGCAGCACGCACAATCCGCACATCCGCAAAGTGGGCGACACCTTCTTGTTGCTCTACATGGGCGCAAACTACGACGGACCCACTCCCACACCGGAGAACCCGGAAGTCTGGCGATCGCCGCGCTACCTCGCCACTTGGGCGCGCAAGCGCATCGGCCTGGCCACAAGCAAGAGCGTACATGGTCCATGGCAGCGACTGGACAAGCCGCTCCTCGAACCGCGGCCCGGCGAGTGGGACTCGATCGCCACCACCAATCCCTCGCTGTGCCCGCTGCCCGATGGTTCATTCCTGCTGGCCTACAAGTCGCGTAAGGAGAACCTCGGCCAACTCCAGGTGGGCGTGGCTCACGCGCCGCACTACACCGGCCCCTGGAAACGCCAGCCCACACCCTGGCTCTTTCGCGGCCAACCCGCTCATGTGGAGGATCCGTTTCTCTGGTATGAGAACGGGTGCGTGCAGGCCTTGATGAAGGACATGACGGGCGAGATCTCCGGCGAAAAATTTGCCGGCGTACACGTGACGAGCACCGATGGACTAAACTGGGACTTCGACCACGCCACACTCGCCTACCGGCGCGTGGTCCGCTGGAGCGATGGTCGGGAGACGCGCCAGGGCTTCCTGGAACGCCCGCAGTTGCTCATTGAGAATGGCGTCCCCACCCACTTATTTTGCGCCACGGCGGAAGGACCGGGCATTGATTTGAAAGACGCCACGCGCACGATGAACATTGTGTTCCCGCTCAAAGCCTCCTGAATCGCCTGCTCGTGCCTCGCAGTTATTGCCTCCGTCAAGAGCGAAGTTCCCATTTCAATTCACTGCAACAAGCCAAAGGCAACTACGAGCCCGAGAGCGCCCGTTACGCGGCCGGTTCGGGTGAGAAACTGGTCGAAACTGCGGTGGAACTGCTCTCGGAACTGCACATGTAGTGCGCGCATGATGCGATGCGAACTCCGTGTCGGTCTCGCGCGCCAAATCGTTGGGAGGGGTCGCGCGTTCCGTTTTGGCTCGACAACGAACTGGCTATCGACTACACCGGCGAGGGCAAAGGCCCGCCCCACGGCCGAGCCGACGTGGGCACGCAGGTGAAGCCACTCCTGGTGAGCCCATTGCGGGAGAATCCTGAACACCAGGAAGAAAAGCAGACCAATGACTGCACCCGCAGCTGGGCTGATCTCCCGGCCAGTCGAATTTCCAGGGAGCCGAGCCGTTAGTACTCCATCCTCCCTTCGTCCAGCGATGGTCCCAGGCCCGGCTCCTCGGCCATCGCAAAGACTCCCTTCTCGGCCACGAGCGGCCGCGTCTGACAATGCTGAAACTGCGTGCGCGACCGAATCAGATACTCGAGCATCGGGCAGAGCGCGTCGGGTTGGGAAGCCACGCATGCCGCAGCGCCTAATACGTGATGCCCGTGTGGGACCACTTGAACTCCCGGAAACTGCCGCACTAGCGCCCAGATCTGCAGCCACTCGGTGATTCCGCCGCACCATTCGGGATCCGACTGCACGAAGCTGACGATCTTGCGATCCAGGAACGGTTTGACGTTCCAGCGCGTGTACCAATGCTCGCCCGCAGCCAGCGTGATCCCCGTTTCACCCTTCAGGCGCGTGTAGCCTTCGAAGTCGTCCGGGCGCAGCGGTTCCTCCAGCCAGTGCGGCCGATAGGGCAGGATGCCTTTGGCCAGTGCCATCGCGTATTGGAGATCGGCCGACTTCCACACATACTGGATGCCGTCGAACATGAGCATCGCATCTGACCCCAGTTCCTCGCGCAGCCCGCGCACCAATTCGATGTTCTGCGTGAGGCCCTCGGTTCCATCGACCGGCCCGTTCATGAAGAACCACTTTTGCCGTGTAAATCCTTGGTCGAAGAATTCGCGAGCTATCTTCCGCGCCTCGTCCGGTTTGACTGAATAGCCGAGCATGCTGGCGTAAGCGTTGAGCTGGTCGCGCTTTCCTCCCAGCATGCGCCAGACCGGCTGACCAGCCGCCTTGCCGCGCAGGTCCCAGAGCGCCAGATCCATCGCGCTCAGTGCCGC
>CAYTJV010000417.1:0-6879 GCA_964438165.1 uncultured Planctomycetaceae bacterium | reverse complement strand
CAGTCGGCTTCAGCCCCGAAGGGGCGTCATACGACAGCCCAGGGCAACGCCCTGGGGAAGCGAGTCGGAATAGACGCCAAAGCCCTGAAGGGGCGAAATCCAGGCTCCCCCGGACCTCTATCCCGCCCTTTCAGGGCTTCCGATCTCGTGATGGGCTCTCTCTCCCCAGGGCGTTGCCCTGGGCTTTCCTATTTCGCCCCTTCGGGGCTGAGGATTTGGTCGAGCGCGACCTGCCCGTGTTTGCCCTGAAAGCGGCACGCGACCCGTGTCGGATAAGCCTGCCCTTTGGTGGTCATCGGCGCGACAATTGCGGTTTGGATGCGGTGATTCATCTCGTCGGGCGACACGACCAGACAGGGCCGTATTTTGCGGATCTCGCTCCCCACGGTCGGGTCGAGATTGACCAAGTAGACCTCGAATCGGTTGATCACCATTCCCACTGGTCGTCATCCCACTTGGACAGACTGGGAGAGACATCGTCGAGGAGTATATCATCGCCCCGCTTGGCCATTTCCTCAAAAGCAGCCGCCCACCCTGCACGGGCCTTGCGCGCGGGTCGGATCACCAGGGCGTTCTCGGCCGCGTGGATTTCCATCTCGCCGTGCAGCCCCGTTTGTTCCAGGAGTGGCTTGGGAATCCGGATGCCCTGCGAGTTGCCTATCTTTACAATATGCGTCTTCATATCTCGGCCTCTACGTAACTACAAAATAGTCACACGATTCGTGCAATCCCGCTACGGCCGGGGTGTCGCGGGAGCCACTTGCTGCTCGGGCCCGGCGCGCGGCTGGCAGGGAATCGAAGTCCCGGTCGTTTCATCTGCCCCCGCTCACTCGTCTTGGCCGGCGAGTCGCAGGATGGCTGTCCGCATCGCCGGACCGAGGTAGAAGTTCAGTGAATCCAATGTATCCAAGATGGAGGCAATCGCCTGAAGAGGGGACGTGTCAGAAATGACCTGAAGCATGCCTGAGATCCTCGCGGAGTTCCTCTTCGGTCAATTGGAAGGTCGGGACCCCGTAGTCTCCCAACTTCATAAGGAACATCGTGCGAGGAATGCCAGCAACTTGGGCGGCGGCGCCCGAAGAGAGACGGCCCAGTTCGTAGAGCTTGACAGCCGCCAGCAGTCGCAACTCGTTCCCCGCCTCCTCCGGCGGCAACTTGAGCGCCGAGAGCGACTCATCGGGAATGGAAAAACTAATCACGTTCACTGGGATCTTCCTACTTCTCGTGTGGGAGCGCGTTCGCCCCAGCGTTCAAAAACCCTCCGGTAGCAACGCTTCTCCTATTGTAGCCCGCAGCAGGCGTAGGGCAACAGGCCGAGGCCACGCCCTGCGGTGGGTCGTGGAGGACGGCGATTGCGAGCAGAAGGAAGTAGAATGTCCCCAATTTCAAAAACGCAACGGCGGCCATCAAGAAAACGAAAACCCTCGGCTGGCCCGTGCAGCCGAGGGCGCGAGTTCGTGCTGGCCATGGGGCCGACGCCCGGTGTTGCTATTGCGTGCTCAAGGCGCTGGCGTCGAGCACTCCCATTCCGTATTGTAGGCCGTATGGGGTCATGATGCCCTGATAGACCCCGTAGTCGATCGTTTCGGCGACGAACTGGGTGTGCCCGTCGCAGAACGTCATGAGCACGCCGCCCGGATGCCGCGAGGAGGGGCGGGCGTAAGACAGAAACTGCGTGGCGTTGGGGTTCGTTAGGTTAACCCAGCCGTTCGGGCTGGTCATATCCACCGGGACGATATCGCCCGGAGGAATTGTCCCCACGTCGTCGCGGGCGGCATTGATCGTGATCTTGGCGTCGAACGGATACGGGGGCACGAAGGTTGTCGGGGTGAAGGCGGTGTTGACAAATGTCCTCCACCACACGATCGACGTTTCGGCTTGCCAGGGCGTCGTCGACGTGTCAGTTAGCGGCGGTCCGGAATTCACAGGAGCCGCCCATTCCCTCGCCTGAACGTTCTCCGCCAAGATCACGGTAGTCAGCGAGCCATCGCGCGAACTGATGTAGTCCCCCGATACAACCCGGTTCGGGAATCGGTGCAGGTTGTGGCAAATGCCCGCTGCCACGCTGTTGCACGGCACGAGGTTGCCGTTCGCGTCCGTCACCATGTCGGTCTCCGGCAAGCCGGAATTTACCGCGTACGCCAGAACCGCCGGGAATATAGCCCTGTCCGGCCGCGGATCGCTTGGACAAGTCGTGAACCCAAGGCCCACGATCGGCTTGGCTTGGTAGCCCGGGCCGTTCGGCCCCCACGCGACGTCCAAATCGCCGCGCTCCAAGTACGGGAACAGCTCGACGACCCAACTCGTGGTGAACTGCGCCAGAATATTTGGCTGGGGATACACGTTGAATCGCCGATTCACATGGCCGGGAAACCTCCCCCTGGCTGCCTCGTAGCCAATCAGCGCCAGGCCGAACTGCTTCTGATTGTTCATGCAGGTTGCCCGGCGGCCGGCCTCGCGGGCGCTTTGGACCGCCGGCAAGAGCAGGGCCACCAGCATCCCGATAATGGTGATGACCACCAACAACTCGACCAGTGTGAACGCAGTGCGTCTCCGTAGTAACATCGCAGTCCTCCCTCAGGGTTCGGCAGTGAACACGATGCCCTTCGACGTGAACACTCCGACCGCCCGACGTGAACGCCTTGCCCTACGTACTATTTTGTCAGAAACCCGATCCGAAATCTAGTGTTTCCTGGAAAAATAATCGCGCCCGGGCCCTTTGGAGTGCGGCGACTTGTCGCCGCTTTTCCTTTGGCGGCAACAGAGGCCGCCCCCAGAGGAAAAGAAAGCGGCGACAAGTCGCCGCACTCCAAAGGGGGGTGGCCACCGCGCTCGTGGGGAAACATTCGCGAAAATCCGGCGTTTGTACTCAAGAACGGCAGAACTTTCTCGCCTGACTATGGTATTCTGGGGGGGCAGACCATGAATCCCCAGCCAAATGTCTCATCACCGCAGTCGCAGCCCCCCGCGGTGCCGGAGTTGCTCGCACCGGCGGGGGATCGCCGCTGCGCCGAGGCGGCGGTAGCCGCGGGCGCCGATGCCGTCTATTTCGGCCTCGCCACAGGGACGAACTTCAACGCCCGGGCGAGGGCCAAGAATATCCCCCTTAGCGAGTTAGACAACCTCATAGCTTGGCTGCACCGGCACGGCGTCAAGGGCTATGTGACGCTCAACACCCTCGTCTTTCCCGGCGAGTTGGAAGAAGCGGAACAGGTGCTGCGGCACGTGGCTGCATCGGGGGCGGATGCGGTCCTGGTGCAGGATCTCGGCGTGGCCCGGCTCGCCCGGGCCGTGTGCCCGACCTTGCCCATCCACGCCTCGACTCAGATGAGCCTGACCAGTGCCGAGGGGATTCGCGCGGTCGAGTCGCTGGGCATCCAGCGGGTGATCCTGGCCCGGGAGCTGTCGATTGACGATATCCGCCGGATCGCCAACCAGACCCGGCTGACGCTCGAAGTCTTCGTACACGGGGCGCTTTGCATCTCCTACTCCGGGCAGTGTCTGGCGAGCAGGACCCTGGGCGCGCGGAGCGCCAACCGCGGCGACTGCGCCCAACTCTGCCGGCTGGCGTACCAACTGGTCTGCGACGCACGAGGGGGTCGGGAGTCTTTTTCCAGGGCGGCGGGGAAGTCTCTTCCGGCGAGAGGACGTCTTTCGCCGCCCTGGAAAAAGACTCCCGACCCCTTCGCTCCGAGCGCCAAAAAATACCTGCTTAGCCCAATGGACCTGGCCGCCTACACGCTGGTGCCGGAACTGATTCGAGCCGGCGTCGGGGCGCTGAAGATCGAAGGCCGGCTCAAGTCGGCCGAGTACGTGGCGGTGGTCACGCAGCACTACCGTCGGGCGATCGACGCCGCCATGGCCGAACAGGACCCACATTTCAGCCAAGACGAAATCCGGCATTTGGAAGCCGCCTTCTCGCGGGGATTTTCGCACGGCTGGCTCGAAGGCGACCACCCCAAGAAGCTCGTTACGGGCCTCAGCTCAGCCGGACGCCGCACGCTCTTGGGCAAAGTCGGGCGCGTCCTTCGGCGCAGGGTATGGCTGGACCTCGTCGTTGAAGCGGAGATAGGACGGCCCCTGCGAATCCGCGGCCGAGCCGCCTCGGGGGCTTGCTGCCAAGTCGAGTCGGCGGAACCTCTGGCGGAGGCGGTCAAGCATCCCCTGAGCGAGACGCTGCTTGCCGAACAACTCGGGCGCCTGGGAGCAACGCCGTATCGTCTGCGCGGACTGGAAGCCAAGATCGTCGGCCGGCCGCTCGCGCCGCTCAGCGTGTTGGGCAGGTTGCGACGCGAGATCATCGCCCAGCTCGACTCGTCGGTGGCCACGGAGCCCCGGGCGATCGCCGCCGAGCCCCAACTTGCGCGACTGCGGGCAACCATTCCGGGCCCTGAAACCCAAGGGCACGGGGTACCGGAGGCGGGGGAGCCGCGTCTGCACGTCCTCTGCCGCTCGCCGCAGCAGCTCCGTGCGGCACTGGCGTTCGGAGCACGCAGCGTGATCGCGGAATACCAGGATATTGCGGCCTACGGCGATGCGGTTCACACGGCACGCCAACGCCACGCGGAGATCTTCTTGGCCACCCCGCGGATCCAAAGGCCGGGCGAAACCTGGGTCTTCCGTGCGATTGCCGAGCACAAGCCCGATGGAGCCCTGGTGCGGAACGCGGCCGCGCTCGATTTCTTCCGCAGCCAGGGTCTGCCGGTCGTGGCCGATTTCTCGCTCAACGCCGCCAACGAGCTCACGGTCCAGTGGTTGTGCGAGCAAGGCGCCTGCCGAGTCACGCCTTGCTACGACCTCAGCCGCAGCCAGTTACAGGACCTGGTCGCCGCGGCGCCGCTGGCGTGGCTCGAAGTGGCGATCCATCTCCACGTGCCGATGTTTCACACGCAACACTGCCTCTTCTGTGCCCATCTTTCCGCCGGGAGCAATAGCGCCGACTGTGGCCGACCGTGCCGGCCCCACGTGGTGCGCCTGGAGGATCGCAAAGGGATACGGCACCTGGTTGTGTCCGACGGCCTGTGCCGCAACACGGTGTACCAAGCCGTGCCCCAGAGCGCCGCCGAGGTGGTGCCGTGGCTCGTCGCCCGGGGCGTTCGGCACTTTCGCATCGAGTTGCTCGATGAACAGGGCGACCTGGAAACACGGCAAATCATCGAGGTCTACCAGGAGCTTCTGGCAGGTCGCATCTCGGGCCGGGAGGCATGGGGCAGACTCCGAGCGATCACCCCCGGCGGTGTTACCCGAGGCACGCTGCGGTAGGGAGAAGAGGTGACAAGGTGACAAGGTGACAAGGTGGCAAGGTGAAGAGGTGACAAGGTGAAGAGGTGACAAGGTGACAAGGTGAGCATTTGGCTCCGTCTTTTCTGCCCTTCACCTTGTCACCTCTTCACCTTGTCACCTTGTCATTTCCCGCCGATGTCGCGCTCACGGCGATACCTACTCTTACGCCGAGGGTTTAATTGACGTAGATCGTGCTTGCGGAAGGTCAGGCCCGAGCTGTTTGGGTCACTCGGAAAGACGATGCAATACACCCCAAATTGAGGAGTTCCCAAATGGTGCGTGTGTGGACAACGCTGTTGGTGTTGGCTGTCGGGCTGGCGGTGGGCTCGAACGTCGCCCTGGCGAAAAAGGAGAACAAGGGCGGCGAGAAGAAGCCGGCGAAGGTGGAAGACGTGTTCAAGAAGCTCGACAAGAACAGCGACAACAAGCTCTCCAAGGAGGAGTTCTCCGCCCGAGGCAAGGACCCCGAGAGGGCCAAGGCCCTCTTTGACAAGGTCGATACAGACCGCGATGGGTCGATCAGTCTCGACGAGTTCAAGGCGCTTGCCAAGAGAATGGAGGAACGCGCCAAGAAGAAGAAGGACCAGGGCGGCAAGAAGCCCGAAAAGTAACGCCCACGAGTTCGCGTCTCTCCGAGACGCGAACTCGGTCTCGGAGAGACCGATCCACGTGACGCGGCAATCTCGGTCTCGCCAAAGACCGATTCATGTGTCGAAGCCACGGGACGGTGGTCCCGTGGCTTCCGGCGTTTCTTGTGCGAAGAATTGGCACAGCGTTTGCAATAAGGTTGCTCTCGCTTCTGGGAACAGAAGAGGCATCTGGGAACAGAAGAGGCGTCACCCCCCAAAGCTCAGCGTCCCGTAAGCCGGGCCACTGGGACTCGAACAGAGAAGAGGCAATTTTCTCGGGGTCGGCAGACGCAAGAGGTGGCAATTGGTGCTCGAGCCGGACGCTCTTTGAGGCTGCATCCAGTCTGGCCACGAGCGGGCGGGAGAGAAAAGGCAAATCGGGAACTAGAGAAGACTCAATCGGAACAAAGAGGAGAGTCTGCGGAACAGAGAAGCGTCCCTCCCGACGGGTCGGAAGCACCCGCTTCCGAGTAGTAAAGGCGAGCTGGGGTTCAGATGCCCGAACTGAACCCAGCTCGCCTGCTCTATTTTGCTGTAGCATTTTTGAACATCTGTTGCATTCTGCGACCCTTTCAAGGCCCTCCATTGACCGCCTTGCGGCGTATTGGAACGCCATATTCACCACGGAGGCACGGAGAACACGGAGGAAGTTAGCAGTGATTGGGCGTAATGATTGCGGTGATTTTCCGGCTTCGCGAGTCCTTTTCCTCTCCGTGTGCTCCGTGTCTCCGTGGTGAAAGCCTCGAATCGCCATGAGGCACAGGTGCTACGGACGAGACCCCTTTTCACTTTGCACCGGCGCGTTACCATAAGCGTGTTGGACAAAGACCTTATTGCGTCTTGGCTCGCCCCACGGGGAGAAAGCGAGGTAGCGCGTCGATGCTCGAAATCGAACAGGAAACGCGGCGATGGACCGTCGCCGACGCCAGCGAGCTCGCCAAGCTCATCGACGACGGCGTCCTCCACG
>CAYTJV010000416.1:0-6902 GCA_964438165.1 uncultured Planctomycetaceae bacterium | reverse complement strand
TACGGCAATCGACGCTGAATACGTAGGTCAGGCTGGAAAGCCTGACCTACAACCTAAGCTGGCGGATTGACTTCACCCATGGCCCAGTTGGATCACGACCGCGAGAGGATCCAGCAAGATCTGCGGGGGCTGATCGCCGGGGACGTGCGCTGCGACGACGTCTTTCGCCAGCTCTACGCGTCCGACGGCAGCGTCTTCGAGATCCAGCCGCTGGGCGTGGTCCGCCCGCGCTCCACCGCCGACGTGGTGGCCGCCGTGCAGTACGCCGCGGAAAAGCAGATCCCGATCCATGCCCGCGGCGCCGGAACCGGATTGGCCGGCGAGTCGCTGGGGTCCGGGCTGGTGGTCGACTTCTCCCGCTATCTGGCGCGCGTGAAGTACACCGGCGACACCTCGGTGCGCGTGCAGCCCGGCCTGGGTTGCGAGCGGCTCAATGCCCACCTCCGCCCCACGCGCCGGATCTTCGGCGCCGGCGCGGGGAATCGCAACATGAGCACGATGGGCGGCCTGATCGCCATCGACGGCGCGGGGAGCCGCTGGCTGAAATACGGGACGGCGGGCCAGCACGTGGTCTCGATGCAGGTCGTGCTGGCCGACGGCCAGGTGCTCGAAGTCGGCCGCGAGCCGCTGGTACACGGGAGAAGCGCCGACCCCAATCCGCGCAAACGGGAGCTGATCGACCGCCTGGTGTGCCTGCTTGCGGACCACGCGGAGTTGATCCGCAGCAAGCAACCCAAGGCGCCCGTGAATCGCTGCGGGTACCACGTGGTCGGCGTCCTGGGCGAAGACTATCTCGATTTGGCCCGGCTCCTGGCAGGCTCCGAGGGGACGCTGGCGCTGGTGACCGAAGCGGTCGTCAACACGCAGCCCTTGCCGCGTTACCAGGGCGTGGCGCTGTTGCTGTTCGACAGCTTGGAGAAGGCATCCCGGGCGGTGATGGAGATTCTCCCGTTTGGGCCCAGCGCCTGCGACCTGATGGACCGCCGCCATCTGAGCCTGGCCCGAGAAACCGAGGTCCGCTTCGATCTGCTAATCCCCACCGACACCGAAGCTGCTCTTCTGGTGGAGCACGACGGCAACCGGTTGTCCGAGGTCCGCCAGCAGGTGCTCAGGCTGGTGGAGGAGATCCACCATCGGCGGCAACTCTCGTTTGCCACGCGTCAGGCTTTCGACGCCACGGAAATCGAGCTCTTCTGGCACCTTGCCCATCGGATCACGCCCACGCTTTATCGAAGCAAGACGGCCACTCGGCCCGTGCCGGTGATCGAGGACGTCGCCGTCCCGCCTGAGCTGCTCCCTGAGTTCCTGGTGCGGATGCAGAACGTGTTGAAGCGGCACCAGGTGATCGCCGCGACCTACGCGCACGCCGGCCAGGGACAGCTTCACATCCAGCCGTTCCTCAACCTTGCGATTCCCGAAGACGTGGAGAAAATCGAGCGCGTGGCCGAGGACCTCTACGACGAGGTGCTCAGCGCCGGGGGCACGCTCAGCGCGGAACACGCCTGCGGGCTGAGTCGGACGCCGTTTGTCCGCCGGCAGTACGGCG
The DNA here is from genome assembly GCA_964438165.1 of uncultured Planctomycetaceae bacterium. Classification (GTDB taxonomy): domain Bacteria; phylum Planctomycetota; class Planctomycetia; order Pirellulales; family Thermoguttaceae; genus CALFBP01. Next base: position 5,356 of record CAYTJV010000416.1, on the reverse strand, counting down.
AGCTGTACGAGGTGTTTCGAGAGATCAAACGGGCCTTCGATCCGCAGAACGTCTTCAATCCGGGGAAGATCGTCAGCGACGAGATGGTCCCGCTGACGCGCCACCTGCGCCCGCCTGTCGCCGTGCCCGTCGAGGCCCCGCCCGCCGCCGTCCAAGACACCGGCGAGCCGCCGGCGCTGAAGAGTCTGCTGGAGCTTCAGCTTAGCTGGGATCCCGCCCAGGTAGCCGATGTGGTGCGGACCTGCAACGGCTGCGGCGACTGCCGCTGTCAGACGCCTGGCGGGCGGATGTGCCCGATCTTCCGCTCCCTGCCTTCCGAAGAGGCATCCCCCCGGGCCAAGGCCAATTTGATCCGCGGCGTGCTCGCTGGGCAACTCCCGCTCACGAGCCTCTCCAGTGAGGAGTTCAAGGCCGTGGCGGACCTCTGCGTGAACTGTCATGCGTGCGTCTTGGAATGCCCGGCCAGGGTCGATATCCCCAAGCTCATGTTGGAGGGCAAAGGGGCCTACGTAGCCGTCAATGGGCTGAGTTCGTCGGACTGGGTCATGTCGCGGCTCGACTGGCTCTGCCGGCTGGGATGCCGCGTGCCCACGGTGGCCAATTGGGCCCTGCGCAACCGCCAGATGCGGTGGCTCCTGGAGAAGACCCTGGGGATCGCCCAGGGCCGCAAGCTGCCGCCGCTGGCCTCGCGGACATTCATCCAATGGGCCGCCAAGCGCCGGCTCGTCCGCCCCAGCCGGCGCTCGGGCCACAAGGTCGTGTACTTCGTCGACCTGTACGCCAACTATTGCGATCCGCGATTGGGCCGGGCCCTGGTCGCCGTCCTGGAGCACAACGGCGTGGCGGTTTACGTCCCTCCCGAGCAGAAGCACAGTGGAGTGCCGGCCGTCTCGTGCGGCGCGCTGGACACGGCCAGACAATCGGCCGCACGCAACGTCAAGGTCCTGGCGGAGGCCGTGCGCCAGGGGTATCACGTGGTGGCGACCGAGCCGGCCGCCGCGTTGTGCCTCTCGCGCGAATACCTCAACCTGATCGACGACGAAGATACCCGCCTGGTCGCCCAAAACACCTCCGAAGCCTGCTCCTACCTCTGGAAAATGCACACCCAGGGACGGCTCCAGCTCGACCTCGAACCGATTTCCGCCACGCTGGGATACCACATGCCGTGCCGGTTGAAGGCCCTGCAAGTCGGCTCGCCGGGCGAAAACCTGCTGCGGCTCATCCCCGGCTTGACCATCCATCGCTTGGAAGAGGGATGCTCGGGAATGGCCGGCACGTTCGGGCTCAAACGCGAGAATTACCGGGCCAGCCTCCGCGCCGGCTGGAACCTCATCCGCGCCATCCGCAATCCGAACCTCCAGGCCGGAGCCACCGAGTGCAGCACCTGCAAAATCCAGATGGAGCAGGGCACCAACAAGCCCACCATCCACCCCATCAAGCTGTTGGCCCTCGCCTACGGCCTGATGCCGGAAACGCTGTCGCTGCTGACCACGCCCGGGAAGGAGTCGATCACCACGTGAACGTCCGCGTGCGACTATTTGCCGCGGCCCGGCAGGCGGCCGGCCAGGATGTCGTGCAAGTCGAGATCCCCGAAGGAGCGACGGTCGCCGATCTCCGCGATCAGTTGGCCCTCCAGGTCCCCCCATTGTCCGGCCTGCTGCGGCACATGATGTTCGCGATCGACGCCCAGTACGTCCCTCTCGATGCCGTCCTTCCCCCCGATGCCGACGTGGCCTGTATTCCGCCGGTCAGCGGAGGATAGAATGGGAGGGATGAAGGATGAAGGATGAAGGATGAATTGGTTGCACAAAGGCGCGACCACTGGTCGCGCCTTTGGAGTGCGGCGATTCATCGCCGCTTTCTTTTCCTTGGGGCGGCGGCCACTCTTGCCGGCAAGAAAAAGCGGCGACAAGTCGCCGCACTCCAAACGTGCGGATTCGCGGTGCAAAGATCATGATTCAATTGACGTGTAGCCCGATTGAGAACAACTCCGTGCTCGATGCGGTTGCCACGCCGGCGGCCGGCGCTGTGGTCCTTTTCTTGGGCACGGTGCGGGGAATGACCGGCGGGCGGCAGACGCGATCGCTCAACTACGAGTGCTACGCCGAGATGGCCGAGCGGGCCCTCGCCGCCCTGGAGGCGGAAGCGACGCAGCGTTGGTCTTTGTCGGGCTGCGCGATCGTACACCGCCTTGGCGAGCTGGCGGTCGGACAGACGAGCGTGGCGATCGCCGTCAGCGCCGCCCATCGGGAAGCGGCCTTCGAGGCGGCCAAGTGGCTGATCGACCGAATCAAACAGGTCGTGCCCATCTGGAAGCAAGAGCACTGGGCCGACGGCACCAGCCAGTGGGTCCACCCGGGGCTCGATGCGCCCGCCTTCTCGGGGGAGAAATGACTGCGGTGAGCGATTCCGGTCCCCTCGTCGATACCTTCGGCCGCGTCCACACCGACCTGCGGGTCTCGGTGACCGACCGCTGCAACATCCGCTGCCAGTACTGCATGCCGGCGGAGGGAGTCGAGTTCAAGCCGCACGCGGACATCCTGACGTTCGAGGAGATCGAGCGTTCGGTTCGCGTCGCGGTGAAGCTGGGCGTTCGCAAGCTTCGCCTCACCGGTGGAGAACCGCTGGTCAGACGGGGGATCTGCCGGCTCGTGGAGATGCTCGCCGCGGTCGATTGTGTCGACGACTTGGCCATGACGACCAACGGCGTCCTCTTGGCCCAATACGCCGAGAATCTCAAGCGGGCCGGGCTCCAGCGTCTGAACATCAGCCTCGACACGCTCAGCCGCGAGAAGTTCCGCGAAATCGCCCGCCGCGATGCCCTGCCCAGGGTGCTGGAAGGAATCGCTGCCGCCCGGCGAGCCGGGTTCGGGCACATCAAGCTGAACGCCGTCGCCTTGCGCGGGCAGAGCGAAGACGACGTTGTGCCGCTGGCCCGCTTTGCGCGAGAACAAGGTTTCGAGCTCCGCTTCATCGAGTTCATGCCCTTGGACGGGGAGAATCGCTGGCAGTCCGGCCGAGTTTTGTCCGGGGAGCAAATCCTCCGTCTCCTGACCGACGGGATCGGCCCGTTGGAGCCGATCGTCGAGTCCGACGCCCGCGTTCCTGCCACGGAATACCGGTTTGTCGACGGGATCGGCCGGGTGGGGATCATTGCCTCGGTGAGCGAGCCCTTCTGCAACCGCTGCGGCCGGCTCCGGCTGACTGCCGAGGGAAGGCTGCGCAACTGCCTCTTCTCCACCGAGGAATGGGACGTGCGCGACTTGCTTCGCCGCGGCGCCACCGACGAGCAATTGGCCGACCTGATCCGCGCCGCGATTTGCGCCAAGAAAGCGGAACACGGCACCGATGGCGGCCACTTCGCCCGGCCCGAAAGGGCAATGTATCAGATCGGCGGATGATTGGAGGTGAGCGGCGATGCCGAGCAGACCGTGGTACCATGAGGGGCTTCAGTTCGAGTGCCTCGGCTGTGGCGGATGTTGCACGGGCGATCCGGGTTACGTATGGGTCGATCAGGAAGAGATCGCCGCCCTGGCCCAAGCCCTGGCCATGGACCCGGCCGAGTTCGAGGATGCTCTCGTCCGCTCGGTGGGCAAGAGAAAGAGCCTCGTCGAGATGTCGGACGGCGACTGCGTTTTCTTCGATGGCCGGACTTGCCGCTGCCGAGTCTACGAGGCCCGACCTCTTCAATGCCGTACCTGGCCGTTCTGGCAGTCCAACGTCCAGTCGCCTCGCACATGGCAACAGGCTTGCCGCATGTGCCCGGGAAGCGGGCAAGGGCCGGTGGTTTGCTGGCAGGAAGTCAAGCAGTTGGTGGCCGTGGTGCCGGTCTAAGAACCGCGACTCCGAGCCGGGCCGACACGGCCCGGCTCGGAATCCCCCATGTCCGTAGGGCAAGCTGCCAGCTTGCCCTGGTGCCGCCCACGGGCAAGCTGGCAGCTTGCCCTACGACCATCACCTGCCACCGTTTCACGAGGCACACGGGGTGTGGATTCACCACGTTTAACCAAGTCCCCGCGGATCGTGCCGGATTTTTCGTTTTTGTGGTCTGGCTGGAGTTTTCCGGCCGCACGGCCGATATGTGGTTCCAGTCGCACCGCGTGGCGCACGGTCATCGTATCCGTACAGCCAGCGGCGGCGCGGGAAGGGCTCGCCTGAGGATTCATAAATCGTTATATCGAAACGATTTATGGATCGGAACCGGCTTCCGTTCCCGCGTGTGTGCGGCTAAGCTCTTTGGCAACAAGCACTTACCAACAACATACCGGCTCGGGGCCGAGATGGCCTGGGACCGGTCTGGTTGACCGATTTTCTCCCGATTTGCCTTCGCTCCGGTTGACTGATCTTGACTGTACTCTTTACGGCATCTACACTTGGAGCGTAACTGGGTTGTTCTCCAGAGGACAGGCAACGAGCGGCCCACGCGGCTCTCGCACGGGAGAAACGAGACGTGACCAAGAAAGAGATCGTTCGGACCATTTCGGAAGAAATCGGGCTTACCCAGTTGAAAACCAAGGAGATCGTGCAGAAGACCTTCGACGCGATCGTGGAGACGCTGGTGGAAGACGGCCGCATCGAGTTGCGGAACTTCGGCGTCTTCGAGGTGAAACGGCGTGCCCCCCGCAAGGCGCGCAACCCCCGCACCGGCGAGAAGGTCGACGTGGCTGAGAAGTTTGTCGTAACCTTCAAGCCCGGCAAAGAGATGGAACAACGCGTTCGCGAGCTGGAGCGTCAGGCCGCGGCACGGGCCGCTGGAGAGCGCGCGAAGCTGGACGCGAAACCCTCATCCGTTCCCGAACCGGCCGGAGCCGTAGGCGGTTTCCAGGCCGGGGGCACAATCCCCTAAAGACTCAAAAACTACAAGTGGCTAACGCCGGTTTGACCGCGATCTGCCGATTGCGCCGAACCAGCCGGGCCTTTTTTGGAGAATCACTCTGCGCGCCTGGGGCGCCGAAGTCTTTCTAAATTCAGGAGTTGTGCAATGCGCAAGCTACTCCTCGCGGCCCTCACTGGGCTGCTGCTGAGCTCGACCGTGGGATGCATTATTCCGGCGTATTCCGGCGATCCCGCCCGGCGTACCAGCGAGTTGATCTACACGTCGGAAGACATGCGATTGATCCTCGATGAGTGGGAGCGAACGTGGTTCCTCGATCAGCCGAGCCACCTGTCGCCATACCGCACGCACGGGGGGATCATCTGACGAGGCTCCCGGTTGCCCGACGGCGGCCGCGCCGGTACATTGCAGCTTGGAGGGGCAAGCGTTGCCCCTCCAAGGCCCGCCGGTTCGGTCGTCCAACGTGCGCTGTGCCGTGAATTCCACCGCTGTCTGTCTCGAAGTCCAACTCGGCCGTTTGCG
>CAYTJV010000415.1:0-6960 GCA_964438165.1 uncultured Planctomycetaceae bacterium | reverse complement strand
CTCGTCACCGAGCGCCACGCGCGCTGGCGCGGCCTCCGGCCCTGCCGCGGCCTCTTTTGGCCGCAGTGGAGCGAACAGGCGCTCTCGGAGCTCGCCAGAGCGCTACGTTCGGGTCCCTCGCGCCGCGTCACGCTCCTTCGTCGCTCACCCTCCCCCTCCGCTCAGAGGTGCCGGCCTGGCGGCGCCTCCGTTCCGATGTGTGGGACTCGCGGACGGCCTTCGGGCGAGCGGGGACGGCGGCGCGACCAAACGTGGCGAGAAGCTCTCCCCACGGGGAGGGATAGTCTGTGAAGGCAATTGCGAACTCCCGAGCCAAACCGCGCTGCGGCTCGTTAAAGACCGGTTTGAGCGCCGTGTCATAGAGCCGAAATTGCTCGAAATCCGTGAGTACCGCAAATGGAATCGCAGCGCTCCAGGCATAACGCTTTGCCTGGAAGATCGCCTTCTTGTCGGTATCGAGATCGACTGCCGGCTTCTTGGCTTCGACGATGAAACGGGGAAAACCATTCACGCGAAAGAGATAATCGGGTTCACGAGAGCGGAGGCCATCGTCTTCCGTGGAATCCATCGAGGGCTCAACAAGCACCTCGACATCCTGCGGTGGACATTGCTTGTCGTTGGAGACATCCCAGCCAAGGAGTTTCCAAAAGGGGTCGATGTATTGCAGCCGGACTTGCGACTCCTTGTACTGCGGAGCCTTGAGTTGGCGAATGTGTTCGGCAAAACCCTGTACGAGTGTTTTTATGGTCATGCTTATCCGCGGTAGATGGGGGCCGTCAGGGGGATCGTCGGATCGGGCGGCACGCCCAGAGCGGAGCGATGGGCGTGGTGAGCGGTCAGTGGAGCGAGCCACAACCTTTGTACACCGGGGCCGTGTCACTCCGTGTCATGGTCACCGGCCATTATCCCTCGTAGCGAGGGGCCGTCAAGCACCTCGCACACGTCCAGCGTGTCATCCCGCCCGTCGAACACTCTCGGCGTGCCAGGCCGCCGGCCCAGATTTTCTCTGGAAAGTGGGCCAGCGGATTGGGTAGGCTTACGGAGTTTGGCACTCTCGGTCGTCGCGCGGGCGCGCCGGCCATCGGCATGATGTCTCGGAGACTTCCAATGTTTGCGGACCCGTCTTCAGTCCGTCCTTTGAGGAGCAGGAGCCCCGACGAACGCCACCACCCGCGCCACCCCCCGAAGCGGAAAAATTGAGGTTCTGTTGACGAACAGGTCGCCCTGCCCGTTCGGTGCAATCTCGGGCCGGGACAATGCTTCCGAGAGCCGCTTCGAGTCTCAACGTCCGGAACGCTCGGCAAAGGGGCGGACGCCGCTGCTGCCTTCCGGGCGTGTCGCCTGCGATCCGAGGAACAGCTCAAACTGTAACCGCCACCGCCGGATTTACTCCGGCGGGGCGATGATTGGCAGCTACCAAGCACGGACCCAAAGGAGAACCGCCACCGCCGGATTTACTCCGGCGGAGCGATGATTGGCAGCTACAGACCCAATCCGTATAAGACCTTGCGATTTGCCGCTCAAGCCGCGTCGCCAGGCGGTCGGGATTGCCGAACAGCAAGCCGCGCACACACGTGCCGTAGCTGCCAGTCATCGTCCCACCGACGCAAGGTCGATGGTGACGCGGGTAACTTAAGCGGCCGGTTGTAGCTGCCAGTCATCGTCCCACCGACGCAAGGTCGGTGGTGACGCGGGTAGCTTAAACGGGCGGTTGTAGCGGCCAGTCATCGTCCCACCGACGCAAGGTCGGTGGTGACGTTCATAGTTTGAGGAACAGGATGTGTTACCAGCGCACCGCGATTTCGATTGCGTCTCCTTCGGTTACGGTGCAGTCTCCGTCAAGACCCAGCCGAATCTCGTTGGCGGAAACGTTCGGGGTGACCTTCACGGGTTTCCCACCCACCGTCGCCGCGGCGGTTGGATTCGTTGCGTCGGGCGGGATCTCGAAGACCAGTTCCTTGAGCCGCAGGCGGCCGTGGCGGACTTCGATTCGGTCGGTTTGTTGCTTGGCTTCACGACGCTGGATGAAGAGACCCCAGGCTTCGCACGTCGTGTAGAAGGAGCGGTGGTCTTCGGGCTGCCAGCGGGGCTTGAAGCCGAGGATGCCTTTGGGGCCTTCGAGGATTTGGCCTTGGGAGGCGATCAGGAGGGACCAGGAGCTCATCGCCCGGGCGTAGAATTTGCCGCACTCCAATTCGTTGTAGGGGTTGCCGCCGGGGCCGGAGTTGAGGTCGTTGCGCTGGCGGCCGTCGTAGCGGCTGCGGGCCATGCGGACGATCTGCCGAGCCTGGTCGATCAGTCCTTCGTAAACCAGCGCCCCGGCCGTCGAGTATTCGATGCCCGTCCACACCTCGTCGGCATAGAGGATGAACGACTTCGGCCGGTCGTTGTGCGGCCAGGCGCAGATCAGCAGCCCGCCTTCGTCGTCGGGGATGTAGCGCCGCGGGTCCTGCTTGAAGCCGTGGAACGTGCGGCGGAAGTTGTGCTTCATCACCGCTTCCAGCGCCCCTCGCACGCGATCGCGAGGATAGAGATACCCGAGGTCGAGCATGTGGGCCCACCATTGGCCCAAGAGCTGGTCGGCGTGGCAGCCGTTGTTGTAGTCGCGGGCCGCGTTGGGCTCGGGGATCTGGATGTAGTACTCGCCGTTGAACAGCTTTTGGTCCTGGTTCTTCTGCCCGGCCTCCAAGACGGCCTTCCACCGGGCAGCGGCCGCCGAATCGTTCATCAGCAGGGCCATTCGCACGCCGGCGGCCAGGGCCGAGAGGTACTGCGAGCCGATGAACGTGTTCGCGCCGGAGACGGCCGTGTCGTAGGTGTTCCACTGGTGTCCGGCGGGCATTCCGTCGCGATCCTTGTCGATGGCCTCGATGAGCCAATCGACCGCCTTTTTGACGCCCGGCCAGATTTTCTCCAGGAACCCACGGTCGGGGCTGAGCTGATACTCGCGCAAGGCCGCCTCGATGCACGCGCAGTGGCCGTCGATGAAGGCGTTGTGCCGCGAGTGCTCGCGGTGCGAGGTCTCGCCGCTGGGGTGCAGGAAGGTGATGAAATTCGAGATCCGCATGTTGCGGCCGACCTCGGGGAAGAGCCGGGCGTGCGAATGGGCGTAGTTCCACACGTGGGTGCAGTTGAGCGGACAGCAGCCGTAGCTCCCCTCGAAGCCGCCGAAGTAGCCGTCCTCCGACCAGAAGCACGTCGGCCCGCGGAAAATGACGCTCTGCGAGGTCATGGCGTCAAGGAACTCTTCGGGCAGGTTCGACTGATAGAGGGTCTCGTGATACAGTCGCGTTCGCTCCCAAAGGGCCTCCGCGTTTTCGACCACAAAGCGGGCCACGGCGAGGGCGTCGGGCCAGCGGCGGCTGTAGAGATTGCCCGAGTGCTGGAACCGCTGCACGTTGGGGAAGTGCCACGTGAGGACGAAGGTCACAGTGCGTTCTTCGCCGGGTTTGAGCGAGATCGGAACGGCAAGGGCTCCGTTAACCGTTTCACCCGGCGGGCTCAGGGCCTCGTTGGTGATGCCGCTTGGCGGCTGGGTGGAGAGCCAAGCCAGCAAGTTCTCGGGCTTGGTCCAGCCGGGCAAGGCTGCGGCTTCCGAGGCCAAGGCGGTCAGGGCCATCGTGCCCCAGCCCGGCGAACCTGGTACGATCTGCTCGCCCGGCTTGAGCGGCTTCCCACGCAACGCAGCCAGCAGGGCACTGCCCCAACTCCACGGCAGTCCGGGGGCCAGCACGAGCAGAATGCGGCCTTTGCCCAGCGGGCCTTCGACGATCAGCGGATCGCCGTCGGGCGTGGCGGCAAGCGTGCGATAGCCTTTTTCGCCGGTCCGGAAACCGCGCAGGCGTGTGAAGTGCGTAACTTTCCAGGCGGCGGCCAGCGATTTCAACTCCGGCGGGGCGTGGTCCGTAAGCATTACCTGCTGCCCGGCGGCAAGCGTCGCGGGCTCGGCCGCGTTAAACGGCAAGCCCAGGGCCCGGGCCACCGTATTGATCGCCGTTCCTTCTCTCAGGAGTCCTTCGGGCGGGAGATCGGAGAAGAGGATCTGGTCGATGTTGATGTGCCCCCACGGGCCGGACTCGCGATCGACGATCTCGATCACGGCCTCTTTGCCTTGCAACTCGGTGACGTCCCAACTGGCCGGCTCGAGGGCTTCGGCGCTCTTGCCCGTCGCGGTCCGGACGACCTTGCCGCCCACGCGGAGATTGATGCAGGTCTTGCCGGGGTGGTTGCCGCCGCCGATCAGGAAACCGATGTAGCGTCTTTCGATTCTGAAGGGCTTGGAGGTGGCGGTGCCTTGCGGGCCGTCGCCGGCGATGAAGGTGTTGACCAGCCTCCGTCCGGCGAATCCGCTCACGGGATTCTGGCTGGCCTCGGTGCCGCGCGACGGGGCGGTCCCGAAGGCGTCGCCGGAAAGCGTCCAGCCTTCGTAGTTCTTCTTTTCAAAGTCCTCGAAGACGGTCGCCAGGGCGGCCTTGCCGCGCTGAGGATCGCGGAGCGTGGCAATGGTGTTGAAGAAGCCCGGCTGAAGGCCGTCGGCCAGGACGATGCCCCCGTCTCCCACGATCCGCGCCAGCGGCTCCACCACGTGCGGCGCGAGATCGGCGACGCCGGTCAGCCAAAGCATCTCGGGCCCGTCGACTTCATGGCCGGCCGCACTGCGAACTTTCACCGGGCCAGGGGCGACCGGATCGGCCGACTTGCTCATGGCCACGGCGGTCCAGTTCTTTTCGCGAACGACGCGGTTCAAGTTGCCGCCGTAGCCGCCGAACTTCACGCCCTGGATGCCGCCAGCCCCTTGGCTGCCGACCGCGTTTTGCAGCGCCGCCAGGAAATCGACGGTGGCGGCCGCTTGGCCGGTATTGCGGGCCGTGAAACGGAAGATCGCGCAGGGGATCGTCGAGTGGGCGGTATCCAACGGAATCATCGGGTTGAAGGCTTCGAGCCGAATCTTCACGGGTAGCGCCGGGTCGTGGAACTCGAGCCGGGCGATCGGATATCCTCCCTCGTAGCGGAGCTACGTGACCGGCTTGAGAGGCCCTTCCGCCGCGGTTTGCAGCACGCGCACCGTTGCCTTGCCGTTGCCCGACCGCACGCGGACCGCAAAGAAACTGTCGGGGATGCGGATCTCGCTGAGATTGTTGAAGATCTGCCAGACGGCCAACCGCCCCTGACCATCGAGCCAGATGCTGCCCGTGCCGATGCCGCCGATCGGCATGGACACGGCTTCCAAGTTCTTGCCTTGATAGACCCTAGGGGGCGTGATCGGGTAGTTCCAACTCTGCGGCCTTTTCGGAACGGTGAGCGGCGCCTCCTTGGCGCCCGGCCCAGAGGCATTGGCCCAAGCCAGTTCTCCCGCCATCGCCAGGCCCGCAGCCCCGGCTGCGATCGTTCCGATGAATTCCCGGCGGCTCAAGGCGGCGTCCTGCGGATCGCCACAGCGGCCTCCGGAGCAGCAGCAATCTCGCGACATGGCTCGTTCCTCCTATTGGTTCTGAATTCCGTATTCCGTATTCACTATTCCGTATTCATTATCTCGTTCCCACGCTCCGCGTGGGAACGTGCGTGGGGCCGCTCTGCGGCCGTCTCCATTCGCGCCGCAGAGCGGCGGGCCGTCCGTTCCCACGCGGAGCGTGGGAACGAGGGGGGCGAGGGCTGGCTACGCTTCCGGGCTGAGCAAGAGCTTCACCACGCGATCGATCGACTGGCGATCGCCGCGAAACGCCCACACTTGGGAGACATCGTCGCAGCGGGTGCGGCCCGTCTGTGGCCCGACGGCCGGCACGTGGTACTCCAACTCGCTGAACGTGCCCAGGCTGCCGTTCACGTTGCAGCCCTGGATGGCGTAGCCGAAGTCGTTGAGGTCGTCCCACGGCACGTCGACATACAGACCCGACGGATTCAAAAAGACGTTGCGGACGATGAGCGCCCAGCGGCCGTCGCGCGCGGGGTGCAGGTAGCCAACCCGACCGGCCACACCGAGGGCCCGGATGGCGATCTTGTGTTCTCCCCGGGAGCGCATCCAGTAGCGGACGAGGCGGTCGCCGGCCTGAAGATCGTCCGGACCCATTTGACCGAAGATCACTTTCGGCTTAGTTCGCGCATAGGTGGGAACCAGCAGCTCACCGCCGTGGGGCATTTGGAGCAGGTTCCAGAGTCCGATCGGGGCGCTGCCCGACAGCAGCTTCAGCGAAGTCCGCTGGGGGTAGCCGGCGAACTCGATTGCCAGGTGGGCCAAACCGCGCTCGTGCCGCAGCGGGTTGGCCGCGGGGCTGATCGACTTGGTGATCTCCCACTCCACGTGCGTCTTGGACCGCGAGAGCAGCGACTTGGCGCGGGCGGTCAAAGTCTCCTCTTCGCCACCGGGGATCACCTGGTAGTTGCCGGGATCGAGCTCGCGCGGCTGCCAGTAGACGTCGGTCTTGGGAAACTTCGGGAAGAAGAAATCGGCTTCCGGGGCCAGCCAAGTCCGGTCCCCGCCCGAGTTGTGCCAATCCGTGCTCTTGTAGAATTCCGCGGCCGATTCGGCGGAGGCCAGAGCCGGATGCGTCCAGAGGAAGTTCTCCTCGCTCCGCGGGGCAAACAACCCCAGCACGCGGGCGCCGTAAGGGAGGACCAGGACCGTGCTCCCATCGGGGTTCTCACGAATCCGATATGTCTTTCCGACTGCACGCAGGGTATTGATCAGGGTCTTCTTCATGGCTACCTCGCTCAGAAAACGTCATCTCGTTCCCACGCTCTGCGTGGGAACGCAAGTCCCGCCGCTCTGCGGCGTGTCAAGCGAAGGCCGCAGAGCGGCCAAGAGGCGCGTTCCCACGCGGAGCGTGGGAACGAGAAGTAATCTACCTATCCTCATCGTGACACGCAATGACGCCGGCCGGACGCTTGTTGTCCGGGCCCGAAAGTGGTAAACTGGTCCACAGTGGACGGGGGTGTCCATAGCGGGGGGGACCAGAGCCGGGG
>CAYTJV010000414.1:0-6970 GCA_964438165.1 uncultured Planctomycetaceae bacterium | reverse complement strand
GGATGAGCGGGTAGTCCTTGTGGAACCAGACCTTGGTCAGGTCGAAGGGATTGTAGGGGCACTTCGCCGCGTCTTTCTCAAGCATCACCTGGAGGAACATTTTCCATCGCGGGAGGTCGCCCTTCTCGATACTGTCGTAGAGATCGCGCTGATGGCTCTCGCGGTCCTTCGCGACAATCGCCTCGGCCTCGGCATCGGTCAGGTTCTTGATGCCCTGTTGGCAAATCAGGTGGAACTTCACCCAAGAACGCTCGTTTTTGGCGTTGATGAGGCTGAAAGCGTGGCTGCCAAAGCCGTGCATATGTCGGTAGGACGCCGGGATGCCGCGATCGCTCATGGTGATGGTGATCTGGTGCAGTGCCTCGGGCAGCGAGGTCCAGAAGTCCCAGTTGTTGCGGGCGCTGCGCAGGTTGGTGCGGGGATCGCGCTTCACCGCGTGGTTGAGGTCCGGAAACTTGAGCGGGTCTCTCAGGAAGAAGACCGGCGTGTTGTTGCCGACGAGGTCCCAGTTCCCTTCCTCAGTGTAGAACTTGATCGCGAAGCCCCGGATGTCTCGCTCGGCGTCTGCCGCGCCACGCTCTCCGGCGACGGTGGAAAAACGCACGAAGAGGCCGGTCTTCTTCCCGATCTGGGAGAAGATCTTCGCTTTCGTATAACGGGTGATGTCGTGGGTCAGCGTAAAGGTGCCATAGGCACCCGAGCCCTTGGCGTGCATGCGACGCTCAGGGATCACCTCACGATCGAAATGTGCGAGCTTTTCCATGAACCAGACATCCTGCAGCAGCGCCGGCCCGCGGGGACCTGCGGTCATGAGGTTCTGGTTGTCGGGGACGGGAGCCCCAGCGTTGGTGGTCAATTTCTTCTTGTCGTCTTTCATGGTCTTTCTCTTTTTGGGTTTTGATTTCGCACGGGAATGGGTCAGGTCTTGACATTCAACTTTTCGTGCAATGTGCATGCGGCATCATGGCTCGGCCCTACGGCGTACCTCCGCACGAGCGGGGATGACGCCCAAAAGTCAGAATTCAAGCCCCGATCCCATGCTCTCGTTCGGCAGCGGGCATATTACTCCCGCGAGCCGATTTCCCCGATCGCCTTCTTGGCGTGCATCTGCACCAGGCGGTTGCTGTCCTTGAGGGCTTTTTTCAGCGATGGAAGGCTTTCCTTGGTGCCCCAGTTCTGAAGCGCCCAGGCGGCGTTGATGCGCAGGGAGACGTTATCGTTCTCCGAGAGGATCGTTTCCAGGGCCTTGGCCACCGCGCGGTTCGGCTCCTTCGGTTTCTTCTGCACGAGTTGGAGCGTGGCCCGGATCAGCCGCCCCTGGTCGCCCGATTCCAGGTCGGCGACCAACGATTTCGCCTCCTCGCTCGAAGGCGGCTTCGCCCGCTCGGCCAACTTCTGCTTCGCCTTTTCGGCCGCTTCCTTGGACTGCTCGGCCAGCTTCGCCTGTTCCGCCTCGTCCAAAAGGTGATAGGTCGCCTTGACGGGAATCTCGACGCCCAGGCCCCCTTTGCGGATCGTAACCTTCATGTTGAAGTCGAGGTCGCCCGAAACTCCCTCCGCCTTGTTGAAGGTCCACTTCCCGTCGCCGGTGATCTCGAACGGGGGTTTGTCGCTGCCGGTCGCCGTCGCGCGGAATTCGTACTGCTTGCGGATCACCGCGAGCTTGTCGGTCGCGCTCTCGATCGTGTAGACGGTCTTCTCGCTGGCCGGCACATAGCCTTCGTCGTTGGCGAAGGGGCCGAAGAGCGGCGGCCCCCCTTCCTTAATAACGACCCCGGAGCCATGGGCCACGGTCCAGGTCTTCTCCTCGGTGCCCGGCAGCGGCTCGATCATCAGGTGCGAGAGGTTGCCCAAAAGAAACGGAAGCTGCGAGGTTCCCTCCTGGCGCGCGATGTTCCCTTGAGGGTCCACGGTCAATTCGGTGGTCCGGGCCATGCCGAAGGGCCCCACGCCCGTCATCGGCGAGAAGGGGTGCATCATCCTTGGGCCCATCCCGTGCATCGGCGGCCCCATCCGGCCGGGTCCGAGGAGACCACGCGGCATTCCGGGCGGCATTCCGGGCGGCATTCCGGATCGGCCGCTCTTGGGTCGCTCATGTTCCATCAGCGTGCCCCGAAAGCTCAGTACGGTCTTGTCCTTGTCGGCCGAGACGACCGTATAGCCTGGATTGCCGAGCATTTCCAGCACCTCGTCGCCAAGGTCCACTTCGATTTTGACCTTATAGGAATAGCTTTTCCCAGCTTTCCAGCCATAGCGTAGCCCCGGGGCCTTGGTGCCCGCGGCGCTCTTGGCGGCGTCGCTTGCGGCCGGACTGTCGGTGAACGCGCTCTTCTCCTGCGCTTCGAGGAACTGGCGATCCTCGTCGCTGAGGCGATCCACGGCCACCTTGATGACTTTCCCGTCCGCTTTCTTGAGCGTCAGCGTGGTTCCATCGGACTCGACGACTTCGGCTCGGATGGAGAATTTGCCCGTCTTGTCCTTCCACGTCCTTACCTCGGCTGACGCCGAAACTACGAACAACACCACGCAGGCAAGAGAGACTACAGCCTTCATCGCATTTCCCCCTTTCTCGACGCCCTTCCGCCAAATCGCACTGCTTGCTACCGCCCTTGCAGGCTGACCAAGGTGTAGTTTCGTCCTTTCACCGGTACGACTAAGCGGCCGTCTTCGATGGAGACCGTCTTGCCGCTCCGCTCGTCGGTGGCTGTCATGGTTTGGCCCTTCAGACCGAGCCTCTCAAGGTCCACGTGGATCGAGACGTTCTGGCCCTGGGGCAGACGGTTTGCCACGGCGACCGCCGCACGCCCTGGCCAGCGGTAGGCCGAAGCGAAGGCCCCATCCGTGGTGGCACGCACCGGGCAGCCCTCACGCCAATAGGCGACGAACTCCGCCTCGTTGAACCGCAGCCGCTTTCGGATGCCCCACCACTCCTCCATGCTGGGCGCGTGCATGTAGGCGGCTGAGGTATTGACGTCGTTGATCGCGCACATGGCCAAAAGGCTTTCGGTCGGCTGGGGCTGATCCAATTCGCTCGGGTTCCTGCTGCCCCGCTGGAACTCGGGCAGGAAGACGTGGACCAGGCCGCTGGATTTGCCCGAGAGCTGGACGCGGTAATCGACTTCCGGCATGTCGTGGATGTAGTACCACGGGTTGCCGTAGAGCCAGTGCGTGTACTCCTCGCCCGGCCAGAGGAAGTCGGCGAAGCAGTGTACCGGCGGCACGAGTTTGGAGTGGCAGTGGGTCATCCAGTAGGCATTTTTTCCGCCGCGGCGGATTTGTCGGCAGAGGGTCGCCATGCGTTTGGCGAACTCGCGCTTCTTGAGAATCCCCCCCGTTACCCCGGTCTTGCCGAAGGCGTCGGTGACCCCGCCGCCGTGACGCGAGTTGTCGCACTGCCAGAGATCGTCCGTGTCGGTATAGAACGCAGTAGCGCCGGTCTGTTCGTACAGCCTCTTGGCGAGCCACACTTCGTACTCGACGAACGTAGGCGCCCCCGGGCAGACCGGAACCAGATGGTGAACGGGCGTGGCGGGGACGAGCGGCGTCTCCTTGCTCTCGCAGGGCCCGAACTGGGCGGCATAGGGATCGTTCCACATCGCCCGGAACAGGTTGTAGACCGGGTTGTGACTCGGCGTGCAGCTTGTGGTGGAGTAGTAGAACGGAAGGATGCCCTGGGCCCGCCGCTTTCGGTCGAACTCGCGAAGCCGCTCGGGACGCGCCGCCTCCCACAACCCGGTGTAGTAGGCGTAGCCGTCCATCCACGGCTGGAGCGTCTGGTGCCGGAGGGGGTTGCCCCCCGGTCCGAAGTTCAGCTCCCGCCAGTCCTTCTCCATCGGCTTGACGGGCGTGGCCTGAAAGCCGAACTGGTAGCGAAGCGGCTTGGTCAATCGCACAGGCTGATGGATGATCCGAAGCTCAATCGACGGCTCCTGGTTGCCGCGCACGATGGTCGCCGGGCGATCTGCCGGATAGACCCAGTTGGCCTCCGATTCGCAGAAGTACAAGAACCCCTCGTCCTCATCGGCCAGCCACACAAACGGCTCGAAATGGCTTTCCCAGAGCTTGCCGTCCCAATCCAGACGGTTTGGGTTCTTGCGGGCGCCGCGGAGGTATTTTAGTGCGGGCCGCAACGGGATGGTCATCGTCAGCGACTGGACGTCGAGCCCGCCTTTGGGCGGAGTCACGGTGAAAGAGGTGACCACCAGCCCGTCGTATTCCATCCAGGTCTGCCAGTCGACCGCGGCGCCAGCGCCTTCGAAGCCGGCCGTCCCGCGAAACTCGCTGCGATGGGGGGCCTGCCGGAGCGGCTGTCGGCCCTTCTCGACCAGGGCTGCTGTGCCGGCCGGCGTTTTCAAAGTCAGCGTCACTGGCCCGCGGAGAATGTCGCGGCCCTGGTTGACGATCCGCGAGGGAAGCGGTCCGGAAAACTCGTACTGCCGTCCCCAGCACCGCACGGCGCGGTCGCCTTCGTATTCCAGCGGCGTCCAGGGCTCGAGGACCTCGTCGCTGACGCCGACGTTGGAGCCGATCCACTCCAGGTTGGGGATTTCCAGGGCATCCTCGACGACAAGCGACTCGGCGTTGCCCGCCGCCCGCAGAGTGTACCTGAGCACGTAGCGGCCCGCCTCAAACCGGCAGGGGAGTGGAGCGCGGGCTACCGTCTTCTCGACGAGTGCCTCGGCCCGGCCTTCGTCGCCCTTGGGGCCTTTTGCTTGAATGCTGAGCGATGCCCGGCCGGCGTTCACCGCGGAAAGCCACTGCGGGGCAAGGCCCGCCAGGTCGATCTCCAGCCCCAATCTTCGGCCGGGAACGTCGGGCAGATAGGTCACGCCCAGCCCGCGCAGGTCGCGCAGCGTCGAGCGGTACTCGGCCAGTTGTTTCTCCGCCTCGGGCTTGTCGGCGAGGTAGCGAGTGAGGATCCGCGACGCGGAGTGCGCGCCCCGGTAGATCTCCAACTCGTCGATGTAGGTGCGGTCCTTCGTGCTCCGGACGTTGTTGGCGACGCCTGGGTACTGATGGACCAGCTCGATCTTCGGGCTCAGCAGCTCCTGCAACTGGACGTTGGGAAGGTCCTGGCGATTGCCCAGCTTCCCGTCCACGTAGATCGCCAGGTGCCGCGAGTCCCAGGTCACGTCGAGCTTATGCCAGGTGCCGGGCCGCCACGGCGCCTTGCCCATGGCCAGGTAGAGGCGGTAGTCGGGGCGTCCGCCGCTTCCGAACGAGCAGTGGGCCCGGGCCGTGGCCGCGGCATCGCCCTTGTCGATGCTGAGGTTGAACGGTGTGTTCGAGCCCTTGATTCGGCCGTACACGTTCAGAAAGGCCACGTAACGGCCGTCGTCGTCGCTCCAATTGGCCGGCTTGACCCAGAGCGAGATCGTGCCGGCCTTGGCATCAAGGTTTCCGGCGCCGTCGTAAACGCACTGCTCCCGCTCTTCCACGAGCAGGCAGTGCCCCTTGACTCCCGGCTTGGCGCGGAGCTCAAGGCTTGCTTCGAGGGTACATGCTCGCTTGCCCCGGGCGTAATCGGGCAATGCCGTCAGACGATCGAAAGAGGCTTTGAACAGCAGGTCGGGCGGTTGCGGCTCAGCGGCCTGTCCGCAACGAGCAGCCGCGACCAGAACCAGTGCGAGCGCAACGAAGGACGGGACAAATCGACTCACGGTTCAATCTCCAGACTTATTTCGCTTCGCCTTCCGTGCATCCCAGCCGGGCCGAATAGGCCCGCCAGGCAGCGATCGACTGCTTGAGGTTTTCTACCGGGTCGCCTTTCACGGCATAGCACTGCTGCCCGATCGGGCCGCGGTATCCGGCGGCCTTGAGCTTCTTGAGGAAGCCGCAGACGTCAAAGTCGCCTCGGCCGAGCGGCTGGATCAATCGGTCCCAACCCGTGCCCGGCCGCTTGTGATCGGCGCCGTTGATCGACACGAGGAAAAGATACGGCATCGCTTCACGGATCGTTGCATCGAGTCTTGGCCCCTGGTCGGTCATCAGCTCGTGGCAGAGGTTGATTGTCGCGCCCACGTTCTTGCGGTCCACTTTCTTGACAACACGGAGGGCATCGGCGGTGGTGGCCACGTAGAATCCGGTGTGCGGGTAGAGCGCCACGCGCAGGCCCGACGGCTCGGCCAGATCGGCAATCTCGCGGACCACGGACGCGGCCTTTTCGTCCTCCTGGCCGTGCTTGCCGCCGAGGACCGTCAGCCAAAGGATGACGCCGGTCCCCTTCAACTCCTGGACCGCCTCCTTGAACTGGGGATCGTAGGAGGGAGTCTTGTCCAAATGGCAGCCGACGTAGGTGCTGAAGACCTTCAGTCCCGCCGCCTGGTACTGCTTGACCAGTCCGCCGATCTTCAGCCCGCTTGCGCCCATGCCGGCGTAGCCAAGCTCCTTGAGCAGCTTGGGCGGGTCCTGGATGCCGTGCAGGCCGTTGTCGAACACGAAAAACGGCCAGCAGCCCCCGGCTTCGGCGCCGGCCGACGCCGGAGGCTCGGCGCTGGCTGATGTATTCCATAGGCAAACGGCGACGATCAACTGCAAGGTCAACACGATAGGCGCTTGGCGTAGGTTCTTCATCTTGGTTTCTCCTCATCAGTGGGTTGTTGTGTTACAGTGGCACCAGCCCCGATGGGGCGCAATATGATAGCCCAGGGCAACGCCCTGGGGAGACGGGTCGCAATAAGCGCCGAAGCCCTGAAAGGGCGAAATATGCGTCTGTGCGGCTCCTATGTCGCCCTTTCAGGGCTTCCATTTCGCGATTGACTCCTATTCCCAGGGCGTTGCCCTGGGCTTTCGTATTCCGCCCCTTCGGGGCTCAAGCCGAGGCAGCGCCCTGCTGCGGCGGGCGTTTCGTTCGCTCTTTCTCTCGGAACAAGACCAGCATCCATTGCGTTTTCGGCCTTTTGCGGTGATATAGCCCAGCATCTCGACCTCGGGCTTATCGTTGAGCACATGATACACCCGCACGCCGTTG
>CAYTJV010000413.1:0-7007 GCA_964438165.1 uncultured Planctomycetaceae bacterium | reverse complement strand
TGTTCTCCAGCCCGATGAACACGCGATTGCAGCCGGCCTGCGCCGCTTTCTCGATGAACCCCGGGATCTTGTGGCTCATCGCGTCAACCTGCATCACGAACTTGAAGCGGATCCCTTCCTGTTGGCGGATGGCGATGAGACGGTCGAAGATCGCTTCCCAGTTCTTGTTTCGAGCCAGGTTGTCGTCGGTGATGAAGAAGCGGCGGATGCCCTGCGCCAGGTTCGTTCGCAGGAGCCGCTCCACGTCGTCGGCGTCGCGATAGCGCGAGCGGCGTCCCTGCACGTTGATGATCGTGCAGAAGCTGCACTGGAACGGGCAGCCGCGGCCGCAGTCGAACGGCGCGAAGAACATGTAGCGGCGGGCAATGGCGCGGGGCAGAAACGGCGTGGGATGGCCCTGAAGCTCGGGCAGGCTCCCCAGGTAGTTGTACACCGGCTGCATCGCCCCGCGGCAGGCGTCCTTGAGCAGCCCTTCCATCCTCCCTTCCGCTTCCCCGGCGAAGATCGTCACTCCCATGGCCTGAAGGGCCTTCATATCCTCGGGCAAGTCGGGGAGCATCGCCAGGCACCCGCTGACGTGGAACCCGCCGATGGCCACCTGAATGCCGGCCTCGCGAAACGCTCGGGCGAGGTCCGTGGCCCGGGGCATCTGGTTGGTCTGCACGCCGGCCAGAAACACCACCCCCTGGCCGCCGTTGGCCCGAATCCGCCGGATGATCTTCCGCACCGGGATGACCGTATGGCACTCGTCGTACGCGGTGGGGATGATTTCCACTTCGTCGCCCAACGCACGGCGATCCTCGACGTCCTGCACCAGCGCGTACAAGCACGCCAGCGAATTCGAGGGCACGAAGGCCCGGAACCACTGGATCACGTAGCCGTCGTCGTCGTAATGCGACGGCTTGATGATCTCGACGTGGAACTTGCGGCGGGTCGAGGGACGGTGGACCACGTCTGCCCTCCTCTGGTGGTCTGGTCTAAGATAGCAAGGCCGGGGAGACTAGCCTCTGCGGCAAAGTGCGTCAAGGGCGGTGCATCGGGGTTCTATCCCCCATGGGGGGTGATATGCGGCCGCTAGCTCTTCGAACCGTGCGACAAGTCCCTTCGATTGCGTGGAAGCGGATAAAGGGGAGCTCTCGAAAATGGACCTGTCCCGAATGCCATTAAGTTAAAGCGCAACCATAGGATTGATAACGACTTGCGGCGATTGCCAGGTATCGCCGTGATGCTCCCGGATGCAATAACTCCGGAGAAAAACAGTGTGTCGATAGATCACAAACATTGCATAATTCGTCCAAAGATATTTGCACGAAAGGGCTTAGGCTATTTTAGTGGCATTCGGACCTGTCCCCTTTATCCCCGTTGAAGGCAACGAAGCGCGGCGGGAGGAGCGGCAGGAAGTCATAGCGCCCTGATAGTACCCTGGAAGCCGGGGAACTTGCACCGCCGAGGACCCGGGGGAGGGAAGCGGGGCGTCGAGTAACCACGCCGTTGGCAGGATACTCGGGGGAGGCATCGCACTCCCGCAGCGGGTCAACGGAACGCCAACGGATAGCGCAGAACGGGTTCGCGCCGATGGCACGCCGTCAGCGAAGCGAAGGAGTTACTTGAGGAACCGTATGCGGTAATTCCGCACGTACGGGTCTGTGGGAGCCCCGGGTGAGCAATCACCTGGGGCCACCCGGTCCGTTCCGACTGCCCCCGTTCCGACTGTCAACTCCTCGAATCCCGGGTCAGTAGCTGGCAGCAACAGCCACCTTTCCCGTCAACCCCGTTAGTTCGATGACCTCTTTGTCCTTGTTAAATCTGGTCCACGGCTGGCCGTTGACCATCACGCTCTTGATCGGCACCGCCTTGGGATGGCGGAAACGTATGACAACGCTCTTGGGCGGATTGCGACTCGGTATCTCGACGGTGGCGGTGATCTTGCCGTTGTCCACGTCCGAGACGATCTCATACGCCAAAGTTCCGAAGTAGGTCGGAGCGTTCTTGACTGCGACCTTCTTGCCCTGCTCCAGCCAGACGCGAGGCGTGGCGCGGGCAACCCACAGGGACTGGCCATCCTCCATCACCAACAGGTTGCGGAAGTTCTCCATGAACCAACCCGCCGTGCCGTTATCAGGAGCGCTACAGTTCGTATATTCACCTAAATGTCCCCATTCCCACAATTTTCCATCGGCACCCACCATAGCCGCATAAGAATTCATCCAAAAGCGTAGAAAATTCGGCACATCGTCTTGAAGCAGGTAGATGTTGGCATTGTGCGAGGCCTTAGGGAAGCTTCCTCCATAGCAATTCCAGAACCAGGCGTCGTGCAGTTTCCCCACGGCGCTGACAGACGTTCCTATCTCCTGCATCACGTTGACTGACAGTATGTGAGTTGTGACTTTTGGTGACATTCCTATCTCCTCCATCACGTTCAATGTACCGTCCATGCGGATGTCGTTGGCATCGAGTGCGCCGAATGGTTCGGCCAGCGGAAGTGCCCCAATAATGATGTCGGCCTGCGGACGCTGGGGAGCACCCAACTCCAGATTAGACATCACGCCCCGGGCATACGCCGTGAGTGGAATAAAACTGCGGTACGTGCCGTTGCGCCCAAGTCGCACCGGCGACAGCGCCGCCTCGCGTTCCACAGCCCGGCGGATGTCTCTGCAAAACGCACCGGCCTCGTCGCGGTACTTCCGGCCTGCTTCCGGATCGAACTCCGTCAAGGCATCGGCGAAACGCCGTAGTCCCTGGAGAGCAAAGGCATTGTCACAGTAGTACCAATGCCAGTCACAACTAGGTATAGCATAATCGCCCAGCATGCACGGCGGCATGAGGCCGGCCACCAAGAGGTCCTGCCGGTTGGGAATGTCCTTCATATAGGAATTCCGCTGGCGGATGATCCAGTCGGCCGCCGCCTGCATTCGGACGCGGTTCCGCTGGAACCACTCCTTGTCGCCTGTGAGGAAATAGCGCTCCGCCATGCCAAACAGGAGTCTGCCCGTCGAGGCGTGTGTGCCGTCATGGTCGTATCCCATGCCGTGTCTCATGCCCGTCGCCCACTCCAGGGCGCCATTCCCATCGGCGTAATCGCCGTCCGACTTCGCGCCCGGGGCCTTCAAGAAATGCTCATACACCTTGGCAGCCTCATCGTGCAGACCCACGAGATCCATTTCATGGGCAACTCGGCCCACCTCGAACGCAAGTCCCCCCCACATGTGCTTGCCTTTCAACTGAAACGAGGCCGCGCGCCAAGCATCGCTCCAGCGTGGGTCCGGTAGTTGCACCTGCATGGGAGGGTCCTCGACCTTGGGGAATGGCGGAAGAACCGTCCCCGCCGGGCATGTCGACAGCCTGACCTCCCGCAGGACCTCCTCCCACGAGGCGGCCTCGCGATGTTCGCGGGTCATCTGGCGAATACTCTTGAGGTTTCTGGCCGCTAATTCCTGGGCAAATTGCCGGGCGGTTTTCCCGCTGCCGACCTTTGTCACAAAGACACCATGTTCCGGAATCAGGATCGGTCCGTTCTCCAGGTCGCCGGGGCGAAATGTAAAACCAGACGTCTTGGTCCAAACGGTAATCCGACTATCCAAGGCAAGCCGACCACTGGGGGCGTATAGCAACGGCACGACGATGCCCCGTCTCGTATCACCTGCGGCCCGCGATTGCCAGCGGTGCCCACCAGTCACCGTCATTCCCTTGTCCTCCGCCAATGGCGACACGGGACCGGTTATGGCCACATAGGACTCCACCCAGCCGTCAAAGTCCGTCTTCTCCTTTCCCGCTTGGAAGCCCCATTCTATTTCCACATCCATCCGTTTCCACACCCCCATACTCGGACAGATCACCCGGATACTCGGCACGGCAGATTTGCCGCCACCCTGTGTCTTTCCCTCTTCGTAAAAGACCGCGACCATTTCCGTAGCAGCATCGACTTGGCTACTAAAGGCCCAGTCCATTTTCGCAGCAGGATCGCTCTTGTACGTCCACGTACGCCGATCTCCTGATACCTCCGGTTTGCTCAGAATCTTGTCCACGGTCCACCCAAACCAGCCATACGACGTAGGATAGACGCGAACCTCCACCGCTTCTGGCGACGGAATCTCCTGAACGCCGGCGGGCCAATGAAGTTCCACTTGATAGTTCCCTACTCGTCCTGTCCAGAGCAGTCCCGCCTGCAACCGGCCTTTCGGTGGCGGGGGCAACGGTTTCAGCAAATCGGGCATATTGTAATAGATGCTCTTCAACTGTTGCTGAGGCAGTGCGGTGAAGGCTGTCCGATACACCTTATTGATCCGTTCAAGGCGACGGGGGATGAAATACGCTTCCGGTTTCTCCTGCACCGCCCGATCAGCACGCCACGCATACGCCCACGGCGCAATGTCCACCGGTTGACCCACCAGTTTGTCCAACTCGGCCTTCTCCGTCACCGCCGGTGGGAGCCCCGGCGACTCCGCCGCAGACGCAACACCGACGCCCACCATGGCCAACACGACCGCCACTTCCATCTGCATGATTCGCTTGTTCATAGTCTCTTTCCTGATGCAGAACTTTACCGCATTCTCGCGGCCGAGCATGGCATTGTCAATCTTGGTGCGCCACACTGGCAAACAAGTTGTGACGGAGAGCCAAGGGTCGAAACCGGGACGCAGGTAGTTGTGTCGTATAAAGTAGGTGCGTCCCCGTTCCGACTGTCCCGAGGGAAGGATGCGCTGCGTTGGACGCGCGGACGCCATCTCCCATTTTTCAAGGAGTATAATGCCTCTTCTCTGTTGCGGCCGCATTCTCACGATCCGGGGTTATCGCGTGAACCCGGGGACAGGATAAAGGGGACAGGTCCATTTTTGAGTGACATGGGGACGTTTCAACTCCGCTTTCGGGGCCGGCCGCGGGCGCGGAGCGTGGACTGCAACCCGAGTCGTTCGGCCGTGGCCGACACCCAGGCGTCGCTGCCGTAGGGCGTGCCCCGTCGCACGCTGTGACGCAACGCCTTGAGCTCCGCTTCCGTCTCCGCTCGGTTGACGTAGCTCCGCCAATCTGGCGGACAGGGCTCGGGCCACGCCGATAGCCAGGCCCGCTGCTCCTTCGTGCCATGCTCCCGGATCCACAGACTCGACCAGCGCCACTCGCCCGCCTCCGACACGAGGTTGGCGCGCAGCGCATTCCGCTCCGCGTAACGCAGGACACCGTAGAAGTGCTCCTCGGCATCCCAGGATCCTACCATCCCCGTTCCCCGCCCGTCAATAAATGGACCTGTCCCCTTATTTTTTATTTTTTCTCCATATCCCCATATCGAGGGATAGCCCCAATGAGGCTTCCTCGTACTCTTCTCGCGGTGGTTTCCTCGCCAAATGCGTTTCACACGATACCAGACCAACGGAGGACGGAATCATGAGTAGTTTGAAGTTGACGCGACGGCAGGTGATCCGAGGGGTGGCGGCAGGCGCGGTGGCTGTGCCGTACTTCCTTAGCGTTCCCTCGCGGGTACTGGCCGCGGAGTTCAAGCTGCCGGAACTGCCGTGGCCGCGGGATGCCTTGAAGCCGCACATCTCCAAGGAAACCATCGACTTCCACTACGGCAAGCATCATGCGGCCTACGTGACCAACCTCAACAAGTTCCTGCCCGGCACGCCCTACGAGAACATGTCGCTGGAGGAAATCATCCAGAAGGCCCCGGCAGGCCCGATCTTCAACAACGCCGCCCAGGTCTGGAACCATACGTTCTTCTGGAACTGCCTGTCGCCCCAGGGCGGCGGCGAGCCGGAAGGCAAGCTGGCCGAGGCGATCAACCAAAGCTTCGGCTCGTTCGCCGATTTCAAGCAGAAGTTCACCGACGCCGCGGTGAAGCTCTTTGGGTCGGGCTGGGCGTGGCTGGCCCGCGACAAGGACGGCAAGCTCACGATTGAGCCGGCGAGCAACGCCGGCAACCCGCTCCAACAAGGCAAGACGCCGCTGTTGACCTGCGACGTGTGGGAGCACGCCTACTACATCGACTACCGCAACGCCCGGCCCAAGTTCGTCGAGGCCTTCTGGAAGATCGTCAACTGGCAGCACGCGGCGTCGCTCTGACACTCGCCATCGCTTGACTTCGCAAATCCTGGCAGCTACCCTCCATGCGTGGCGTGCAGTCGACGGGCGATCCACCAGGAGGCATCCATGAACAAGGCAACGGTGACGCGGCGTGGGTTTTTGGGAGTGGGAGTGGCGGGGGCGGCGGCGACGATTTCGATCGTGCCCCGTCACGCGGTGGCGGCCAGCGGCAAGACCCCGCCCAGCGAGAAGTTGAACATCGCCGGCATCGGCGTGGCGGGCATGGGCCGGGGCGATCTGGACGCAGTCGGCGGCGAAAACATTGTCGCCCTGTGCGACGTCGACCAACGGCACGCTGCCGGGAGCTTCAAGAAGTGGCCCGACGCCAAGCAGTTCCGCGACTTCCGCAAGATGTTCGACGCGATGGAAAAGAAGATCGACGCCGTAGTCGTGGCTACGCCCGACCATTGCCACGCGGTGGCCTCGATGGCGGCCATCCGGCGCGGCAAGCACGTCTATTGCGAGAAGCCGCTGGCCCATTCGGTGTACGAGGTCCGCGAGCTGATGAAGGCCGCGCGGGAGCACAAGGTCGTCACGCAGTTGGGCAACCAGGGCCACTCGTTCGAGTCGATCCGCATCTTTTGCGAGTGGATTTGGGACGGGGCGATCGGCAAGGTACACACGATCCACTTGGGCTGCCATGCCGTGAACTCGGGGATCGACGCCCTGCCGCTGTTGAAGGAGCAGCACGAGGTCCCCGCCACGCTCGACTGGGACCTCTGGCTCGGCCCGGCCCCCAATCGCCCGTACCATCCGGCTTATTTGCCGAGCAGGTGGCGTGGCTGGGTGCCGTTCGGCAACGGCACGGCGGGCGATTGGACCTGCCACGTGGTCGACCCCGTGTTTTGGGCCCTGGACCTGGGCGCCCCGGCCACAATCCAGGCCAAGGTGAAGGACTACGACCCGAAAACGCAAGGCGATGCCTATCC
>CAYTJV010000412.1:0-7029 GCA_964438165.1 uncultured Planctomycetaceae bacterium | reverse complement strand
GCGATGAAACCGCGGACAAAGGCCGCGCCGCCCTCGGAGAACACCGCTTCGGCCAGCTCGACGGGCATGGAGATGGGGCGCTGCATCCCTTTGAGGTAGATGGAGAGCCAACCCGCATTCCCGGACACGGCAAGGTCGATCTTCGCCGACACTCCCGCGGACAATGCCTTGAACTGGTCCACGGTGATCTTGCCCGTGGAGAGCTGCTGGAGAAGCTCATCCTGCGTGGGCCCGCTCAAGACCATCGGGGTGCGCGGCACCCGGGGCGGTTTGCGCTCTTCGTCGGCCGCGCTGGTCGCGCCGGCCGCGCTGGGCGGTTCCGAGCCGTTGGAACCGGCCGCGCCGGCGTGAATCGCCTGCATCCGGACAAGGGCTTGCTCTGGGGTGAGCATCCCCTGGGCGACAAGGCTCTTCACCGCGGCCAATTGGGTCTCGATTGTGCTGGGGGTTGCAACTGCGTTTGCCATAGCTTTGACTCCGGTGTCTCATGCCGTAACTCGTTTCGCAGGAACGATTTTCGCCGCCAACGTGGCGGCCGAATCGGCGAAACGGCCGACACCCTAAGCGACCGCGACCGGCCGCGCCGGCCGATTTTTCGCGACCCCGGATTCCCGCCGGAGAACCCGGCCGGAGTGTCGATCGGGGGGCTACCAAACCCTCCAAAGTTTTTCCGGGGCTCTCCACCGACCGCCCTCGCAGACGTGGAGGAAAACTTCGGGGGGTACGGCGATTTTGCCGAAAACACCGCCCGAAAGTGGCCCCCCGCGATGACGGTTTTCGGGGGGTGTCGCGCGGCCGTCGAATCGGCCGGTCGCGTTCATCCGGCGCGGCCGCCCCGGTGTGCCGCAAAGCGTTGCAAAACCGGGGCTTATGCGACTTCGGACCGCGCGGTCAAGGCGCGGTTTCGCGGGCTGGAGAGGGGCTACCGAGGAGGGATGCGGATAGCCTGTCGCAAGCCGATGGGGTAGCGTGTGACGGGCCGATGGAGACGGTGGATAGGTCTCAAGATTGCAGATGCACCACGGTCGGTAGTGATTCCTGATTGAGTGGGCCAACCGAACGGTTAGACCAGACATACTCCACCGGGCATGACAACCCCAATCCCACCCCGGCAGGGCCCCCCAAGCTGGTTATCCTGTCTTCACTATCCCATCCAGGTATTTCCTGAAAAGAAGCCGGGGCCATTCTTATGAGGGACGCGATACTTTTCTGACAAAGGACGGGCGCCAACCCCATCGCACCACCCGTTGCAACGGTCGCGAGTACCATTCACGCACCTCGGGCTCGGAGCCCACGTTCGGGTAGAGGCTGTGTGAATCGGTCCAAGTCCTGGCGTTTGGATGATTCAGACCAGCCGGCCGGACACCCAGTCCATCCAGTCCAACCGCCCTTATAAAGGGCGGATTGGACGGACTGACTGAGGCAGTCCAAGCACTTGGACTGACTGACTTGGACTGGTTGGACTGGTTCCCCTACTCATTAGCGGATTGGTCTTCACTCAATTTGTAGCCGTCGTACACCCGCCTACCCTTCCGGATCTCCGCCGCAACGATAGAGCCGTCGTCGATGAGGGATGCCAAAGCGGAGCGGAAGTCCCTGGGGTGTAGCCTGGACGCGGTCTTGATCTGCTCCTTGGTTTCGCCGGCAGTGAACTCCGGGCTCGCCATGGTCCGGAGGATCGTCCGCCTGCTATCCTGAAGTCTCGTATCCAGCTTCTCCTGACGGCGCCGTCCTTGGGCAGCCTTGGACTCTCTCCGGGCGTCTTCCGGCTGCCAGACCCGCACGTCCCACTTTCTGGGCGTTCGGCTGTCGAAGACGCCCTCCGACACGTCCAAAGCCCATAGCGACGAATGCCCCGCCGATCCGCCCACGTTAAGCCACAGGCGATGGTCACCGCTGCCTGGCTCGTAGCGCTCACGCCGGCCGACGAGGATCCACTGTCTTGCCCACTCCTGGAACCCAGACCATGCGATGTCCTGCAGTTCGGGTGGGTCGAAGGAGTTCGCCCTGCCCCCCTTGCGGCAATGATGCACGAGGCCGAAAGTGCAGCCGGTTTCGGAGCAGATCGCGTTAATCGGACGGAGCTTCTCGCCCTGGACAAAGAGATTCCCCGCATCGGTGCCCGACATACACAAGTACGCTGGGTCAACGAAGAGCACCTCAAGCTCGTTGTCCATGATGAAACGGCGGAGGGCCATGGCGTGTCTGCGGTTCTCGAACTGGGGAAGGTGTTCGGAGAACACCAGCCCGTCGATGTCGCGCAACCGGTAGCCGGCCGCGTTGGCAATCCGGCGGGCGGTCTCCTGGATGATGGCCATCCCGCTCTCGCCGGACATGATGCCGACGCGGCACGGTCGGTTGACCTTCAGCACGCCCAAGAAGAAGCCGCCCGTGGCAAGGCTGATGCCCATGTCGATGACGAGCGATGTCTTGAGCGACTTCTTACCGCCCGCGATGACGCACGGTTGCCCGGCCACGAGGGTGCTGTCGATGAGGTACTCGATCCGGTATTCCGTGGCGTCCAGTTCCGCGCACGTGATTCGCGGGAAGTGGAGGACCTCCGGTCTGGACTTCCCGCCTGACGATTGACCGCCCATGTCGCTGGCCTCACTGTTGCCGTCGATGCCCGCGCCGGCGAACGCTTTCAGGCTGAGCGGACCTCGATGATTGTGGTCTTGCCCGCCTTGCCTGTGCCCCAATTCTGCTTCAGGTTCCGTCGAAGCTTGCTCGGCCGGGGGGTGAGTAATAGGATTCACCGTGTCACCTCGATTCAGGGCCGTCCGGCGGGGCGGCCCGTCGCGTCTTAATCAGGCCTCTGTTTCACGTCCCAGAGCCTGGTCTCCTTCTTTCGACTGTCGAACCACGACCGTGACAGACGCGGCCTCATCACCGGGGAATCTGGCCGGCGTCGCGTTCTCGTCGGAACGTGATCTGCAACAACCGTGAACCAAACTAACTCGCTCGCGGACTACCACTTCCAGGCCCAGAGCCTGGGCCACTCGTTCCAGGTTGTCGACCGATAGCCCACCCACCCCACGAACAAACCGGCTTAGCACGGACTGGTTCACGTTGGACAGCCGAGACAGCTCATACCTCGACATTCCCGACACCAGTACGGCCCGCCTCACTCTCGCCGCGACCGATCCTGCGTCCTGATGGCTCATTTGTTGGCCTTTCTTGCTTCCAAATTCGCAAGCACAGGGTTTCATACCAAGTGGTCCCTCTGCGCCAATCCTGATGCGTTCTACGCGGCCTCTCACGTGCTACAGGGGACGTTCTTGAGTGGACCCTCATTGCCGTCGGTGCTCCGCCTTCGATCCGTTTCGGTGCAAAACGATGCCCTCCGCCGCGACCTGTCTATCGAGGGAGTTTTGAGGATATTGTGTACGTTCTTATCGAACCTGGATCATTGAGGAGATAGAAGACCTAAGAAGAATAAGAAGACCTATAACCCCCGCACCTAATCCTTCACACTGTTCTCAGTTTCCGTGCGTGTTGGAAAGCGTACACACAATCCTCAAAACTCCCTCCGATGGCTGGTCCCTTCTGCCGTGATGGCCTCTGGGTTCGCTTCAAAGGCCGGACTGGCTGGTCTTCCCGGTCGCACTCCGCTCGAGACCTGTTTCCGTCGGATGTAGTTGCGCCTAACCAGTTCCGCGAGCGGTGCGTCGAGGGCATCCGCTTTCGGGAACCGCCGCCGCACAGCCTGGTGCAAATCCCTCTTCGTGAACTCCGCGACCTTGTGGCGCACGGCCCACCTCCAAATGTGCTCTGCGTCGGAGACGTCGGCGTCGGTCCCCATTAACGTGTAGGCTGCGCTCGCGTGGTCGACCAGGTAGTTGCCAATGCTGATCGCGGCCTGCATGGTCTCCGCGCTGATCGGCACCGACCACGGTTGCCAGTGCTGGACGTTCGCGACCATGTGCAGGAGCGCGGCAATCCTGACTTCCGCTCCGATCAATTTCCCCGCCCAGTCCCGGTAGTGCTCGAACTCGCCACCTGGTCCCAACTTTGGCTCTACTACTCCCATCGCCGCATAAAGAACGTCTTTTGCCGCGCTGGACAGAGTCAGCGGATGGGGCATCTGCCTGCCGTGGTCGTCAACTCCCGGCGACAGGCAGCACAATCCTTTGACCACGTCGCGGTAGTTCCTAGCTACGTGCTCCGGTACCGGCGCAGGATGGACGATGCGAGTGCCGAGAGTGCTCGTCGGGATCGCATAGAGAATCCTCCCCAACAAACCACGTCCACGAAAAGCATTGACGCCGAACATCCCGTGGATAACTTCGGGCTGAACGGCCAGGGCCATGGTGATCGCCGGACGATGCACGTACTCGCCGGGCCTGCTCACCCGATCGACCCGGATGTCATCGCCGCTGTGGCCCTGCAAGTACACGCCGAACACCGGCACGCCGGCCTTGGAATAGGCGCCCTTCATAAGGTCGAAGACTGCTCCCTCGGGCGCCGCGACGGTGATTCTTCCACCCTGTTCGGCCAGCAAGCTCGTTAGCCGCTCGGGCGTGCAGTCGTCAACAATCAGCCTCGGGGGCACGACGGGCACCAGCAAAGCCAATTCTTCAGCTACCACCTTAGCGTCTTCAACGATCCTCTTGCGTTCCTCCGCGTCCTCAGTCTTCGCCGCCTTCAATTCCAGTTGCTTTAGCCGGCCCTCAAGGGTGCGGAGTTGAATCGCATACTCCCGGACCGACGCCCCCATTCTCTCCGCCAGTTCCCGCTCATACTCGCGTAGCGGCTCCGTAGCGTGAGCAAAAATGGCGCTCTTACGCTCCGCAGGCGGAAGAACCACGACCACGTAGATGTTCGTCGGCTCGCGCCAACCCGGCCTCACGTCGATCTCGACCCGCTTGGCGCAGCACACCGAGACAACTGCCAACGACAACATGGCCGGCAGGTCGGTGGGCGTCTGCGTCGCCTCAGACTCGGCTTGTGCCCACTCACGGAGCGGACGGGGGAGGCAGTCCACCGGGAAGGCAGGGAGGTTGAACGAATCGAAGGGCTCGATCTCGCCCCAGGCTTGCGCTTGCCGACCATCGGCTCGAGCTTCGCCCAAGTGATCTGACGCGATGCCGTATTGGACTAGCTCTTCGGGTGTAATTGGGCGTCGCGCATGGCCATTCCGCTCACTCTGGTCTTGCTCTCTCCAACCGGGCTCGAAAATGTCGCGCAGCTCGTGCCACCCTTTGCCAGAGCATCCGTCGTGATGACAGCCGGCTCCGATGACTCCATTTGACTGCTGAACGATAAACGCGCTACGGTTTCGGTGGTCCTCGTTCCAGGGGCAGGTATTGAAGATCCACCGGCGCCCACCTTGCCACGGCTCGGGGCCTCGAACGTCCAGGTTGCGGTCTGCAATCCATCGCTCCAAGTCAAACCTAGAGCCCTGGTGTCGGGGGGGCAGTTTCTGCTGTTCTGGTTCCGCTGTCGCGGCCAGCGCTTCGAGCAACTCGATCGGGACCAGCTTGACTACGGACACGCCGCAACCTCCTCAATCGACGGAACCTGGAGCAACCTTGCCAGCCGATGGGGACGGTCTTCAGTTGAGTCTCCCTTGCCGGCGGGAGTGCCGTAGAGTTTCCAGATTCTCGCTGGGTTAAACGTCGCGGTATCGACCTTGACACCCGCGATGTTGAACCGCGCGGCAAGGGCATTGAGGCAGCGCTGGACTAACCCGCCATCGTCTGTCGGAAGATCCACGCGGTAGAGCAGGTGAGCGCCGTTGCCGCTGTCGGCCAAGATTGGCTCGGGCCAGCCCAGCGCGGTCATCGCATCTCGAACTCTGATGGCGTGTTCGAGCGAGACTCGATGCTCTTCCTCGCTGGACGAAATGCCCGCGGGCCTCTCGGCGTCTAAGTCGATTGGAAGCCAGCACCGCCTCAGAATATCGTGGTCGGAGGTCAGCGGCTCCTTGCCCGCTGGGCGAATCCGATTCTTGGCTCGCGCCAAGAGCGCAGGTTTCACCGGGTTGACGGTGAGGTAGAAGCCCTTCGCCTTCGTGATCGACAGGACCGCCTTGGCCAGGTCATCGGCGTTGTCGAAGTAGCCGCTCTCGATATGCGGAGCGCGATAGCTCGGCGTCGAGGCGTCCAAGATCCGTAGCTCCCTGACGTCCCCCGGATCGGACAAAACCTCCCACGCGCGTCGCATTTCGGCTGGGTCGGTAGTCGGAACTAGGAGGACGGTCGATTGACCAGCCTTTGATGGAATGGTACCATGCATGAAGATTTGTCCTAACCCGTCGTGCATCCGGCAGGACCAGCGCGGCGGGTTTTTTGTTGAGTCAGATTCGGGCAGCGTCGAGCTTGACCGCCTTCTTGGCCAACTCGTGAAACGAATCTTCATTCGGGAAGTCGTCGGCGTTGAAGTGTTCCCGGGCCGCCTCAAGCGACTGGGCAAGGCTACCGGCCGACCTATCGACCTCGTTGAGTCGATCTTCACTCGGGAAGTCGTCGGCGTTGAAGCGTTCCCTTGCCGTTTCGAGCGTTACAGCCAATGAACCAGCCGCCTTGTCGATCTCCGCAATCTCGTCTTCGTTGGGGACCTCCTGCCATAGTTTCGTGATCCGCCGGAGAGTCTTCTCCAGCTTGTCCGCCAGCTCGTTACACTCGTGAAGCTCTTTCTTGTCCATGACTTCGATCCTCGGAAAAGGGATTGCTGTGAAACGCCGTTCTTGCTTCCCGCCGCCGATGCACCTGGAGGCGGGATTTATTCGCGGTGAATCAGACCTCAGCCGCCACGGGAGCGACCCTGCGGCTTTCGAGCCACGCCTCAAGATCGCTGCGGCGATACCGAACGAGCCGGCCGCACTTGATGTAGGGGATGGCGTAGCGTTTCGTGCTACGCCAAACCTCCAAGGTGCCAACACTAACGGTCAAAAATTCCGCGGCCTGGATGGTGCTCAGATATTCAGACTTAGACATGAGAAAACCTCGTTGCGTTGGGGTTTGCTGTCTTCACCCCAGGTCTTTCAAGCTAGCATTGCTAGCTTATTGGTCGCATATGTGAAGTCGT
>CAYTJV010000411.1:0-7098 GCA_964438165.1 uncultured Planctomycetaceae bacterium | reverse complement strand
TCCAACAGCGATGATGGCAGGAAGCCGGACTCAGCGACAGGAGGTTGCGATGATGCGCGTGGAACCTTACCCCGGGCAGGTGCGGAGACTCGTCGTTGGCGTACTGCGGAGCCTTGGCGCGGCGACGTCAAGCTTGTTCGAGCTCCAAGAAAGCGTGATGATCGACCGCGGACAATGCTTGGGCCGCAAATACCGTGCCGATCGTCTCACGGCCGTATGGTTGACCGACGCCGGCCTGATCCGGTTCTATGACTCCCGCGGCAAGATGCTCCGCACGATCAACCTCTTTGAGGAACTCGCCCCCCAACGCATGGCGGCCTGAGAGTGGGTGACTCAGGATCCGAACCTGTTTTTATGGGGAGTTTCCTGGGCAAGCCGCACGATGGACCATGCTCGTGTGCGAGAGTCCTACTTTTCGATTCGCAATCGCGTGCCCGACTTGGTGACGCGCACGGATGGGATGGTGACGAGGCTCCACCGGTCGGCGGCGACCTCGCCGCTCGCGCCGCTCTGGACGGCCCAGCGAACCTTCTCGCCCTTTGTGACTTTGAACGCCTGGAGCCGGCGCGCGGTCACGTCCACCGTGCAGTCGTCCCTTGGCGCGCCGGAGGTCAGCTTGAGCGTCATCTCCCAGCGCGTGGGTGTATCCACGATGTCGCTTGAGTCCCAAAGGAGGTGGCCGTTGATCTGACCGTGGGGCGCGCCGCTTTCCGGTTGGCCGTTGCCGGGGTCGTCGTTGAGCGAGCAGCGCGAGAACGCGGGATAGCTCTGGTCGCGGCGCAAGGCGAGGAAGTCCACCTCGATCGGCCCTTTCTCCGCGATATTGGCCATGTCGGACGGCGGCGTGCGGCCCTGATACCAGTAGCGCTGGTCTTTCGGCTGAGGGCCGTGGCCCCGTCCGTCCCAGTAGAAACAGCCGCCGTGGCGAGTGGCCTCCATCGCGCGGAAGAAGACCGGCTTGCCTGCCCAGCCCACGGTGGTGTCGTTCTTGCCCACGACGATCACCATCAGCGGGAAGTCGGTCTCGGGATGGCTCTCGGCATACCACGCCGCGCGCATCGTGTCATAGACGTCCACGCCGTCGGACGACTTGATCTTCTCGCCCGGCTTGCCCCACATGGGCGCGACGTAAACCTCGTTGTTCGCCCAGATGGCGCCGAAGTCGAGCACGGGCACGTTGGCGAAAATCGCAGCCAGCAGGTCCGGATGGCGCAGGGCGTGGAAGACCGAGGCGATGCCGCCCATCGAGCCGCCGGTCATGGTGATCCGCGTCGAGTCGACCTCGAAGCGGCGGCGGACCCACTCGATCGTCCAAGTCAGCCGCCGATCGGTGTAGTTCACGTTGACGCCTTCGGCGAGAGGCTTGCCCGTGCCGCAGTTGGAATTGTAGCCGTACCACATGGTGAAGTAGGGCGCGGCGCGGCCCTTCACGTCGCCCGGCGCCCAGGGGTCGTCGTCGGGCACGAGCACGTGGGGCGGCCCCGGCCGCCAGTTCCGATGGCCGAATCGGTAGTTGCCGCCGCGCGCGTGCGGCAAAATCAAAAGCGGTCGTGGGCCCCGCTCGCGGCTCGGCACGAAGACGAAGTTGAAAGCATAGCCGGCGCGGTTGCCCATCGCCGGGTACTGCGCCGTGCCCACGTCGTCCACCCAGTGTACGCAACTGTGCCCATCGCCCTGGGGAACGGGTTCAGGCATGGCGACGCGTTCGCTCACCGGCCCGCTGACTGCGACGATCTTCTCGCCGGCCGTGACGGCGTAGTGGGCGGTCTGGTCCTTCTTGGCCGTGTAGACGAACAGGCCCACGGGGTCGCCAAGCGGCTTGCCGCGCGGCTCCATCACAAAGTGGTAGGCGGGGTCTTCGCGCGCGGCCGTCAACTGGTCAACCGCCAAGTCGCGTTTTGCCGGCCTTTGCGGCCGAGGCGGGCTCTGCACGCCCTTCTTCCGCTGTTGCTCAAGGATGTCGCCGGCCGCGGCTCGGAAGTTCAGCGTCGAATCCTCGTCCACGCTGCCCACGCACGCCGCTTGGGCCGGGTCTCTGATCGGCTCCAGAGCCCGATAGACGCGATACTCCTTCGCCCCCTCGACCTCCTGCCAGGTGATGAACGTCTGCCCTGCGCGATGCACGGCCTTGGCCGTCGGCCCCTGGGCCGTCGCCCAAGGGCTCAGGAGGAGAAAGGCCAAGGCCAAAGGAATTGAACTCGCAACCCTCGCCACGATGGATCGCATACTGTTGCTCCTACAAAGTCTGGATCGCGCATCACCGGCCGGCGCCGGTCCTCAGCCGTCCCGCACAAAGTGCGGCAACGAATTGGGCAGCACGAGCGAGATTTCCACCAGGCCGCGGTATTCGCCGTTTTCGTGCCAGGGCGCCTGGTAGATCAGCTTCCTCACGCCGCCCTTTTCGATAGTGTAGGCATTCACCTCGCCCGACGCCAGCAACTGCCGGAGTTTCGTGCGGGACGGCTCCGGGTGACAATCCAAGAGGTTGGTGCCCAGCAGTGCCCGGCCGCCGTCCTTCTCAAAGGCCTTTGTGGCCCGGTCGTCATCTCCAAAATCACCCCGGCGGCATCGCAGATCGTGATCTCGGCGGGGAACTCCTTCGTCCAGGGAATGCTGATCATCGCTTCCACGTCCTTTCAATGTCGATGCGTGTTGGGTTGTCTCCCGTCCTGACACGCGTCCGTGGCCCTTGGTTCGGTGGCCGCCGCGTGGAGTGCTCGAACCGTGTCAAATCGGTCTTGTTCATCACTTCTCGGTGCCTTGGGGTCTGCCTTGGGGTCGAGTCTTGATGTTTAACTTTGGTGTGTCATCCCTCACTCAGGCGCGTGGTAGAACCGATCCATGATGCCGCAGCTGCATTGCCCGAAAAGTTAAATGTCAAGACTCGACCCTAGGTTCTCCTACCCAGCTCCCCAGCCGCCTCACCTCACCGCCGGTCTCGCCCCGGCGGAAGGCTGCTTGTCAGCTACCGCCGCGTCCCCCACCCTCCCCTCCTCACCGCCGGGCTCGCCCCGGCGGAAGGCTGATTGACAGCTACCGCACTGCTCGCCGCCCGGCCTCTCCTCACCGCTGGGCTCGCCCCGGCGGAAGGCTGATTGTCAGCTACAGACGGATCGCCCCC
Source organism: uncultured Planctomycetaceae bacterium (assembly GCA_964438165.1). GTDB lineage: Bacteria > Planctomycetota > Planctomycetia > Pirellulales > Thermoguttaceae > CALFBP01. Next base: position 3,977 of record CAYTJV010000411.1, on the reverse strand, counting down.
AGATCGTACTCCCCGAACGTCCCCACGTAGAACCCGAACTTGAAGATCGGCTTCATCCCCGCCGCATACGCCAGATTGTTCATGTAGCAGAGCACCGTCTCCGCAGGCGACTCCTCCCAGTTGTCGCCCAGCGTCAAGTGGACGTGGTCCGACACGATTCCCCCGGCTGAAAGCAGGTGCGCGTGCTTCCGAGCGGTCGCGAGGATCACTTCCCGGGTGCGGGTGAGGGCCGGGTCGCGGACCTCGCGCCATCGTTCCTCGTGGACGAACACCACGTGCAGGTTGTACCAGTACTGCCCGTGAGCGCTCCGTCGTGGCTGCGAGAGGTCGACCTCCGGAAAGTCAATTTGATGCCGCCGAACGATCCCCTGCACGCGCGGATCGGCCATGGGATGATGCTCGGCCTGCGAGCGAACGTATTTCTCGATGGTTGCGCGGTCGACCGAGCCAACGCTCCTCAACCCGTAGTGGCGACGGAAAGGGCTGGGGAATTGTCCGCGCACGAGGTATTGCAGCCGGCCTTTCACGGAGCGGATCAATTGCGGCGGGGTGACCGCCGGCGTGGTGCTGACGAAGAACTGGCTGATGTCCGGCTCACGGATACAGTGCTCCAGCAGCCGCACGCCGTCAGGCTCCGTCGCCTTCTTGAGATCCGCAAGCCACTCGGCGTTCCCGACGGGTTGCTTCCAGAAGACCGTCAGGCTCCAATTCAACTGGTAGGCCGGGCGGCAATTCTCGGCGGTGTAAATTGGGGCGGGTGTGGACATCGGCGCCATTATCGTGACCCGGCCGTAGCTGACAATCAGCCTTCCGCCGGGGCAAGCCCGGCGGTGAGGAGATGAGTCCGCGAGGGTCGCTGCTTCGCTGTTGGAAACGGGGAACGGGACATCACTGATTTCCGGGAACGTGGCACCGAGTAATCAGTGATGTCCCGTTTTCCTACGCGTGTGTCCTGCTTCCTCAGTACGCGCAGTTAGCGTTTCTTGGCAGGTTTGATGACCTCAAGGAACTTCTCTGCCTCTTGCTGCGTCAGGAACGTTCGATAATCCCACAGCTTATCTCCGCCGAACAGTGTGCTCTGATTTCTTGCGTTACTGGGGCGGGCCTTCAAATCAGCAGCCGCCGTGTTGGCGTTGACCAGGAATCGTGCAATCGTGATGGCGGCTTCGCGACGTCCTTGTACGACAACCGCATAATCGCGGTTCGCTGCCTCCAGCTTACGCTCGATCTTGCGAATCTTGTATCTGCCCTGAATTGACGACGAAGTTGTCTGTGTCGCCGCTGACGCAAGATCGCGGAACATCAGGACGTACCACGCATTGCGATCTCGCCCCAGCCGGGATTCGATGGACCGGACGATCTCGCGCTCCGCCCTCGTCAGCTTTGGAGCCGGCGCCTCTGCAGATCCGGCAATGCTGGCGGAGCCCTGAACAAGAAGCGAACTCCCCACGAAGGCTATAGCCAGCGGGATGTTTGGCGTTACTGCGCGCGAGCTAGCTTTCATGACCATTGCCTCCAGGGGGATGGCGAGACAAAACAGACAAGACTGGGCAGAACGATTTGCCAGAAAACCAGTTCTGACCCTGGTTTCCACTTGACCCTGGTTTCCACTGCCTAACGAGTCTATGCACCACTCCCGAACGTTGCCGTACATCTCAGCTTTGTCCGATGTGCTACTTCGGTATCGGTAGCTCGATCGGTTCGTCCTCCCAGAACGACACACTACCCGTCTTGCCGTTAATCCGGTACTGGACCTTCAACTGCTTGGGCGTTCCGAACGTGGGATCGGGAAAGCAATGTTGGTACAGACCCGGCAAAGCAATCCGGGTGGGATTAGGGGAGTTGCGAAGGTACTGTCGGAGAGTCTCGGTCACGTCCTTAAACCTTGTATCCGCGCCGAATTCGGCCTTGATGATTTCCACCTTTAACGGAACTGGGGGCGGCGGGGTTCCGTCCGCCCGCTGGTCGGGCTCTCCTCGGGCTTGATTGTCCAGCCCGAAGATCTGCACCGTGCGATCAGCCGCCGCGCATAGCCGGTTTCCGTCGCGATTGAAGGCTACGAACGTTCGACCGCACGTCGGACTTACGAAGCCATCATTAGGAATGGTCAAGCGTTGCAGTGGTCCTCCGGCGGAAGCACGCCACAAGTTTAGTTCACCGTCCATTCCTGCCGAGGCGAGCATCGCGCCATCGTGCTGAAATGATACATCCGTGACCCCATGCTCGTGCCCCGTTAGCGTGAAACGCAACTCACCGGTAGACACGTCCCAAAAATTCAAAGCTCCGGGCGCCGTACTCGCGGTGTCTCCCGCACTTACCAAGGTTTTCCCGTCGGGACTGAAGGCAACCGAGCTGACTCGCTGGCCCTCGTTCAGTGTCTTGCGACATACCGCAGTCATCACGTCCCACACTCGAACCTTGCCGCCGTTGTCCCCGTCGGCGTAACCCGCGCCCAACGTCGCGCCGTCGGGGCTGAACGCCACACACCAGGGGGTTTCGTCGGCGATGCGCAGATTCTTCTGCTCTTGGCCCGTTGCGACATCCCACAAAGAGAGCCCTCCACGCCGGCCGCATGCGGCCACGGTTTTCCCGTTCGGGCTAAAGGCCACGGAATGGATGCCTCCTCCTCCTGTGGCAACCGACCACTTCCGTTTTTTGGTGGCCAATTCCCAGAGTTGCAGCCCACCGTTCTCTGCCGTCGAGATGAGCCACTTCCCATCAGGGCTGAACCGTACTGCACACACGCCTCCTTCATGGGGCTCAAGAGTGTGCAGCAGACGATGCGTGCCCGTATCCCATAGTCTGCATGTTCCGTTCTTGAGGCCTGTGGCGATTAACGAACTGTCCGGGCTGAAGGCAACGGAAGAGACGAACGAATCGACTTTGATTTGCCATTCGCCGAGTAGCCGAGCCGGAGCCGTGCTTGTTTCCGACGGCACCTCCTGGGGACTCGCCCCCTTAGGCGCCGCCATGGGAGCCGCTTGTTGCTGCGCCTCACCGCGGCCCTCTCCCCTGGGGAGAGGGGGTCGTGGGTGCTGGCCGCTGTCGGCCAACTGCTTTGCGCCTTCCACTTTCGGCTCCAAGCTGACGCGCACGAGCTCTCGCTGGCCGCGGCCGACGGTGAACGACTTCGTAAAGGTCTTGAACTCTCCCGAGGTTACCTCCAAGTCGTGCTCGCCCACCGAGAGCCGTAGAGGATCCTTGAGTCCGGCGATGTCGATCTGGTTGCCGTCGACTTTGACTTCGACGTTGACCGTTGGGTCGCTCAGCTCGATCTTCACCGTGCCGTAGTTGGTGCGGACGAAGATCATCACGCCCAGCAGCACCACGGCGGTTGCGCAGCAAGTGGCGATCCAAATATGCCACGGCACGCGGCGGAGCCTATCTTTGACGGCGAGCCGAGGACGGGCGGCCCACGGCGTGACGCGGGCCGGTGGAGCAATGTCGGCCAGGACGCGGGCAAACGCCTCGCGTTCGTCTTCGGTACTGGAAGCCTCAGCCAGCCCCCCGTCGGCACGCCGGGTGCCCGAGCATAACTCGCGACGCAAGCGGGCATCGTACGCGGCCTTGTCCTCGGGAGTCAGGAGGCAGATCTTGGCTACGTGGACCTCGTTGAGCAGTTGCTGCGACTGGGCCTGGTGTTTGCCCAACACCAGCGTCTTCAAATGAGCGCTCCGCCCGGATGCCGCCGACTGAATCACATCGCGGTCTTCTTCAAACAACGGAATGCCCAACAGGCGGTAGTGGTTGGGCGGCTGGTCTTTCGGAGAAATGCCAAGCCAACGGTGGTATGGATCGAACGTGCTCGACACGACGCTAGGAGGCTTCCGACGCCCTGCCGACGCCCCTGACTTCGTGTAGTATCCCAACAGGCCACAGAACTGCGCGAAACCACAACGGAAAGCAACGCTGCCGCCGGCCGCCGTGGCGTTTTCGCCTATCTCGCTAGAACGGGGGTCTTGATTTCTTGGCGGCGG
>CAYTJV010000410.1:0-7125 GCA_964438165.1 uncultured Planctomycetaceae bacterium | reverse complement strand
GGGTTGAGGCAGCGGAGCGGCGTCGACTTGCCGCGGCCCGACGGGCCGATCAGGGCCGTCACCTGGCGCCGCGGGAAGTCCATCGTGATCCCGCAAAGGGCTTCCGAGGATCCGTAATAGAGGCGCAGGTCGCTGGCGCGGACGACGGGATTGCCCGGGGCATCGACCGCCGCGGGCTCGGCTGCCGCGGCGGGGGCGGCGTCGCGCGGCGGCTGGCGCGCGGCGGGATCGTGCGGGAGGTCAGACATCGGAAGTTGCTTTCGCAGTCTAGTATTCGTGGCGGACGGCATGGTGAATCACACCTCAAACTTCCGAAGTCTTGGAGACTTCGGAAGTTGTCTGTTCAGATGGAGCGGAATTGGTATCGCTTTCTCATTCGATTGCGGAGATAAATGGCCGTGCTGCTCATCGCCAAGACGATCAGCACCAGCAGGAGCGTGGTCACGTAGACCATCGGCTTGGTGGCCTCGACGTTTGGCGATTGGAAGCCGATGTCGTAGATATGGAAGCCGAGGTGCATGAACTTGCGGTCGGGGTGGACGAAGGGGAACTGCCCGTCCAAGGGGAGATTCGGGGCGAGCTTCACCACGCCCGTGACCATCAGCGGCGCGACTTCGCCCGCCGCCCGCGCCATGGCCAGGATGAATCCCGTCATGATCCCCGGCGAGGCCATGGGCACCAGCACGCGCACGAGCGTCTGGAACTTCGTCGCCCCGAGGGCGTACGAGCCCTCGCGAAAGCTCCGCGGGATGGTGCGCAGGGCCTCCTCGGTGGCCACGATGACCACCGGCACGGTCAACAGCCCGAGCGTCAGGCTCGCCCAGAGGATCCCGCCCGTGCCGAAGGTCGGGACGCCGGCTTCGACCCGCTCGGGAAAGAACCAGCGATCGATCGCCCCGCCGACCCCGTAGACGAAGAACCCCAGCCCGAAGATTCCGTAGACGATCGAAGGGATGCCGGCCAGGTTGTTGACGGCGATCCGCACGATGCGGACGAGGGTGCCCTCTCGGGCGTATTCGCCCAGGTAAATCCCGGCCAGCACACCCAGCGGGAAGCACGTAATCGACATCAGGAACACCAGCATCACCGTGCCGAAGATCGCGGGAAACAGGCCGCCTTCGGTGTTCGATTCGCGGGGCTCCTCCCAGAGCAGATCCCAAAGCTTGGCGACGTAGTGCCGCAGCTTGGAAGTCCAACTCATCGCGTTCGGGCGGTACGCGCGGACCACGTCTACGAGCGCCACCTCGTGGACCTGCCCGGAAGCGGTGCGGAAGCGGGCCACGCTGTTGCGTAGCTCCGCTTCCAGGGCGATCTTCTCAGCGACTAGGCCATCGGAGGCCCGGCGGATCTCCGCCTCCTCGGCCCGGAGCTCGGCCAGCCGGGCGTCCGATGGCCGGCCGTAGACTTCCGAAGTCTTGGAGACTTCGGAAGTCTTGGAAATCGTCTCCGCGCGTCGCGCTTTGTGCTCCAACTTGAGGATCGCGTTTCGCGTCGCCTGGAGCCGGTAGTTCAGGGCCGACAATTCGTCGGCAATCGGCTTGACCTCGATCGCACGGCGGCGACGGACTTCGGCGACGGCCTGGCGAAATTGGTCGTGGGGCACGTTTCCAACGTGCCCGACATCTCCAACGTGCCCGGCACGATGCAGTCGTGCCCCACTTATTGTGTCCGCGGTGCTAAGCTCCGCGAGGAACCCGTAGAAATCGCCGTTCTCCCATCGCTCCAGGACGTAGAGCTCCGCGGGATAATGCCACTCGGCGATCTTGTCCACAGGATACCAATGGAAGTCGCTCCGCTGGGGATCGATTTCCCGGTTTCCCGTCTTGAGTTGGACGGTTTCCACGCCGGTGTCCGGGTTCACGTCGGTTCGCAACCACTGGCCGACGACGACCGCGCCGTCCTCCAGGCGAAGCTCGACGACCGCGGCGGGCCAGAAGACGCCCAGACCGTTGAACATCACCACGGCGACCAGCAAGAGCGTCGCGAGGAGCACCGCCGAAAGCGCCGCCCCGGTGGCCCAGACGAACGGCTCGCCTTGCTTCCAGAACCGCTTGCCGCGGCGCACGTGTGCTAGAACCGGCCGTACCGCTTGCGCAGCCGCTGGCGAACCAGCTCCGCGGCCGTGTTCAGGGCGAATGTCAGGAGAAACAGGAGCACTGCACATAGGAACAAAACCCGGTAGAGCGTGCCGCCCAGCGGGGCCTCAGGGATTTCCACGGCGATGTTCGCCGACAAGGTCCGCATGCCGTCGAAGGGACTCCAGTCGAGGATCGGGGTGTTGCCGGTGGCCATGAGCACGATCATCGTCTCGCCGACCGCGCGGCCGAAACCGATCATGATCCCGGCGAAGATTCCCGGACTGGCCGAGGGCAGGACCACGCGCCAGAGCGTTTGCCACCGGCTGGCGCCCAGGGCCATCGAGGAGGCGGAAAGCGTGTACGGGACGCTGGAAAGCGAATCCTCGGCGATCGAGAAGATGATCGGAATTACGGCAAATCCGAGCCCGAAGGCGATGATCACGCAGTTCCTCTGGTCGTACCGGACGTCGAGCGATTGGTAAAGCCAAAGCCGGAAATGGCCGTCGAACAGGAGCGACTCGACCCACGGCGCCAGTAGGACGGCGAGGGAAACGCCCAGCAGAATCACGGGCACAAGGACGAGGAACTCGTAGCCGTTCTCGATCCGTTTGGCCCAATCGTAGCGGCGCACGAGCTGCCACACGGCCAGGAAGGCGACCAAGGTCGCCGGCAGGGTCACGAAACCGAGGAACACCGCCAGGATCCATTGCTCCACGATCGGCGCAAGCCACAGCGCCACGAGGAAGCCGAGGACCACGGAGGGGATCGCCGCCATGACCTCGACCGCCGGCTTGATCGCCTGTTTGAACCGCGGGGTGGTGAAGTAACTGGTGTACACGGCGCCCAGAAGGGCCAACGGGACGGCCAGGAGCATCGCGTAAGCCGTTCCCTTGAGCGTGCCGGAGATCAGCGGCACCAGGCTCACCTTCGCCTCGAAATCGTCGCCGCCGGTCGTCTGCCAGACGCAGCCCGGCTCGTCGTACCCCTCGTAGTGGACCTTTCCGAACAGGGTCTTCCAGCTCACCTCGGGATGCGGGGCATCGATCTCCCATGCCAGCAACTCGCGATCGGCGGTCAGGGCCACCCATCCGTTGCCGCGCGGAGCGAAGCCGATCCTGGCCGGAGCCATCGAGGGATTCCACGACAGCAGATGCCGCCCGCTGGTCACGTGGTCCAAGTGGACCGACCCATCTGCACCCGTGCTCAAGAGCGACTTGGTCCGTAGCGAGGGGAGGATCTCCCGCACCGCACTGGCGTGCGACGTGAGCGTGTGAATCCGCGTGAGCAGCGTCTTGCCCTCGCGGCGCACGGGGAACCAGGTGCTCAGCCCGCCGCGGTGGTCGCCCACGGCCAGCGACACGTCGCCGAAGACCATCGCCAGCGCGGTAATCGCGCGGCGGTCGGGAAACGCCGTGAACCGCTCCGCGGCCTTGAGCTTGCCGTTGTCGTCGAACTGCCATCGCGCGAGCTGGCCGGTTCGGGTGCCGGCGTAGAGGGTGGCGCCGTCGCTGTCCATCGCGATCGCGCTGATCGGGGCGAGGCCCGCGGTGTCGATCGTTAGCGGCTGGCTCTTCGTTTCCTTCTCGCCGAGGAGATTCTCCGTAACGGCGAGCCGGAAGGCCGCGATGCCGCCGCTCGGGAGCAACCTCACGCAGGTCGTCGTCCCCGACGCGGATGCCCGCAGCAAAGCTCGTTTCACAAGTTGACCCGGCTCGGCTGGCACGCTTGCCAGCTCTTTGACGGTGCCTTGGAGATCGCTGCGTCCCTGTGGATCGGATGGCGGCTCGGCGAGAACCTCGACGAGCGACACCGCGCCGTCGGACCAGAGCACCGAGTATTGTGAGCCCGCGTGCCGTTCGACGCCGAGCACTTGGCCGCCCGCCGACGTCGAGGGCGGAGGGATCGGTTGACGGCCGATCGACGCGCCGGTCGCCAAGTCGACGAACGTAACGAACCCATCGGCGCCGACCACGTGCGCGACCGGCGATTGCTGGCCTAGCGGCATGTCGATGCCCACCGCCAGGGCCTGGAGCGGGGCGATGGCTGCGGGAAGCGGCGTCCGGGCCAATTCCTGCGACCGGGCACCGCGAAACAACGGCGCGGTCACGCCCACGATCAGGACCAGGATGGCGATCACGCTGGCGATAACTGTCAGCCCGCCCGACACGATGACCCAGCGGGCGAACCTGTCGTGGCGCTTCACTCGTTTCAGCGTGGCGCGGTCAAGCGTGGGCATAACTTCACCGCCAGCCGCGAAAGGTGTCTGGGACCTTAGCCCCAAAGGGGCGGAATACGATAGCCCAGGGCAACGCCCTGGGGAAGCGGGTCGCAATGAGCCCGAAGCCCTGAAGGGGCGAAATCTGCCACCTGCGGCTCCTATCACGCCCTTTCAGGGCTTCCCATTTCATGCTCCTCTCCTCCCCAGGGCGTTGCCCTGGGCTATCGTATTTCGCCCCTTTGGGGCTGTGCCGAACAGCCGAAAAAGGTTCCTGACACCTTTGGCGGCTGGAAGTCAGGCTAGAAAGCCTGACCTACAGAGCTTGGTGCTGTTTGTCGATCGCCTTGGCTGGCAACGGCCCGTAGCCGTCCTTGACCACGATCTCCTGGCCCTCCTTGGAAAGAACGTATTTCACGAATTCCTTCACCAGCGGCTCCATCGGCTGGCCCGACCTCTTGTTGACGTAGACGTACAGCGCGCGCCCTAGTGGGTACTTCCCGGCCAAGGCATTGTCGAACGTCGGCTCGGCAAGGTCGTCGTCCGGTCCTTTCGCCAGGGGAATCGCCCGGACTTCCGACGTCTTGTAGCCGATGCCCGAGTAGCCGATTCCGGCGCGGTCGTTGGCCACCGCGTTGACCACGGCCGCCGAGCCGGGCTGCTCCTTGACCGTGTCCTTGAAGTCGCCCTTGAGCAGGGCGTGTTCCTTGAAGTAGGCATACGTTCCGCTGGCCGAGTTCCGACCGTACATGCTGATGGGCAACGGCTGCCAAGCGCCCGTCAGGCCGAGCTGACCCCAGGTCACGATGTCGCCGTAGCCGCTCTTGCGGGTCTTGGAGAAGACGCAGTCGACCTGGGCCAGGGTCATTCCGTGGATTGGGTTGTCCTTGTGAACGTAGACCGCCAGGCAGTCCAGGGCGACGGTGACGCGGGTGGGCTTGTAGCCGTACTTCTTGGCAAAAGCGTCTTCTTCCTCGGGTTTCATCGCCCGCGACATGGGAGCCAATTGCGCGGTGCCCGCAGTCAGCGCCGGCGGGGCGGTGGCCGAGCCTTTGCCTTCGATCTGAATGTTCACGTTCGGGTACCGCTTGCGGAACCCCTCGGCCCAGAACGTCATCAGGTTATTGAGCGTGTCGGAACCAACGCTGTTCAGGTTCCCCGCGATTCCGGACACGGGCTGATAGGATTTCACGGCCGGGTCGACCTGCACGCCGGCCGCAAACACCGGGCCGCCGACAAGGGTCGTGAAGGCAACCAGAACGAAAACCAGTGAGGCTACTCTACGCATCGGGGCTCTCCTTCGTTGAAACGAGGCTTCCTTAAGAATCCGTCAAAGGATTGTAGACGCGCCGTGTTAGGAAACGATGTGGCCAGCGTTAGCTTTTGGTTACTCAAACTGCAAACGTCACCACCGACCCTGCGTCGGTGGGACGATGATTGGCCGCTACAAAGGGTACCTGAAAGCAGAAGCGTCACCACCGACCCTGCGTCGGTGGGACGATGATTGGCTGCTACAGCACCTGCGCCAGCACGTCGTTTTCTCGCTGGTGCCGCCCGGCCCGGCGGTGCGGCACCAGCGAAAAATCGGAAGGTCTTGTGGAGACGTTAGCTGCCAATCATCGCCCCGCCGGGATAAACCCGGCGGTGGCGTGTACCGTTTGAGTGGTTAGCCGGCGGGATTCGGGCAGATTGCGGGTAGATGGATATAGAAGGTGCTGCCGCGTCCGATGGTGCTCTCGACCCACACGGAGCCCTTGTGGGCGGCCACGATGTGCTTGACGATGGCCAGCCCCAGGCCGGTCCCCCCCAGCTCGCGGCTCCGTGCCCGATCCACGCGGTAAAACCGCTCGAAGGGGCGCGGCAGGTGCTTGGCCTCGATGCCGCAGCCCTCGTCCTGGACGCGAATCACCACTTCCCCCGGGTGCTCGGAGCCCGCTACGCGGACCGTGGCTCGGGGATCGCTGTACTTGATGGCGTTGTCCACCAGGTTGACCACGGCTTGTTCCAGAAGGGGCGCGTTGACGCGAGCGGTCAACGTCTCCGGGCATTCGACGGCGACGGTAATTTGCTTGTCGGCGGCCTTCTTTTCGCACATTTCCACGGCGGAACGGAGCACGCCGGCAAGCGACTCGGGCTCCAGCTCGATGGTCTGCTCTTCCGTGCCCCGCTCGACGCGCGAGAGGATGAGCAGGTCTTGGATGATCTCGTCGAGCCGGTTCACCTGCCTGAGCACGATTTGCAGGAATCGCAGCGAGTTCTCGCGGTCTTCCAGGTTCTCGTGCAGGAGAGTTTCCACGAAGCCCTTGATCGACGTGATCGGCGTGCGCAATTCGTGGGACACGTTGGCCACGAAGTCGCGGCGCACGTTCTCCAGGTGCCGCAGGCGCGTGACGTCGTGCAACACGATCAGCGCGCCCATCTTTCGCTCTTGCGCGTCGTGGAGCACGGTGCCGTGGGCGCGGAGCCAGCGGCTCTCCGGCCCGCGCAGCTCGAAGTCCTCCTCGACCGCCGCGGCACTCGCCAGGGTCCGCTCGACGAACTCGAGCAGGTTCGATTTGCGGATCACTTCGTGTACCAGCCGTCCTCGCACCTTGGCCGGGTCGACCCCCAGCAGGGCCCCGCCCGTATCGTTGAGGTTGAGGATCGTGCCGCCCTGGTCCACGGCGAGCACTCCCTCGTTCATGCTGGCCAAGACGGCTTGACGCTCGTTCTCCTGGCTGATGATGGTCTGGATGCGCTGGTCCAATTGTTCGGCCATGTAGTTCATCGATTGAGCGAGCATCCGTACTTCCTCGGCTCCTGAGACGGGCAAGCGGTGCTGGAGCTGTCCGC
>CAYTJV010000409.1:0-7147 GCA_964438165.1 uncultured Planctomycetaceae bacterium | reverse complement strand
GGCTTCGCTCAACGCGCCCAGCGAGACCTGCGGGCAGTGGAGCACTTCTTGGACTTTCGTCAGGTGGCTGGCGCGCTGGATGCCCCGCAGACTGGTGACGATCGGGTTGAAGAAGAACAGCAACACCAACGCCGCGTACTGGTCGAAGAACAGTTTGCGGTTACCTGCCCGGTCTCGCTGGGTGCCCACGCCGTGTAAGCGTTCCAAGAGCCCTCCCAAGAGCTTGAAGTACTTGAAGCCCTGGAGTCGCTCGGCAGTGATTTCGGGCTTAGCCGGGGGCGCCATCGCTGGTTCGCAGAAGCTGGTATGTGGCTCGGAGACCTACCAAGACGCAGCCTCGTCAAGCAGAATGGCACAACTTCGACAAGAGCGCAACCCCACCTATGGGGTAATAGCTCGATATTCTTGTCCTTGCAGATTTCCCCCCCCCCAGCAAACCCCGAGCCGAACACTATTGCCTTGCTCCCCCTTGTTGCAGCGATTTTACTCCTGGCTCCCACGGCCAATGCGCAAGCCAACCCCTGCCTCAACGGCTCGTTTGAAGACGTCGCGCCCAACGGATTCCCCGTCGCCTGGGGCCCGATTGGCAAAGCCGAGGTAGCCGGCGATGCCCACTCGGGCAAGCGTGCCCTGCGGCTGCTGCGGACCAACGAGCCGCCGACCAGCGAGACCGGCGTCAACGGCCCGAACCTCGATCGGCTCCGGGGTGGCATCGACTTCCACTACAAGGCCGTGGCCGCCAAGGACGTGGTGCTCCACATCTACGCTATTCCCATCGCCGCCGACGGCATTGAGAAGACCGGCGCGCCTCGGGCAGGGTTCGTCGTGCCCAAGGATCACGTCGGCGACGGTAAGTGGCACCACGCCCGGCTGAAGTACGACTTCACCAAGAACGCGAAGGTCAAGACGGTGATCTTCGCCGCCCGGTTGGAAGGCACCTCGGGCGAGTTGCTCTTGGACGATTTTTCCTACATCGATCGCGTCGGTCCGATGCTGCGGGTCGGGACCATTCGCATTGAGGAAGACCCAAAACGCCCCGGCGAACTCTGCACCGTTTCCGCCCCGGTGGAGAACACGGGCGACGAGCCGGTCAAAGACGTTCGCGTGGCAATGGAAGCCCCCAAAGGTCTCAAGGCCAGTCCGGCGGAGGTGCGCCTGGGCGATGTCGCGCCGGACGGCAAGCTTCTGGCTCGGTGGACGCTCGAAGGAGATCGCGTCAGAGCCGAAACGTTGCGCCTGGTAGCCACCTCGGGCGACCAGCAGACGACTGCCCGATTGGATATCGCCCCGCAACTTGTCGTCACCAATTGGGGGCCCACGTCACCGGTATTTCTCGCCGGGCAACCGATCACTGTGGAGTGCGCGCTACACAACGCCGGCACGGCGAGCGTGCTGAAGCCGCGCGTTCTCATTCTTTTCGGAACTTTTCCACCATCAAGTCCGGCGCCCGGTGCGTTGAAGACTGTTGAAGTTTCGGCGGAGCGAATTGTGCCTGGGCGAAGGGTCACATTGCGAGCGACTCTCCCTCCCTCGCCAGGGCCGTTGCTGATCGTCAAAAGGCGAGTCAGCGCCGTGAATGTTCCACCAACCTCGCCTAAAGATCCGGAGGAGACCGCAGTACTAGTGTCCCCGGCAGGGACTCTACCCGCGCCGTCGGACGCGATGAAAGCGCGAGCAACAGCAGACTATGCGCTTCTGGAGAACGAGCATGTCCGGCTAGTGTTCCGCAGAGTGATGTCCCTCTGGGCCGGTGGTGAGATATCGGTGAAGACTCGCACGCATTGGCACACCGTGGCCTGGATCCTGCAGCTTTTGCCGGAATTGACGATCGATTCCCCGCCAGAGTCGGAGATGTCGCCGAACGGGTCGGCGCGCCTGCGTTTCTCGGGCAAGTTGTCTGAGACAGGCCCGGTCGCGATAACCTTTGATCTGCAACCTCGCAGCAAAACGATTGCCGCGTGCTACGAGATCCAAGTGAAACGTGCCGCGGCAATCAAATTCTTCCCAAGCCCGGTGCTGTTCGTGCTCGACCGCGACGAAGCGATCTTTCCCGGCGTCGAGTGGCTCGTGGAGGAGGAGCTATCGTCCGGCACGCTCGATATTGCGGAGAGCCACCCGGACCGGATTCGGCACGTAGTGCATCCCAATTGGATCACGGTTCCTGCAATCGGGATTCACGGACGGCACGGGACGGTGGGGCTGCTTTGGGATGTACACCAGAAATGGGACGGCACGCGCGACCGACCCGGCGTTTACTTCGGCTCACCGGACCGGGCTCACCATCACCGCTCCCACCAGATCTCTCTGTTCCTGCCGAACCCGCCCGAGTTTGTTAAGGCCAACACGTCGGAGATCACATCCCAGAAAGAATACCGCTTGGAGCCGGGCAAGCCGCTCAAGCTGGAGGCATTGATCTACGCAGACGGCGAGGCGAAGGACGCCCTGGCCGCCGTGGATCAGTGGATCAAGGCGTTTGGTGTGCCGCAGCCGGCGGCGTTGCCGCGTGGGTCTTATGAGCGGGAGATCGAGTTCTCGATGCAGGCGTACTTGAAGTCGCTTTGGGTGCCGGAGGAGAAGAAATGGTGGACCTCCAAGGGCGCCGGGGAGTTGCTTTCGCCGAAGGGACTGCCGCGGTCCTATGTGGCCGATCTGCTGGTAGGCGATCTCTTGAGCCCGGATCGCGAAGTTCGGCGTCAATGCCGGGCCCGGGCGGAAGAGGTGTTGAAGATCATCGGCGGCCCAGCGCGGTTGGACGCCCAGCGTTTCCCCGGCCGTTTGGATTCGGCCCTGGCCAGTTCGGCGCAGGCGGCAAGCCTGCTGATGTCGCGGGGCAAGGATGGGGCGTGGCGGTTCGACGCCGATCAGGTCGGCACGGGTCCGTTCGTGGGATTGGATTACCACGAACTCGGCCCGAACAACGCCGCCGAAGTGGGCCTCTGCGCCGCCAAGGCCGCGGCAATACTCCGTTATGCCCGGATTACCGGCGACTGGGAGGCCTATCGGCAGATGATCAAGACGTTGGAGTTCATGGAGCAATTTCGCGTCCCCCGTGCCGCGCAGGTCTGGGAGGTGCCGGTCCATTCGCCCGACATCCTGGCCGCTGCCGAGGCCGCCGAGGCGTACCTCGAAGCCTACCGCTTCAGCGGCGAAAAACGCTGGCTGCGCAACGCGGTCACCTGGGCCCGCCGGGGGCTGCCCTTCGTTTATCTCTGGAATGATCCGGAAAAGCCGTTCCTGGTCGGGGCGAGCATCCCCGTCTTCGGGGCTTCTTGGATGCAGGCCTCGTGGTTCGGCCGGCCGGTGCAGTGGAACGGGCTGCGCTACGCCGAGGCCCTCTTGGAGTTAGCCGAGTACGACCAGAGCTATCCCTGGCGGCAAATCGCCACGGCCCTGACCCATAGCGCCATTCATCAGCAAGACATGGAAGGGGAGAATGTGGCCCTCTGGCCCGACAGCATCGGGGCCGTCCAGGGCGACAAGTCGGCCTGGGTCTTCGCCCCGCGGATGATCATCACTAACATCCTCAAGCTCATGGGCCGCGACGAGCACATTCGCACGGCGATCGTCGGCGCCGGCGAGCGCCGGCTGCACATCTCGGCCAACGCCGCGCTCAGCGAAGCGAAGTGGGACGGGAGCACGTGTACGTTCCGCGTCACGTATCCTGCCGGGGAACAAGGGACCGTGGTGGTGTTCAACACGGCGAAACCGCAAGCGGTGATGCTCGACGGCAAGACTTTGACCGAGCGGGCGGATCTGGAGGGAGGATCTGAGCCCGGCTGGCGCTACGAATCCGGGACTTGCTGCCTGTCGGTTCGCGTGCCCAAGGACGGCGCGTCGACGATTCGCGTTGAGGGAGCCGCGTTTCGTTCGACGCCTCGGCTGCCGCAGCTTGCGGAGCGGATCGCATTCGAGTTCGCCGAAACGCCCGAAGGCTGGCTGCCCGTGCACGACGTGGATGAATTGACGGTCCGCGACGGCCTGCTCACCGGCCGCATCACCGGCGGCGACCCGTATCTGGCTCGCATCATGCTCCGCGTGCGCGGGGACGACTCCCCGGTGATCGCGATCAGGATGCGTGCAACGGGCGGCCGCGGCGGCCAATGGTTCTGGATGACCGAAGCGTCGCCGGCGTTCACCGAAGACAAATCGATCCGGCTCAACGTCCAGCCCGACGGTGACTTCCACGAGTACCGGCTGGAAGTCGGCAAGCACGCGGCCTGGGCCGGCCAGACGATCACCGGGCTCCGCATCGACCCCAGCGACGGGGCCCCCAGCGGCGAGCTCGCCATCGACTACGTCCGCGGCGTGTCTCCCCGCACGGCCCGTTGACCCACTCCCCGCCCACCTGCTATACTATGGGCTGTGGTTTCGGCCGATCGGGGGGGTGCGGGGGAGAGAGCCATGAGCCGAGATGATGTTCTCCTCAACGGGCAGGCGGGCTCCAATCGACCCGCGGAGCAAGAAGCGGTTCGGACGACGATCGTGGGCGGGCGGCCGCCGGGCAGTGGGCAGCCGATCGGCGAGATCCCCCGCGGAATCGAAGTCCTCGTCAAGAAAGCCGCGGTGGATCCCGAGTTCAAGATCGTGCTACTGGAACGCCGCGCCGCAGCGGCTGCGGAGATCGGCCTGGAACTCCAGCCGGCTGAAGCCGCGATGTTGGCTGCCGTGACCGCCCCGCAATTGGAGGCGATCATCGCCCGCACGACCGTTCCGCAGGAGTTTCGCCGGGCGTTCTTGGGCAAAGCGGCAGCCGCGATGCTGGCCACGTTCGGGTTGGTGACCTCCGCGGGTTGCCCGTTGGGCTCTCAGCCGGACCGGCCGCCGACCAAGGGTATCGCACCCGATCGGCCGCCGACCAAGACCACAGGGATCGCACCCGATCGACCGCCGCCGAAACAAACGCCCCCGGATCGACCCCAGGGGCCGCCGGTGGCGGAAGGGATTCGTCCCGATCGCCCTGGCGAGAAATGAGCGAACCGGAGGACTGTAGGTCGAGCTTTCCAGCCTGACAGTTTCGCGGTCAGGCTGGAAAGTCTGACCTACATCTACTTTTCGCGGAGGGCCGACGCGTGAGTGAATCACCTTACGGTCCCATTCCTCGCGGGGTCGAAGTGCTCGTCGCCAAGGCCTCGGTCGATCCTGAGTTCAGGGCCGTGTTGCTCGACCGCCGTGCCGCGGCCGCAGCCCAGATCGGGCTCGAATTGGAGCCGGCCGAGGCCACGATGCTCGCCGCCGTTGCCCGCGAGCAACTCGAAGCGATCATCGCCCGCATCCGAGTGCCGGAGCAATTCCACGCGGCCTTTCTTGGGCCGGACCTTGCCCCAATGCTCGCCGCGGTGGCAGCAACGCCCGACGCCGCTTGGGAAGTTGAAGGAGAACGGGATGCGAAGCCAGACTGGCGGCGGTCGCGTTCGACCCCGGTCGCTCCGGCGGGAATTCGGCCGTTCGGAATCCGTCCCATCCGATGGATCCGGCGATGGTTTTCCGGAGGGTCGGGCGCTCGCGGAGAGGCGACTCCAAGCCCGGCCGATTGCGAGCAGTTCCCGCCGCTCATCGAGCGTCTTCTCTATAACGCCGCAGCCGATGCAGACTTCGCCGACAAACTCCTGCGTGAGCGATCGGCAGCCGCCGCGTCGATTGGAGTGACGCTCGATCCCGCCGACGCCGCAATCCTGAACTCCATGCCGAACGTTCAACTCGCCGCGGCAATCGAAGCAACAAGGAGGAGGAGTCGCACGGAGACGGTGCAGCAGAAGCTCCAGAGGGTTGCGCCGTCGCGCGGCAATCGACCCGACCGTCCCCTATGGGGCGGAGTCCGGCCCGAGTAGCCATTAGCCATTGCCATCCCACCATGTCCGCCGACATTACGCTGGTCAATCTGAACATGCTCTTCATGCGGTACGGCGAGGAGATCGAGCGCGAGCTCCACGTGCCGTTGGGGCCGCTGTACCTGGCGAGGGCCCTGGAGGGCGCCGGCTTTGCGGTCGATTTCCGCGACTACCAGTGCGTCCCGGCCGACGACCCGTTCGACATGAACGTGTTTCTCGATTTCCTCCGCGACCCCGCCCCGCTGATCGGCCTGTCGTGCATGGCAAACCTTTTGCCGTTCACGATCCTGGCGATGCGTGCCCTGCGAACGCGGTATCCCGATCGCAGGCTCATCCTGGGCGGCGTGGGCTCCAAGGCCGTCGAGCAGAAGCTGCTGGAGCGGTTCGACTGGATCGACGTCATCTGCCGGGGCGAGGGCGAGCGGACCGGACCGGAGCTGCTCCGCACGCTGCACGAGGGCGGCGACCTGGTTGCGGTGGACGGGCTATCGTTCCGCTCTAGCGGCCGGATCGTCCATACGCCCGACCGCCAGCGGATCGCCGATCTGGACGCGATTCCCTTTCCCGCGTTCGAAAAGGTCGATTTATCGCGATACGCCGGCTACGGCATGATGACCAGCCGCGGCTGCCCCTACCCGTGTACGTTCTGCTCCGTGGCCCCTGTGTGGAACCTCCAGAGCTACTCACGGGGCCCGAGGAACATCGTCGACGAGATGGAATTCCTCCACCGCGAGGCAGGCGTGGACCTGTTTTTGTTCCAGGACGAGTTCTTTGTCTCGGGCAAGCGGCAGGTGATGGAGTTCTGCCGCGAGCTGCGGGCCCGCGCCTTGGACGTCCAATGGAAGGCCTTCGGCCGCGTGAACCTGGTCGACCACGACATGATGCGGGCCATGGCCGACTGCGGCTGTCTGGAACTACGATTCGGCATCGAATCGGGCTCGGACCAGGTGCTCAAGCGGATCAAGAAGGGCTTCACCGCCGCCGAGGCCCTCGACGTAGTGCCCGCGGCAGTCGACATCTTCCCTCGCGTCGATGCGTTCTACGTATGGGGCTTTCCCTTCGAGAGCATGGAGGACTTCCAGCAGTCGCTCTTCCAGATGGTCTCCTTCCGGATGATGGGGGCGAGGATCCTCCCGAGTCTCTTGTCGCTTCTGCCGCAGACGGAGATTTACCGGGAATACGCCGACCGCGTGGCGTTGGAGTTCTGCCCATACCTGCTGCCGGAGTTCGTCTTCACCGGTCACGAGGTCTGCCTGGGCGGGAACATCGAGCTGCCCGCACGCTACGCCGAGTACTTCAACCTCATCACGAGCAACCCC
>CAYTJV010000408.1:0-7149 GCA_964438165.1 uncultured Planctomycetaceae bacterium | reverse complement strand
CGTAGAGGCTGACCACGTACCGGAATGCGGCAGGTCCCCCCGCGACCATCGCGCTGCGAAGTAAACTCGTGAACATCTTCACGACCCTTTCGTTTCGAGTCAGTACGCACAACTGTTGTCCGTGGATACAAGTACCGCAATCGTCTCCTTGACCTTGCGTCGCAGGTTTCCCGCCATCATCACGGCCTTGACTTTCTCCCAGTTCGCCTGGAGCAGAAGGGGATGAGCCGCGTCCGTTACATGAATACAGGCAAGGTCACGTGCCTACTCCAACAAAAAGCAGTAAACGGCGACCATATTCCGCACGTAGAGCCGGTTGCCGATCAGTGCGGGATGGGACCAAACATCGCGCTCGGTCGGCGTAACATCGGGAAAAAGGTCAACACGGGAACGAATCTCGATCGAGTCGCCGCTCGCGCGAAGCAGGCACAGCTTGCCGCTCTGCGTGGTCACCAGAACGTGGCCGTTGCCGGCGATGAACGTGCAGTAATCGGTAAAAGGCTCGTCATCGCACTTCCATTGCAGCTTGAGGCTGTTGCGAAGGTCGAGGCACACCAGTTGCCCGGAACTTCCAAAGACCCGGCCGTCACAAGCCACGGGAGTCGAGGTGTCGGGGGTGAAATCCTCATTGACGGCCAGCGGCTCCGGCAGAATTCGGCCCTGATCGTCGAATCCGTACAGGCGCGTGCCGTTGTTCTCGGTGCTCACCAGGAGCTTTCCATCGACGGCGACAGGAGTCGGCACGTTGAAATCGCCCGGCTCCTTGGGGACCAAACGCCACAGCCTCTTGCCGGTATCGGGGTCCCAGCCGCCAAGCGAAACGGCATCGTACCCGATGACCTGACGTTTCTCGCCCAGTTCGGCGACGATGAGACTGGCATAACCGGGCGGATCGCCAGGCGTGGACCAGAGCACGGCCCCGGTGCGGCGGTCCAGTGCCACCAGCGATGCGCCCTTGGCCCCCGGATTCACGATGAGCTTATCAGCCACGATCAAGGGCGTCGAAGACCATCCCCAATTGGGCCGCTTCGCCTGGAAGTCTTCGGCGAGGCGCTTCTTCCAGACGATCTTCCCGCTGTCCAGCGTCAGGCAGTGGAGATCGCCGAAGGCACCGAGCATATAGACCAAACCCTGGTGAATCATCGGATTCGCCCGCGGAGAGTTGGTGAAGTCCAACTTCCCCACGGCTGGGTACGACAGTTTCCAGATTTCCTGGCCCGTGTCGGCGTCCAGGCAACGGAAGATGTCGATCTTTTCGTCGAGGTCTTTGTCCGCCACCACGATTCGTCCAGAGTCCACGGCCAAGCCTGACATCGCTGGGCCGGTCAATGTCCGTGACCAGAGCAGCCGCCTTTCCGCGGGGAGTTTCGTCGGCACGTCGCTGCTGAGGGCGTCTCGCCTGGGACCGCGCCAGTCGGGCCACGCAGTCGTAACACCGCCGCCTCGCCTTACCGGCACGAGACGAATCAAACCCTCCCTCGATTCCAACGCCGCCAATAGCGCTGGCTGGGTACGGACCTCAGCCAGTACGGCGGCTAGGCGCTGTTCCTCTTGCTGGTCAACCCGGTCCGTCGCCAACAACGCAATGAAGGGCACCGGATCGGTCTTCCCTACCACCCGCAGCGTTCCCTTGTCGATGGTGCCGCATCCTTCCAGCAACGGCATGGCGTAGCTGGAAACGATCGCCGCGTCGGCATCCTTCTCCGCGACCGCCAACGCCGCGGCGCTGCAACTCGCCTTGATGGCGGGTCTCCCCGGGAGCGACACCCGGAACGCTTCGAGTGTCGCCACCGCCGCCGAGTGTTTCTCCACTGCATCTTCGGGGCCGAAAAGAATTCGGTGTCTCTTGAGGTCCGCGACCGAGCGGGCCGGATCGTCGTGCCGCACAACGAATAGTCCGGTCTGCGTGACCGAGCCATCCTTGCCCGTCAGCATGGCGACGGTGCGAACGCGGAGGCCGGCCTTCGTTGCATCGGCGACGACTTCGGAGAGTTTCCCGGCGATCAGGTCGATCCTTTGTTGCGCGGGAGCAGAGGGCGAGGAAAAGCTCTCGGCGTACACGATCTCGATGCGACGGTGCAACCGCTCCCCGAGAAAATCAGCCAACCTGGCGTAGTTGCGGCGGGCATAGCCGGCCACGCAGTCGCAGGCGATCCTGTCGCTAAGCGGGTCCATCACCAACATACGCCATGACGGCGGCCCTGCGACCGCGGAAGGGGACGCCTGGCCACTCTTGCCGTCCATGACGGCGGCCATTGAGACACTGGCTGCCAAGACCGTGGCCACAGCGGCGATCATCCGGGTTCTCCACGCCATCGGTTCAGCCCTTTTTCTGGAGCACGCGGATGCGGTGGTTCTTGAAGTCCACGAGGTAAACGCGGTCGCCGCCGGGCGTGACCGCGATCGCCAGATTGCTGCACGAGGCCGCCAGTTGGGTGGCACTCTGAAAACGATCCACTCCCACGTACCCGACCAACCCCAGAAACTTTCCGTCGGTCGTATAACGCTTCACGCGCCCCAGCCCGGACTCCGCCGTGTAAAGCACGCCGTGGGAGTCGAGCCAAAGGTTCATCGGATTGCAGCAGCTCCCAAAACCTTCGAGGTCGTTGCGGCTCTTCTGCCCCCACTTGCCGAGCACCTTGCCGTCGCGGTCGTAGAGGACAACGCGATGGGCGGCATTCTCGGCCACGTAGAGCACGCCGTGTCCGGCAACAATGTCGCAGCGCTGGCAGCAACCACGCAGTCCCTCCGCGAGCATCTTCGGTTGCCCGAGGTCTCGATCAAAGCGAAACAGCTTGGCTTTCGCCGAGAGATGGTAGCCAATTCCAAACGCGATGAATACGTCTTTGTCCGTCACGGCGATTCCCGAAAGCCGCAAGCGGGTCGTCGTCGCGCGGCGCGGCTCGCTCACGGTTGAACTGGCGTTCGCGGGGATACTGGCGGCCTTGAGAACCCTGCCACCTTCGTCCAGCTTCACGATCCGGCCCTCGCCGCCGCAGTAGATGGTCCCGTCCGTCGCCACGTCGATCGCCTCTGGCGCCATTCCGGGCTTCATCACCGCGACCTGCTTGCCGCTCGGATCGAGCACCTTGATCTCTTTCGAGTCTTCGTCACACGCCAAGAGGTTTCCCTTCCGGTCGAGCCGCAGAGCGCTCAGCGACTTGAATTGGACCGTTAGCGGTTCGATCTCTCGGTGCGATGCGGACTCCGCCCCGACATCCACCGGAGGCGGCTCGTCCTTCTTTTTCTGCGGCCCGCGCGAACCCGGGCCAGGCGATAGATTCCGAATTGCCCTGTACTCGCTCAGGGTCAAGTAGCCGTCGCGATTGGCGTCCAGGCGATCGAAGATACGCCCGGGCATTTCCGGTCGGCCCTTGAGTTCTTCAAATCGTGCAAGGAGGTGCTTCTGGAAATCTTCCTTGTTCACCTTATCCTTGCCGCCGGCCACCTTTCGGAACGATGCCTCGGGGTCTTTGGCCAGCGCCTCCAGAACCATCAGGCCCGGTCCGGCTCGCGGGACGGGCGGCTTCTGGCCCTTCGCTTCTCCGGCGACCTTCCCTTCCTGTGCCATCGCAGCGGGGGCCAAAAGCAAAACGAACGCCCACCCCACCGAGACGAGCGGACATCGACAGGACCCCTGGGACGAACGATCGGCTGTCGCGGCGAAACCGGCTCGACCGGATTCCATCATGACAAAACCTTTCCGGACTTGATTCCTGTAAGGGAAACCACAACAAGCGAAAAGCCCCTGAGGCACTTTCCCGTAGTTCGCAAGGCAATGCACGGGCGCATAGGTGATCATGTCTCATGAAAGGAAGCATCCCCGACGACCGATCCACGCAGCCTCCTCGCCAACTCCTTCGCCGCTGTCACGAGTGCGGCATCCCTCTCAAAGGTCTTGACGCCGACCGAAGCCACGGAAGCGTCCGGCCCATGGAGCATTTTGAGGCCGCTCACCGGGCAGTCGTCGCCGTAGCCGCAACGAATGCAGGGGACGTTCCCCTGGATCACCAGCGTCCCCAAGTTCACCATCCCTTCCTCCATCATCCAACAGGCGATCTGGGACGCCGCCGTTTCCGCAGCGGGCGGCAGCCCGGGAACCCCTGGTGGACATGCCGTCGTGATGACCGCCAAACCCGCTTTGCGAGCGTTTCCGCCGATCCTGTGCCGGTGGCAGTACATCCGCTCCATGAAGGCTTTCGTCCTGGCATCCAAGCTGCTGTAGGGCGTGAATGCGCCGAGGACGAAGGCTGAGGCTTCGTGGAACAGTTCGCCCAATCGCTTCCCGTCGTCATGGACAACGCATTGGTTCGTCTTCACGCATCCGAGGCAGGCGCGGCACGGAGCCACTTCCATGTCGCTCAACTTGATGAATTGAGTGCGGAGCCCGGTGAACTCCAGAATCTTTCGGACTGCCCGGTCAGTGTTGCTGTCCGGCACCGGACTTCCGCTAATCCCCAGCACTTGGATTGCCATTACAGTTTCCTCCAAGAAAGGTGCTCACCCTTCACACCGTCAAGGCTGCTTGAAGAAGTGCTGCAGAATACTCTCACTCGGCAGTTGCCCTGAGAAACGTCTTGAGGGAATCGAGGCACGCCTTGAGCGGGCCTTCTTCCTTCTGAAGTCTGGAGATCATGATCCCACCCTCGACCGTTGACACGACTACCTGCGCCAGACTCTCGGCCGGGATGTCCCGGCGGAACTGCCCGGCGTTCTGCCCGGCGTGAATCACCGCTGCGATCCTGCCGGTCCACTGCCGGAACAACTGGCTCACGGAATCGGCATAACGGCTGTTCGCATCGCTCATCTCAAGCGCCGTATTGCCAAACAAGCACCCCCCCACAAAGCCCCTGCCGCGATGCCTCTGGAACACGAACTCCAAGAACCTTTGGAGACTCTCGGCTGGCGTCGGGGCCGTCAGAACCTCGTCGAGCGTGGTTAGAAACTTCGCCTTCGCACGTTCCAGCACCGCCAAGCCAAGGTCGTCCTTCCCCGGGAAGTGGTAGTATAGGGTCCCCTTCTTGATGCCCGCGGCAGTCAAGAGGTCATTCAGGGAGGTCGCGCGAAAGCCCTTGTCGTGGACGAGCTTCGTCGCCTCCTCCAAGAGCCGTTCTTTGGTCAACTCGCCCTCGTGCATCGTTTGAGACCCCTTTACCGACCGGTCGGTTGGTTGTTAATATACACTATCTTTCGCCCCCACACAACACGTCGCGTACCAAGCTGTTGCAGGCGCTTTCGATTTCCGCCGACTCATTTGGAGGGACCATGGCCACTCCAGGCAACCAACCCCGAAGGACGACGGACCCGGCGACCTGGGTGGATCGCCACGGCGATACCCATGCCTCAAGGGGCTGTCGCAGCGTCAGGCCGACGTGTTCACGCTCCGCGAAATCGAGGAAACGGCCAGCGAGGAAATCTGTAAGGAACTGGCAATCACGGCGTCAAACCTTTGGATCCTGCTCCACCGAGCGCGTTTGCAGTTGACGAGATGTATGAAGTCGCACCTTGAGAAATGGGGGGGCCTCTGACCATCCTTCGCTGCCGAGAGGTCTCCAAGCTGGTGTCGGAGTCGATGGAGCATGAGCTTCCCCTGCGCCAGCGTTTGCAGGTTTGGATGCACCTGGCGATGTGCCGGCTGTGCGCCGGGTTTGCCCGGCAATTGCGGTTTCTACGTCGCGCGGCCCGTGAGAACCCTGAACGGGTGCTTGCCGACCCAGCCGCGCCCGAGCCTTCCCTCTCTCAGGAAGCTCGCGAGCGGATCAAGACCGCTTTGCGACTCCGTGGTTCCTGAAGGTCCGTTGCGGTAGACCTCTTCCCCGGATTCTCGCGGGCACTGTTGAGCCAGGGGATGCTGGACAATCAAGCTTGAGGCACAACTGGCCGACAACACGCGAGACTTCTTCGGCCGGTCAAAGAATCTCCAGGTGGACTTGGCGAATCGCCGCGTCCGCGTGTCGTCCATTCTCAACTGGTTCGGCAAGGACTTTGCTCCGACCCCACAGAAGGCCCTCGCGAGCCTTGCGGAGTACATGCCCGACGAGGCGACCAAGCGTCTGATCGCCAGCGAGGACTTCTCGGTATACTACCTGAAGTACGATTGGAGCTTGAACAAGCAATGAAGACGGCGACCGTTCTACGCATCGTTGTCGCGCTCGTGCTTGTCGCGGCAATCGTCACGGGGATTGCGATCCTTCCCGCCAAGGATTACCTTGCCGGCCTCCTTCAGGCAGTCGAGTCCGTCGGCCCTTGGGGACCGGTTCTCCTGGCGGGCGCTTATGTCGTGGCGTGCGTGTTCTTCGTCCCCGGCTCGGTGCTCACCCTCGGAGCGGGCTTCCTGTTCGGCGTCGTCCGCGGCGTGATCGCGGTGTCGGTGGGAAGTGTGCTTGGAGCCACCGCCGCATTCTTGGTCGGACGGACGCTGCTGCGAGGATGGATCGAGAGACGGATCGCGGCCTATCCGCGGTTTCAAGCGATCGACCGGGCCGTGGGAAAGCAGGGCTTCAAGATCGTGCTCTTGGTGCGCCTCTCACCGGTCTTCCCGTTCAATCTCCTCAACTACGCCTTCGGGTTGACCAACGTCCGGCTGTGGCAATATGTCCTGGCATCTTGGATCGGAATGCTGCCGGGGACGTTGATGTACGTGTATCTGGGCTCGGCGCTCAAGAGCCTTGCAGACGTGGCGGCTGGCGCACCCAAGGGCGGGGCACCGCAGACCGTCTTCTTCGTCGCGGGTTTGGTGATGACCGTCGTCGCCACGGTCGTGGTCACCCGCGTGGCGAGGCGAGCGCTCAGCGAGGCCGTGGCCGCCCACGGCCAATCACAAGATGCGGTTCAAGACGCACCGCCCGCACACTCGGGCAAGAGGTCCGTTGGAGTCCTTTGACATGGGCCTGTTGTTGGAGAAGCCGATGTCCCAAGAACTCTTGGAAAAAGTCCTCCCGGACGATCTGCACAACCGAACGCTTGTCGGAAACGTCCACCCCGCGGGCTGGACGAATCCCGAGCCGGCCCCACGATACAACCTGGTCGTTGTCGGAGCGGGAACGGCCGGCCTGGTGGCCGCAGCCGGCGCGGCCGGGCTGGGGGCCCGGGTCGCGCTGGTCGAGCGGCACCTGCTGGGCGGCGATTGCCTCAACTACGGCTGCGTCC
>CAYTJV010000407.1:0-7150 GCA_964438165.1 uncultured Planctomycetaceae bacterium | reverse complement strand
AGGCAATTCAAGCGGCCAAGCCGGTGAAGATCGACACGCTGAAGACATCCCGGCAGGAATTTCTGTTGCCGCTCGATATTGCCCTTTTCAAGGACTGGCTGGCCCGCTACGAGAAAGGCCCAGCCAAGTGCGCCGGCGGTGAATGGGTCGACGCCGGATTCGCCGCCGATTGGTTCCGGGGCAACGCGAAGCGCAAGCTCAGCGAGACCCATTTGCCGATTACCATCAGCGCCGTGGGCCTGGGCCCGATCGGCATCTTGTTCCATCCTTCCGAGCTTTACAGTTGCTACGGTCTGGCCATCCGCCGCGATTCGCCCTTTGCCGACACGCTGGTCGTCGGCTACGCCGACGACATCATCGGCTACCTGCCCGACCCCAATGCCTACAAGGCCGGCGAATACGCCGCCGTCGTGGTGCCCAAGATCCTCGATTATCCGCCTTTCACGCCGACAGCGGCACGGGAGTTCACGGCCGCGGGCGTGGGGCTGCTCAAGACGATGTCGTAGATGGATTGGCAATCCGTCCTGCGGGGAACTGCCCAAGGCGAGTAGAAGTAGGGCGGACCAAAGGCAGTGAGGCCCGCCGCGATTCGCAGTAAAACCGGCGGGCGTCGCTCCGCTCCGTCCGCCCTACTCGACTACGCTACTCTGCGGACGAATATGCTAAAGCATAACCTACGGCTCGACGTGCGTTCGGCGTTCAAGCAAGGGGCACGCTTCCTGGTAGAGACGGGCGAC
Source organism: uncultured Planctomycetaceae bacterium (assembly GCA_964438165.1). GTDB lineage: Bacteria > Planctomycetota > Planctomycetia > Pirellulales > Thermoguttaceae > CALFBP01. The sequence continues at coordinate 6,413 of CAYTJV010000407.1, read as the reverse complement.
TCGGTGTTTCGGCCCGAAGGAAGCTAGCCGTCAGCGGCTATGGAAGGCCGCCACGGGCAATCCGGTGCGGCGGCGGACCAGGTCGGCTAGGGCGTCGACTTGGGCGTCGTCGAGCGGGGCGACCCAGGTTTCGGCGGGCGGCCGGGCGATGGTGTGGACCTGCACGAGCTTGATCCGCCCGCCGGCGACGACGATTTCCGCCAGGCGGTCGCAGTAGGCCGCTTGTTCGGACGGCGAGGGAGGCTCGCCGTGGATTCGCATGAAGAGCGACTGGATGACGATCGGCCGTGCCCGGGCCGCGTCGCGGAGGTTTTCCAGGATTCGGGCAAACGGGATCGACGACCGGGCGACGAGGTGGTAGTAGGCCGCGGTGCCGGCGTCGAGCTTGGCCCAGATCTCGCCGTTGGCGGCATCGAGCATCGCAAGCCGGCGGCGCACGCGATCGCGGTGGAACATGCTGGCGTGGGTGATCAGCACCAGCTTCACGTCGTCGAGCTTGTGGCGACGGCGGACGTCGGCACACACGGCGATCACATCGTCGAAGTTGCGATAGGTGGTCGGCTCGCCGTCGCCGCTTAGGGCGATATCGTTGAGTCGGCGCAAGGAGGGCGGGGTCTGGGAGAACTTCGGCTGCTCATAAATCCGGCCGGAGGCGACCAGCTCGACCGCGGCGTCCAGCTCCCCTGCGAGGCGGTCCAGGCCGACGAATTCCTTTTCGCCAGGCTCGGAGCGATTGACCTGGCAGTAGATGCAGTCGAAGTTGCAGACCTTATCGAGATTCAGGTTCACCCCGATCGAAATCCCGTCCGCCCGGCGGCTTACCACCGGATACACATAGCGGTTCTGCTCGAAGCTCCGCGGATGAGCGGAGAAGAGGTTCGCGGTGGACACAGGCTGGGGGAAATCAGGCATCGCAGGAGAGAGCTTTCAGCAGTCAGCTATCAGCCGTCAGCTTTCGGCTTTCAGCGGTCTTGGGGTCCGTCAGAACGAAGGGCATAGACTCGAGCGAGGAAAGCTGATAGCTCATAGCTGAAAGCTGACAGCTCCCCTCATGCCGGATAGAGGGTCGTGAATTCATCCATGGTCAGGGTGGTGAACTCGCCGTCGGGGAGCTCCAGGATGATGACGTCGCTGAAGACCTTGTCGTCGATGTTGCGGCGGAAGTGCAGGCCGTGGCGCCGCCGCTCGGTGCGAACCACCTTGCCGCTGGTGCGCGTGGTCCACGACAGAACACCCACCGTGACTCCGTGCTCCACCACAATGCGGTCGCCGGGCCTGATCTCTTCAAAACCGAGAGAAGCCGGGGCTTGAGTACCGGTCATCCAAGGACCATCCACAGGAAGGTTGGAACAGCCCACCGCGAGTTCGCGTACCGTCCCGATGGGCCTCAACCACAATTCTCTCCAGGCCGCAGTGCCACGGCAAGCCCCCGGGTGCGGGGAGAGTCAGTTTTTGCCTTTGGGCGGCCAGGCTTGCTCGGCGATGGTAAATCGCACGCGGCTGGAAACGGCCGTTCGTAGTGCCGCCTTCAGGCGGGATTCTTGGCGGATTACCGGCTAAAGCCGGGACTACGAACGGCCACGGGGTACCGCGAGCAACATCATTTGGGCGTTGGAGCCACTGGTTGTGCCGATTGTGAGGGCCCGAGCCGCTGGCGAGGCGGCATAGACGAACGGCCACCGTGGACCACCTCTTCCCCCGCCCCCCCGTTGGCGCTACAATGAGGGCATGACGCTCCGAACCCTGACCGCTCTGCCGGTATACAACGAAGCACGCCACGTGGGCCCCGTCCTCGACGAGGTCGTCGGCTACAGCGACGACGTCCTGGTGGTCGACGACGGCTCGACCGACGGCACCGCGGCCCTGCTGGCCGCGCGGCAGCGAATTCACGTCGTCACGCCCGGGCGGAACCGGCGCTACGGGGCGGCCCTGACGTCGGCCTTCGAGTTCGCCCTGCGCGGCGGCTACGACGTGCTGGTGACCATCGACTGCGACGGCCAGCACGAGCCGCAGCGAATCCCCGAGTTTGTGCAAACCTGCATCGAGCAGGAGGCCGACATCGTTTCCGGCAGCCGCTACCTACGACAGTTCGTCGGCGACAGCCAACCGCCCCAGCAGCGCCGCCGAATCAACCGGATCATCACCGAGGAGTTGAACCGCCTCTTGGGCTGGACGTTGACCGACGCCTTTTGCGGATTCAAGGCGTATCGGGCGCCGATCCTGGCCAAATTCGAGATCACCGATCCCGGCTATGCCATGCCGCTGGAACTGTGGGCGCAGGCGGCCGCGCTGGGCCTGAAGATCGTGGAACTGCCGGTGCCGCTGATCTACCTGGAAGAGGCCCGCTCCTTCGGTGGGTCCATGGATAACTCGTCGATCCGGCTTGCGGTGTACCGCGAGGTCCTCCAGCGGAGCCTGGCCAAGGTGAATCTGCCGCACCGCCGTGTGCCCACGCATGCCGCTTCCGGAGATCGAACGGCATGACCCACCCGGCCGACCCATTGGAGTACCGCCGACTCCGCGCGCCGCGGGAAGACGGCGCCGCGCTAGTGGAGCCTGGCTGGAGCCGGGTGCCCGGCATTCTGGCCGCCAACCGGCGGCTGCGCGAATCCTACCAGATCGATTTCCACGGGGTATCGCTGACCGCGCTGGCGCGCCAGGCGCGGCGTGAACTGTTGGCCGAGGCGGCCCGCTATACGGCCACCTACTCGGACCTGCCGCTCGATCCGGCACGCCGGCCGGACGATGCGGATCGGCTCTTCGTGGCAGGCCACCAGCCGCAGCTTTTTCACCCCGGGGTGTGGTTCAAGAACTTCGCCCTCGGCCACCTCGCCCGGCAGCACGGGGCGATTGCCGTCAACCTGGTGATCGACAGCGACACGATGAAATCCAGCTCGGTTCGGGTGCCCGGAGGATCGGCCGCACACCCTCAGGCGGCGATGATCGCGCTGGACGAGCCCGGACCGGTGGTGCCTTTCGAAGAACGCTCTGTCTTGAACCGGCCACTGTTCGAGACGTTCGGTCAACGGGCGACGGAGCACGTCGCCGAGCTGGTTCCCGATCCGCTCCTGCGCGACTACTGGCCGCTGGCCGTGGGGCGCGCGCACCAGACCGACAACCTGGGCAGTTGCCTCGCCCAGTCGCGGCACCAGTTGGAGCGGCGTCTGGGACTCGAGACCCTGGAGATCCCCCAAAGCCGCGTGTGCCAACTGCGGTCGTTCGCCCATTTCACCGTGTATCTTCTGGCCGAGCTGGAGCGGCTGGTGGCAGTCTACAACGAGGTGGTCCATGAGTACCGGCGGGTCCATCGCATCCGCAGCACGGCGCATCCGGTTCCCGACCTGGCCGTCGACGGCCCGTGGCTGGAGGCCCCGTACTGGATCTGGACGGCGGACGACCCGAAGCGGCGCCGGCTGTTCGCGAGCCGCCGCGGCCGCCAACTCGTGCTCTCCGACCGGCAGGGCTTGGAGATCCCCCTGGAGCTTTCGCCGACCGGCGGCATGGACCGCGCGGTGGATGGCGTCATGGAACTCGCCCGCCGTGGCGTGAAGCTCCGCTCCCGGGCCCTCGTCACTACCCTTTTTGCCCGGCTGGTCCTGGGCGATCTCTTCCTGCACGGGATCGGCGGGGCGAAGTACGACCAGGTGACCGACGCCATCATCCAACGGCTGTTCGGACTCCAGCCGCCGGGCTTCCTGGTGCTCTCGGCCACGCTCTTGTTGCCGGTGCCACGCCAGCGCGTCACGACCCAAGAGGCCCGAGCGATCGACCGGCAGTTGCGCGATCTCGATTACCATCCGGAGACGGCGATCGATGCGATGGGATGCAGTCGGCCGGACTGCGAGGCAGGTGAGCTGGTTGCCGGCAAGAAGCGTTGGATTGCCACGCCGCAGACTGCCGAAAACGCCCGCACCCGCTGGCAGGAAATCCGGCGCGTCAACGCCGCGATTCAACCCTTCGTGGCCGGTCGCCGCGAAGATCTCCTGCGTCATCGCAGCGCAACGGCCGCAGCCTTGGCCGCCGAAGCCGTTCTCTCCTGGCGGGAATATGCCTTCTGCCTGTACCCGGAGCCATTCCTCCGCGACGCGTTCGCCGGGCTTCTGCCGGGCTGATCGACGTCTCAGGGCCCCTCCATGGGCACATGCGAAATGTGACTTATAGTCCGTGGACGTGATTCCCGTCCGCCCCTAGGCTCATGCCATGAGTGCGCGTCTTGACATCCGCCAGAAGTTCGGCTGCCGCGTTCGGGAATTGCGCAAGGCGAAAGGGCTTTCTCAGGAGGCCTTTGCCGACAAGTGCGTGTTGGACCGAACGTACATCAGCGGGATCGAGCGCGGAAGACGAAATGTCGCCCTTCGCAACATTGAAGTCATCGCTCGGGCGCTTGGGATAACGATCTCGGAACTCATGCACGGCCTGTAGGCCGAAGCTTTCCCAGACGAGCGCATCCGTCGCGGTCTCCCACTCTCGACGCGCAGGGTGGTCGCGTTCGTCAACAAGGCGACGGGCAAACGCGACAATCTTCTTTGACAGCGGCGACGAAATGTCCGGAAGCGGGAAGCGCCGTACATACTGCGTCATAAAGCGGCGCCGTCCGGCGTACAACTTGTTGTGGAAGGCCAGATCGTAGTACTTCGTTATGAAGGAAGAATTCGCAATCGCAAGAATCAGAACGAGCCAATCCGATCCGAAGCCCGGGCGCAACGTGATCCAATAGCAGTTTCCATTGACGATTGCACCGGTCGAGTCGAAGAAGAATCGCGGCTCCTCCGCGATGTCGGGGAAGACGATTTTCGGCAGTGCCCAGTCCAACGGGTCATGAGGGACCCAAATCTCATACCACCGCCTTCCCGCTTCAAGTACGTATTTGCGACGCGACAGTCTCTCTCTGTGACTCTCCAGGTACCGGCGTGCCCGAGGGAAGTCGCTCAGTTCGACTGGGACGCGTTTCCCAGAGACGATCACGTGAGGGTAGAGAACTTTCAGTCTTCGGCTTTGCCGGGCCGGAGCCCAACGCCCCGCGTCCGAGTCAGTCATTAGAGGGCGAAGCAATTCCTCTTCAGGCCGAGTCTGCGAGCGCAAGCATTCCCAGTCGTCGCGAATGAATACTGTGTCGGCTGTTGTCTTTATGCCGACTCGGATATAGGCCACGTCTTCGAAGGTGCAAGCCTGCTTCTCTCGAACTCGACCAAGCCACGCCTCGTAATCGGGGGTGCTCAGAGACCAGACTTCATCGTTTTTTCCCGCCCGCAAAACGCCGCGCTCAATCTTGAATGATCCTTTCTCCGTGCTGACCATGCCGCTAATTGCTCGGTCCTTCAATGCATCAAGCACCGACGGGAACGTAGCGTGTATTGTCGGCGCACCTTTCTCGGATCGGCACGCATACACCCTGTCAAACAGACAACTGCCAACCGGTTGGCTCCGGACCTGCCGTCTTGCCACGACGATGGCGGGTAGCACTGCCGCCGAAAAGAGCTTCGTGTCTCCCAAGTCGTGGATGCTTGCCAACTCAAACTCGGTTCGCAGCAAGTGACGCAAGGCGGCACCGGACCTGATCGTGAGAAACCGATTCGATGTCAGTAATCCTAACACGCCTCCTGGCTTCAACACGCTTGCCATCGCCTTGGCAAAAGCCTGATAGAGGTCGACCCTGCCCGACAGCCCAAACCGTTTCGCCAGCTCTTGGGCTTTCGCTGCGCCCAACACCTGGGTCCTCACATACGGCGGATTCGCTATCACGGCATCGAACCGATGGATGACGCCATTGCCCGCCTCGCGGTCCAGGAGACTTAATTGCCGCCGATGGCCATGGGCATCGACTCCTCGGACCGAGAGAAAATCCTCTTGCGTCAGGTTCACCTCCCGCACTCCAGCGTGGGATAGCATCTCTCTCGCTGTCTCGATGGCCTCTGCGTCCGTCTCATAACCGTACAATGCCACACGCTTGCGCATTTTGGCCGGAAGGCGCTTTACGAACGCATTGAGAAGTGCCCCATCACCACATGCCGGATCCAAAACGCTGACGGTCTCGGAAAACCCCCCCAGCGCCTCTGAAGTCACAGCCGCCAAGAAGTCGGCAAGGGCCGGGGGGGTGTAATGCACACCATTCGCCTTGATCCGGTCGGCTCGCATCTCGTCCCCCTCCGAATGATGCATCCGCTGCCTACTCACCACAGGCATCGCAACCTGCCATTGTAGACTATGAGTAACGGAACGTCAACGCCCATCAAAGTGGACAACAGTATAACACCTCGTCGGCCCATGAGAAGCCTCACTCGATCCAGCCGCCGCCCAACACGCGGTCGCCGTCGTAGCATACGGCGGCCTTGCCCGGCGCGATGCCGGGGCCCTGCTCCGCGCAGCGCACCCGGAACCCTAAAAAGGGGCACGACCGACTTTCCCCGCCGGGG
>CAYTJV010000406.1:1737-7166 GCA_964438165.1 uncultured Planctomycetaceae bacterium | reverse complement strand
GGCGTGGTTCGGGGCGCCTCCCCTTGTCAACCATGCCCTTCATAAAGCCTCATGGCGCGCCATCCTTCATATGGCGCTATTCCTCTGACGGTTCGTCGCGGATCAGCCCTTGGGCTTCCGGGCCTTCAAGTTCCAACTTCGGCGTGGCCTGCTTGATGCGTTTTTCCACTTGCTTGATATGCTCCGCAGGCGGCAGGTTCTCGGGGAGCATGCCTCCGATTCGTTTGATCGCATCGCGGACCTCTTTGCCGACCTGCTTGTGCGTCTGAATGGCTTGCTCTTGACCATGGATATTCTGGCGGGCCAGCTTGTCGCGAGTTTGAGTCATGCGGAACTGATTTGCGGCAGGCTGGGTGGGGTCCTTACGTTCCATGGGTTGCTCTTTCATGGGGATGCCTTTGCGGGCCTTGTTGGCATCCGCTCCAAGTCCGCCGTACAGGCCCTTGTACCCGGCGTCGTGAAAGACGCCAAACATGCGGCTCTGCACACCGGCTTGGCGCGCGGCACCGGAAAGTGCTTTGAACTCTTCGGAGGTCTGCCTCCGAAGCTCCAGCCGTTCAAGGTCCGCGGCGGCCCGATCGGACAACTCCTGGCGTCGGGTCTGGATCGCGAAGTATTTCTGGGCGTTGGCGATCTCCGGCTTACGCGGGTCGCCGTTTTGAGCGATTAGGTAGCAAGCGAACCGGGAGAGGTGATAATCAGGCACCTCCCGAGACGCCTCTGATCCGATTCCAACCATTTTGCCGGCGCTGGCAAAATGGTGGCTCGGCTCGTTACCCGATTGTTCACAAGAGGTTATGGCTTTCCTAATTGCGTTCTCGAACCGCCGCCACTGGCTGTACCCCAGGAGGGGTTGCAGGTCCCTCGCGCACCAGTATTCGGCGCCGTAATCGTTGACCTTCTTGAGGCCCTCAAATCCTCCGTTCCCGACTTGTGGGAGTTTCTCGTCAGGCATCCTTCCGGTCCTTGCTCATGCAAGTGGCAACGTCACAACTGGGCGCGCTTCGTGATATAGCGGGAAAGCATGAAGTCGTAGGGGGTCGTCGTGTCGGTCATCACGTAGTCGATGTTGCTCTCGGCGCAGCCGCGGCGGGCCGGGTGGCACACCCTGAGGCTTTGCGAAGGGCGTGGTTGGGATGCCGCAGCGGCCTCGATTCCCTTGCACGGGATCCCGCAGAGCCTCATCAATTCGGGCCATGGCATGACTTCTCGGCGCACCATTGCGCTACGCTTTCTTGCGCCGCGATGGCGCCGGGCGATTGGCCCGGCGGGACTCCTCGACCTCCCGCCAAAACTGGGCGTGGGGGATGCCGCGGCCCTCTTGGATTTGCCGGTGCCCTTCCTCGAGAACCGATCGCAGCAACCGCGATCGGCCCGAAGCGACCTGCTCCGCTTCCGCCCTGTCTTGGACGGCCACCAGGACGGCGACCGGCTTGCCGTTGCGCGTGACAAGCACCGGTTGCTCGCGACTGGCCTCCAGATAATCGTTGAACTGAGCCGCGACCTTCGCGACCGAGGCGCTTTTCACAGCGTCACCTCCTCTCCACCGGCAATTCCCGAATGGATTCTAACACAAACCCACCACCCGAAGCAAGGGGGGGGCACAAAACCCTCAGGAAAGCGCCCCCGGTCATAGCTGGGCGCGTTTCGTGATATAGCGGGAAAGCATGAAGTCGTAAGGCGTCGTCGTGTCGGTCATCACGTAGTCGATGTTGCTCTCGGCGCAGGCGCGCCGGTAGGCCTCGATGAACTGCTCGATCTGCTCCTTGTACACGTCGCGCACGTAGGCCGGGTCGATCTGGAGCCGCTCGCCGGTCTCCAGGTCCTGGAACGCCACCGTGTCGTTGAAGGGGAAGTCGATCTCCGCCTTGTCGAACACCTGGAACACGATCACCTCGTGGCGACGGTGGCGGAAGTGGTGCAACGCCCGCATCACCGCCTCCGGCTCGTCGTACAGGTCGCTGATCAAGACGATCAGGCACCGCTTCTTGAAGCGGTTGGCCAGCACGTGGAGCGTCTCGGCGATGCCCGTCTCACTGCCGGGCTTGATTTCTTCGAGCTGGTGCATCATCTCGTTGAAGTGCCGCGGGGAGCTGCGGGCGGGCATGTCGAGCTGGATCTTGGTATCGAACGTGGTCAGGCCCACCGAGTCCTGCTGGCGCGTCATCATGTACGAGAGGATCGCGGTGAGGTACGCGCCGTAGTCGAACTTCGTGATCTTCGCCGAATGGCTGTAGCCCATCGAGCCGCTCGTGTCCAGAAGGATCTGGACCCGCATGTTGGTTTCTTCTTCGTACTGCTTGATGTAGAGCCGCTCGGTGCGGGCGAGCATTTTGTAGTCGAGGTGGCGGGGGTCGTCGCCCATGGTGTACTCGCGGTGCTCGGCGAACTCCACGCTGAAGCCCTTGTAGGGGCTGGCGTGCAGGCCGGTCATCGAGCCCTCGACCACGCCGCGGGCCACCATCGAGAGGTTCTTGACCCGTGCCAGGGCCTCGGGCTCCAGATATTTATAGCCGCTGCGCGGACTCATCGCAGTTGATACCTCCTCCGCAACACCCACTCCACGCTCAGCACCACGACGAACAGCGCCCAGAACCCCGGCGGCCGATAGAGGCGCCACTCCGAGAGAACCTTCTTCTGCTGCTGGGTGCGGTCGAGCTGCTCGATCAGGCTGCTGGCCACGCTGATGTGGCGGTAGCGGCCGCCGCTGTCCGAGGCGATGCGGGACAGAATCTTCTCGTCCATGTCGAGCTTTTCGAACTCCAGGTTCGGACGGCCGACTTCGATTACCAGCTTGTCGGCGGCGAGGGTCAATTGGCCCACGCGGCTTTCGACCACGATCTCGTAGCGCCCGGCCAGCTTCGGCTGGAGCGTGCCGCCGTAGTGGCCGGTGGGACCGGATGCCACGACCAGCGGCACTTCCTCGGGCTGCCTCGGACCTTTCACTTTCGCCACCACCTTGGCATCGGCGGCGCCTTCGCCCTTCTCGTCGCGGACCACGGCCGTGATCCGCACGCCTTCTTCCGGCTCGTAGTAGCCCTTGTCGGTGCTGCTGGTGACACTGGCCTTGGCCTCCACTGTAGTCGCCCGGCCTGCCAGCCAGCGGACCATTTGTCCCCAGAACCGCAGGAAGGGCGACTCCTGATCGAGCGCGCGGGGCCCTTGCTGCCACTTGCGCGTCGTGTCGCCGCAAAAGACCGCCGTGCGGCCCTTGTCCAGCGGCTGGACGGCCAGCACCGGCATCTGGTTCGCCTCGGTGGGATGGACCGCCAAGATGGTGGCCCCGGGCCGAGCCGATTCGATGCGCGTGCAGCCGTCGAGCTCGGGCAGGCCGGCCTCCTTGGGCGCGCCGCCCCGGGTGGGGAAGAAGCCGGCGATGTTGCCGAAGATCGGGTGGCGCGCGCCGTCGGGCGTCAAGAGCGGCAGGAACGAGTCGTTTACCTGGCCGATCTCGCGGCCGCCGACGACCACCGGCAGGGCCTCGCCCACCGGCGTGCCCGCGTACCCGCCCGGGCCCAGCGCATGGTAGCCACCCAGCATCAACAGCCCCGCCCCGTTGCGCACCCGCTGAATGATCAACTCCTGTTGCTGCTGCTTGAAGTAGCTGCTGTCGAGGTCGCCGATGATGAACACGTCGAACTTGCCGAGCGTCTCGGCGTCGTTGGGGATCGAGTTCAGCTCGAAGCCCTCGATGTTGCTCCGCTTGAGGAACACGTTGGGCCGCGTCTGGATCAGGGCGCAGAACTCCAGGTCGGGGTCTTTGGACAAGAAGCGGTCGACGATCGCTCCGTACTCGCCGCGGAGCGTCCCCTCGATGTACAACACGCGGATGCCCGGCTCCACGACCAGGGCGATCGCCGAACGGTGATTGTTCTCGGTGATTTTCTCCTCGGGAATCGGCGGGCAGCGGACCGTGTACGTGTGGCGTCCCTTGACCGTCGGGCGGAACTCGAACTCGATCTTCTGCGAGCCCTCCACGCCGTCGAGCGTCAGCTCCGACTCCTGGATCGGCTTCTCGTCCTCCTCCAGAACGACCTTGATCACCCGGCCCGCCAGACCGATCCCTTCCACCATGCCGGTGATCTTCGCCTTGTTGTTGACCATCAGCCGGTCGGGGCAATCGATGCCGGTCACCTGGATGTCGCGATAGGCGAGGTTGTTCCGCAAGCTGGCCCCGATGCCGACCGTGTTGATGACCATCCCCAGCTTGCTGGCCACCTCCAAAGGACTGCGGGCCGAGTTGTGGATCCCGTCGGAAAGGAGGAAGACCGCTGCGACCTCCTTCTTGGGCGCCTTCTGCGAGGCGGCCAAGAGGGCCCCTGAAAGCGAGGTCGACTTCCCTTTCGGGCTCAGCGCCGCCAGTTGCGCCGGGTCCTCCAGCGGCGTGGCCCGCTCGGAGAACTCGACCAAGTGGAGACGAAAGTCGTCCTTGAGCTGGTCGCACCACTTCTCCAACTGGGTCCGCGCCTGATCGAAGCGCGAGATCCCGCTGGCGTCGTCGGTGATGCTCATCGAAGACGACGTATCCAGGAGGAACACCAGCGAGGGCTTCTCCAGCAACTCTTCGTGATAGCTCAAGGTCGGCTTGAACAGCAACAGGATCACGACCAGGATCGCCACGATCCGCAGCAGGAGCAGTTTCTGCCACTGCACGGCCTTGAGCATCCCAAACGCCTTGCGGTAAAACACCGCCGCCAACGCGATGGCCGCCAACGCGACCGCCACCATGGTGGTGACGCTGTAACCTTGTTCGAGCGTGAGTTCAAACATCGTTGTACTCGTCCATTCGGGGGTCATCCCAACCGGCTTGCATGGCCGATTCGATCTGGGCGGCGTAGGTATCGCTCAGTTGATCGTCGGAGGCCCTCGTGAGCCGCTGGAATTCCTCGGCCGGAACCAGCACATACGCGATCTTGGTCTGCTCGTCGATTAGTTCCAAAGGTTCACCGGGATGGGCGATGACGACAGCCCGGAGTTCATTGGGCAGCTTGGCGATCACCGGGTCTCTTCCACTTGTTTCCACCTGGCACCAAAGGGTAGTGGGGCCAAACGGCGTTCACTTTGGACACGGATGGCTCTTGGTTTTTCCCCACCGGCCCCGTGCCGGTGGAAAAGGGGTTTGGCAACTACCAGCCATGCGGCGTCAATATCTTCGATAGAGCCGATTCCCTGCTTTCCCCACCGGCCCTGTGCCGGTGGAAACGGGTTTGGCAACTACAGCGATACGGTGCCAGCTTTTCGACAGAGCCGATTCCCTGCTTTCCCCAACGGCCCCGTGCCGGTGGAAAAGGGTTTGGCAACTACGGCGGCCCCGGTAGTTGTCAAACCCACTTCCACCGACGCGGGGTCGGTGGGGATTTCATTGTTGAATCGGCCTCGTCTCTAGTTGTCAAACCCGCTTCCACCGACGCGGGGTCGGTGGGGATTTC
>CAYTJV010000406.1:0-1637 GCA_964438165.1 uncultured Planctomycetaceae bacterium | reverse complement strand
CTTCCACCGACGCGGGGTCGGTGGGGATTTCGCGCAAGTGCGTTGGTCCTTACTCGTCCTCTTGCTTCTTGATCTTGGTCTTCTTGCTCGCTTTCTTCTTCGCCGGCGCCGGGCGATTCTCTTCGTCCTCGCTCTTATCTCTCGCGGCGGGCTTGGCGTTTTCTTCGTCCTCGGCGGACTCGGCCTTCGCGGTGGCTCGGCTCTTACGCGAGGGCGAAGACTTCCCCGCACTGGCGGCCTTTTTCTTGCCCTCTTCCAGCGCGGCCTCGCCGAGCTTGATCAGTTTGACGTACGTCAGCGCTTTCAGCGTGGTGCCGGGCTCGCCCTTGTCGCGCTTGTGGATCTGGAAGCGGATGGGCTCGTTCTCCCCGTCGCTCCGCGGTCCGCTGCCGAGATCGCGGAACGGCTTGACGTAGAAGATCTCCGCCACCGGCGCGGTGATCTTGCGGTCGTCCTTGAGCGTCACCGTGTACACGTACTTCCTCGAGGGATACGTGCGGCCGGTGAAGTACTTCTCGTCCAGGGCCAACTCCTTGAATCGCCACTCCTTCTCGATCCACTCTTTCTCGACCTTGGCCTCGATCTGCTTGACCACTCGCAGCGGGATCTCTCGCTGACGTTTTTCGGAATTGTCGTCCGGCGCGCCGTCGTCGCCGCCGCCGACCTGGCGCATGCTGTCTTCCATCTTCAGGCGTTTATCGCGGGTCATGTAGATGCTGCCCACGTAGACCTGGCCGTCGGACATCTCCAGGTAGCCCGGGATCGCGTCGTCGCGGGCCTGTCTGACCGCCCCAAAGGGATTCAAGGCCGCCGGCTCCCCGGCCTGCACTCCGCCGCACGCCGCCCACGCGGCCACCAGCCCCGCTGCGCTGGCCACGATCGTGCCTCGCACGCTGCGTAGAACCGTGCCCACTGCTTGGTCTCCTTTGCTGAACAATACGGACGGGCCGCCGCCCGCTTTCTCAAGTCTCCATTATTACATGTTGTGCGGGCCTTGTTGAGTTCTGAGTTTCACCGCGTACAATCCGATCTCCCGACCGGCGGCGAAATATGTTCCCCCAAGAGCGACGAACCGGTAGAGAGTGTACTCGCCACCGCGCCGTTCGAGTCCGGGATGTGCTACTTTCGAGTGACATTGTACAACCCGATAGTGCGTAGTGGAACCACCGCGGTCGAAAACTCTTGACGGCGACTCGACAACTTCGCCAAAATGGTGATGGTGGGATAGTGTCCTTGGGGTAGCTGTTGAGCACGCCAGGGCGGCGGCGTCCATCGGTCTTATGAACAAGGGAGGAGGTTGCGATGTCGATTTCCAGCCAGTGCAATCGCGACGAGCTTTCCCGCCGGAGGTTCTTGGAGAGATTGGGGCTTACCTGTGCCGTGAGCAGCACGGCGGGATTGGGCGTGCCATCGCTTGTCTCCGCTGCCGAGGGGGAGGAGAACTCCGGGCCGATCGATTGCGGGCCGCCGCCGCAAGCCAAGCCGCAGCACCAGACGGGTGGTGAAGGCTTCGCCCCCTTGCCTCTGCCGGTTACGCCTCTGCGCCGGTCGGAAAAGAAGCGCCCCCCCGCACCGCCGGCCCTGATCGGCAAGATGGCCATGGGCGCGGCCCGCTGGGTCACCAAGGACGGCAAGCG
>CAYTJV010000405.1:0-7176 GCA_964438165.1 uncultured Planctomycetaceae bacterium | reverse complement strand
GATTTCGACCGGGAGATCGAGTTGACGCGGCAGAACGAGGAACTCATGCGATTGCTCGACGCGCGCGGGCGGGAGAAGGCAACAATCACCCTTGCGGAGGCTCGAGCCAGATTGCGTGCGGCCGAGGAATGACAGCCCTCTCGCCCTGCCGGGATGGCGCGGAGCCAATTCTTGCAGACCCATCGAAAGCGGAACTGGCCATGCAAGCCGGACTTCGGTCACCAATAACCCTATAGAGGGACAGTCGGTGAGAATCGCTTTTGGCTGGGCTGGCTAGTCGGCATGACATAGCCGATTCTCGGGCTTGGCCTTTTTCGCCCGGTGCGGATCTGCTACGATCCGGCCCACGGGACTGGTGGATCGGCAGGATGTGGACTGTTCGGGTGACCAAGGCAGCGAGGCTCGGGTGCTTGGGGATCCCGCTGCTGGTGGGATGCGCGGCGATCTGGACGGAGCGTCTGAGCCTCCCGGAACAGAACACGCTGGTCCGCGGGCAACTGGTGTTTCACAGCGACTTCCCCCTGCCCGTTAACCACCGCCTGCTGGAAGAACTGACCGCACGGCGGTCGGACCTGGAGGAGAAGCTCGGTCTGCCCTACTCCGACGAGCCGATCCACGTCTACCTCTTTGACAGTGCCGAGCAGTTCAAGGAGTTCGTGCGTCTGAGGCATCCGGAATTTCCGCCGCGGCGGGCGTTTTTCCTGGAGACCGACACGCAGTTGCTGGTGTACGCCCAATGGGGCGATCGCGTGGCCGAAGACCTTCGCCATGAGGTGACGCACGGGTATCTCCACTCGGCGATTGCCGACGTGCCGCTGTGGCTCGATGAGGGGCTGGCCGAATACGGCGAAGCTCCTCGCGCCCAGCACGGATTGAATCGGGACCACCTGAAACACCTCGGCCAGCAGATTGGTCAAGGCGTGTGGCAACCCGATCTGGCTCGGTTGGAGCGACTGGCCCCCTCGGGCGACCTCACGCAGGCCCAGTACGCGGAATCGTGGGCTTGGGTGCATTTTATGCTCCAGTCGCGACCCGAGCGCGCCGTCGCCTTGCGCGACTACCTTGCCGCGCTCCGCCAGAAGGGCGTCGCGGAGCCGCTCTCCGCGCGGCTGGCGCGCATCGACCCTGATCCGGCACAAGCGTTGCTCGGCCACGTGACGGAACTTTCTCAGCGCGCTGTGCGCGGGTCTCCCGCACGCGCTGTGCGCGGGTCTCCCGACCCCGCACTCGGCGTGCGCGCTGTGCGCGGGTCTCCCGACCCCGCACTCGGCGTGACCGAAGGTCTCCAGTAGCTCAGGAGACCTGCGGTCAGCGGTCGGCGAGGTCAGGAGACCTGCGCCGAGCGCGGAGGCGGCGCTTTCGCGGCAAGGCGGGGAGCCCTATAATCCATGATGAAATTCGTCGGCTTCAGACGCCGGCACCTTGGCACCTGGAACGCTTGCGACGTGTGATGCTTCGCTATCGTGGGTTTCGCAACACCGATCCGCCGGTTTTGGCCGGGATTTGGCGAAGTCGGCCGGGCGATGTCGCGCTGGTGCAGCCGGTGTCGGTCGACTTGTTCGAGCAACTCGTCTTCGGCAGACTCCACTTCGACTACGCCGGCCTGATCCTGGCGCTGGACGACGATCGGCCGGTCGGATTCGCGCACGCTTCGTTCGGGCCCAACGCAGCCGGCGATCGGATTTGCACCGGCACGGGCGTGACGTGCCTGATCGTGGTCCGGCCCGACTGCGACGAGGCCGCGGTCGCTGCCGGACTTCTGGACCGCTGCGAAGCGTACTTGCGCCAGCGCGGGGCGAAAGTGCTTTACGGGGGGGGCGTGTGGCCGGTGAGCCCTTTTTACGCGGGGCTTTACGGCGGGTGCGAGGCGCCGGGCGTGCTGGAGTCGGACCTGGTGAGCCGGCAGCTCTATCCGGCCCGGGGCTACGCGGCCGTCGACCGGACGTTTCTCTTCCGGCACGACGTGAGCACCTCCCGCCCGCCAATGGATCGGCTGCAAATGCAGTGCCGCCGGCGGCTGCTGGTGCAAGTGATTATGGATACTCCGGCGCGGACCCGGTGGGAGGCATCGACGGTCGGCGATTTCGAGGCCACGCGGTTCGAGCTTGTGCCGCGCGGGGGGGGACAGCAGGTGGCGTATGCGGTGGTCCGGGCGATGGAATGGGGCCGGGCAGCCCGGCCCGGCCGCGTCGCGGGCCTTGTGGACCTGTTCGTCGAGCCCGGCTCACGGCGCCAGGGCCTGGCCGCGCATCTCGTTGGCGAATTATCGCGCAACTTGTCGAATCAGGGGGTGGCATTCCTCGAAGCCCAGGCCCTCCAGAGCAACCTCCCCGTCCTGCAACTCTACCGCAAACTGGGCTTCGAACAGATCGCCGAAGGCATCGTGTACCGCAAGGAAATCCGGCCTGACTAAGCCGCCTTGCCTGCACGGCGTTTCGCCGGGCGGGGATCTTTCCAGCGGCGGTGCAGCCACCAGTACTGCTCCGGCGCCTGCCGGATCATGGCTTCCATGTGGGTCGAGCACCATTGGGTCAGTTCGCGGACGGCGCCGACCCCGGCGCCGGCCTCGCGCGGATCGGCGATTGCCGAGACCTTTATCTCAAACTGCATGGGCCGATCGAGGCGCCGGGTGCCGCACACCGCGGTGGGGGCGTCGTGCTCCAGCGACAACAGGGCGATGGCCTTGTGGGCCGAGGCCGGCCGGCCGAAAAACTCCACCCAGCACCCCTTCGGGCCCGCGTACTGGTCGGCCAAGAACGACATCGTCCCGCCCGAGGAGAGCACCCGCAGGATCTCGTCGTACCCGCCGTTCTTGGCAATGATGTGCTGTCCGGTGGCGCCCCGAAAGCGGTTCACGAAGCGATCCAACAGCGGATTATCGAGGTTCCTGGCCACGGTGAAACTGGGAAACCCGAGCAGGCCGAGCATGAAGCCGCCGATCTCGAAATTGCCGAAATGGGCGGTGACGATCACCGTCGGCCGGTCGCTCAGCAAGGCCCGGATCAGCTCGGCCACGCCGTTGATCCGCACGTAGCGCCGCCAGTTCGTCTCGTGGATCTTGCGCGGCGCATGGGCGACTTCCAAGGCGAGCAGGAAGAGGTGCTCCCACATCCGCCGCGCAAGCTGCCGCCGCTGGTCCTCGGATAGCCCGGGAAAGGCGTGGCGGAGGTTCTCGTCGACCACGCTGCGGCGAATCCCCAACAGATCGCCGATAACCCAAGCCAAACCCCGCGCCAAGCGCTGGCCGGTCTCGACCCGAATCGCCTGAGCAAAGCAAATCAGCAGCCGGACGACCAGGTAAACCAGATAATCGACCACCACACTGCGCCGCACGCAACCGGCCTCCCGGGGCTGTGGAGTGCGGCGACTCGTCGCCGCTTTCTTTTTCCTTCTTTGCGGCACACGCCGGCCCGAGACTCAAAGAAAGCGGCGACAAGTCGCCGCACTCCAAAGGGGCATTGTGGCAGAAAAGCCGGACATCGGCCAAGACCGATTTCCGCGTCTCTGCGTCTCTTCTCTCCCTTCTCCCCTCTCTCCTCTCCCTCCTCCTACTTCACCAATGCCCCCACGCCTCGCTTCCGTGCCTTGAGCGTGGGATCGGCGGCCAGCGGAAGGGCCACCGCACGGCCCGTCTCGGCGGCCTTGTAGATCGCCAGAATGACTTCCACGGAGCGGCGGCCCTCCAGGCCGTCGATTTGCGGGGGCCGGCCTTTCTTGATCGCCTGGAGCACGTCGCGGAACTGCCGGGCGTGCCCGTGGTGACCGATGGCCGCGGGGTCCGCCGCCCCACCCCCGCCGCTCACCCGGGCGGCCATTTTGTTGTGAACATCTTCGTCGCGGGCCCTTGTCTTGGCGAAGTCCCACTTGATGAGGTCTTCCTCTTCCATCACGGCGGAGCCTTCCGAGCCGTGGATCTCGATCCGCTTGAGATAGCCGGGATAGATCGCCGTGCTGGCCTCGATGACGCCTAGGGCGCCGTTGCCAAACCGCAGCGTGGCCATGGCCACGTCTTCCACGGCGATTCGCTCGTGGGCCAGCAGCCCGGTCTGGGCACGGACCTCGACCGCCGGGCCCATCAGCCACAGAAGCAGGTCCACGCTATGGATGGCCTGGTTCATTAGGGCCCCGCCGCCGTCCAAGTCCCAGGTGCCGCGCCAAGCCCCGCTGTCGTAATACTGCTGGGTGCGATACCACTTGACGAAGGCATCGCCCACGGTCAAGCGTCCGAAACGTCCCTCCTCGACGGCCCGCTTCAATTGCAGGCTCGAATCGTGGAACCGCGAGGGGAAGATCGTCGACAGCACCACGCCGGCCTTGCGGCAGGCCTCGATGATCGCGTCGCAGCGCCGCAGCGTAATTTCCAGGGGTTTTTCCACGATCACGTGCTTGCCGGACCGGGCCGCGGCCACGGCGGGTTCCATGTGGGCGCCGCTGGGAGTGCCGATCGTGACCACGTCGACCGCCGGGTCGGCCAGCATCGCATCGAGCGTCGCATATGCCTTGCAGCCGGTGGAGGCCGCCAGCCGCTCCGCGGCCGCGGGAACCGCGTCGTAGCAGGCCACCAGTTTCGCTCCCGGCGTGTCGCCAATCGCCCGCGCGTGAAAATTGGCAATCATGCCGCAGCCGACAATTCCAAATCCGGTCGCCATCGATACTCTCCTTCTTCTGGATCGCCGCGCCCACGATTATAAGCAACCGCCCGGCATAGTATCAGGGCAAAACGAGAGACAAGAAAATGAAAGGACAGGAATATGCGGGCAAGACAGGCGACAAGATCATCTTCTTGTCCTCTCATCTTCTTGTCTTTTATGACATTTTGGCGGGTAGTTGATTATAAGACCGACCATGCCAGCGCCAAGCTGGTGGCGTTCAGTGCCATGTGCAAAACGATGGGTGCAGCGATCCGATGGGTCCGGTAATAGAGCAGCCCGAGGACCATGGCGAAAGGAACCAGCGTGAAAGGATCCGGGGAGATGCTCTCCGGCAGCACGCTGGAGAGCGATAACTGCAATACGTAGACCCAGGGAACCACGGCCAGGGCAGCCCCGAGTCCCAGCCCGACGTCGCGCGCCAGGTCGCTGCGTCGAAACCCCAAGTCAACCGCCGTAGCGCCGGTGCGGAACCGCACCAGGACCAAAGCGAACACCATCGTGGCGAGCTTGACGAGCATGCTGCACAGCAGAATATGAAACAGAGCGTGCGCGCTGGGCGGCAGCCCTGCCTTCCGGGAATGGAGCAGGGCAAACGCCACCGACGAGCCGAGCACGGGCATCATCCCGCGCAGGATCCCTCGCGAAAAAGGGATTTGGCGGCGCCATTGCCGCTGGGCTCTCTCCAGCCAGCCTTGAAGCAGGAGCCGAAAGAACACCTCCTCCGTAATCGGAGCCACAACCACGGCCGCCACCAGGCACAAGGCGAGGGCCGCCAGGCTCCGCTCCCCTCGCAACAGCACGAGCACGTCATGTTCGGTGGACGGTTTGGCGGCCTCAGCCGGCTTGTCCGCGGGCGCCACGACTTCCGGAAACAGGAGGCGATCCAAGTCGACAATCGCGCTGGCGACCAGGATGTGGAAAACGAAGATCAACACCAGGTCGAGGGCCTGCCACGGCGCCGGTCTTCGCGGCTCATAGGGCACAATCGTCTCGCGCCGGATCGTGCGGCGGATGATCCAGCCCCAAAGGCCCAGGCTCGCGGAGAAAGTCATCAGGCAGACGGTCAGCAGCGTCTCGCCGATCTCGGGCCGGACCGGATCCTTCATCGGCTGCTCCGCACCAGCCGGGACGCCACGAGCGTGTAGGCCAGCCCCGAGTAGATCGTCGACAGGACCGCCGCCCAAACCGACACGATCATGGTCCAGCGGACCCAGCCCGGCGCGCTGGCGGCCGGGTCCAGATAATCCAGGTACACCAGGCAAGCCCCGGCCGCCACGCACTGGAAGACCATCTTCAACTTGCCCGAAATCTGCGCCGAGAAATCGGCCCCCTGGTCCTCGAGAAAACTCCGCAAGGCCGTCACGAGCAGTTCCCGGCCCACCACGACCACCACCATCCACGGCCGCAGGCCCAGCCGGACCTCGTGCATCTCGGGCACGGCCACCAGGAATATGAAGGTGCCGCAGACGATCACCTTGTCGGCGAAGGGATCGAGAATCCGGCCCAGCGTGGTCACTTGGCCGTACTTCCGGGCAAAATACCCGTCGAGCCAGTCGGTCCCCGCGGCGATCACGAAGAGCACGAAGCTCGCCAGGTAGAGCTCCCAGGCGATCAGGCAGAACATCACCACCGCCAGGATGAGGCGGAGGAAAGTCAACTGGTTGGGCAAGTTCAAGGCCGACGCCCACAGGCGGCGAGCCCGGTCAGCACGGATCGACTTCCGATTTCTTAGTCTCATAGTTGCCCAATTGATCCCTTTTCGGACTCTTTAGCAAGGAAATCGGGAAATCACGAAAGCCCGAAAGGACGAAAGCCCGAAAAACGCGGGGATTGTGAATGCTCGCCCGTCACCCTCCGCTGATTCTTTCGCGTTTTCGTTCTTTCGGGTTTTCGTGATTCATTTGTTCCTTGGCCGACCCTAGAGCGATGTTCCCACCGCCGCAGCAATTAGATCATAATCTCGCGCTGCGACAACCTCACAAGGAACGATTTGCCCCGGCTGAAGACCTTCCCCCGAAACATACACCGCTCCATCCACCTCCGGGGCATCGGCATAGCTCCTGCCCACGAAGGCGTTCTTTTCGTCCGGAATACAACTGTCGATCAGGATCTCCAGTTGTCTCCCCACTTGAGAGCGGTTCCACTGGAAGGCGATGTCCTGCTGCGCGGCAAGGAGTTGTTCGCGCCGTTGGCGGGCGACCTCGGGGGGCACATGGTCGGGCAGGCGAGCCGCCGGCGTGTCGGGCTCCCGCGAATAGGCAAACACCCCCAAACGCTCGAAACGCCGTTGGACGACGAACCGGAGGAGTTCTTCAAACTGGGCCTCGGTCTCCCCGGGGAAACCGACGATCATGGTGGTCCGCAGCACCAGCCCGGCAATCCGCTCCCGAAGCCGGTCCAAAAGCCTTTCAGTCTCCTCCCGGGTCACCTGCCGTTTCATCCGCCGGAGGATCTTGTCGTTGATGTGCTGGAGCGGCAAGTCCAAGTAGCGAAGGATTTTATGACTGGAGACAAGAACCTCGAT
>CAYTJV010000404.1:0-7177 GCA_964438165.1 uncultured Planctomycetaceae bacterium | reverse complement strand
CGCGGAAAGGAGCTTTCCACAGGATGCCCAAGTCCTGGCCGTTGAGCTTGATCTGCGCGATCACCGCAATCTTGCCCAAGTCGAGGTACGCCGCGCGGCCGGCGGCCAATGCTTCGGGCGGCGCACGGAAGGTCTTTCGGTACGTTGCCGTTCCGGAGAAGTACTTGACGTCCGGGTTGCTGTGATGGCTCCAGGAGATCAGTTTGTCCAGCTTGACGTTCTCCGGCGCGCGGGTATTGACCGGGAATCGCACGTCCCACGGGCCCTCGATTTGCCGCACGGCGGGAATGTCGTCAACCTTACAACGCAAGGTCCGGCCTGAAGCGGTCTTGACTTCGTAGGATCCGTTCTGCCACGCTTCGAGCAGCAAGTCCCCGTTGGCCGTCCTGTGGACCTGGGCCGTCGGTTCCGAATCGACGACATCTTCGAGACACACCGTCTGGCCGTCCAGAGCCACCGTCTTGCGAGGGTTGCCGTCGAGCGTGTAATCGACCCGAAGCGATTTGAGCATCTGCATGCCGGGGTCGTCTCCTTCGCCCAATCTCCAGGCTGCGAATCGCCTTTCGCCGCCGTCGACAATCGCTTGGACTTTGGCCGTCACGTCGCGCGTTCTCGCCGGATCGCCCGACACGCCGTACATGGCTTTCTGCACGGCGATTTTCGCCCGAATCGGCGTTTGGGACTTTTCAGACAAAACGCTTCGGCCCTCCCGGGTCGCCGAGATCACCGGATCGAAAACCTCCCGGCCTGGGCGAAAGACAACAAACACCGACTCATGGGATTCCAGCCGCATCGGCACTCGAGTGACGCCCCGGGTCTGTTCATACACGGCGATGGGCTCGGTCCGACCGGTTTGCGGCCACCACAATTCCGGTCGCCCTGTCGCCGCGCGGAAGACGCACACCCCCTGCACCACGGCATCGACCTTGTTGGCTACGAAGTAGAGATCCAGGCCGTCGTCGGCGCGGCGGTGCGTATAGCGGAGCTTGCCCTTGAGCGACGGATCGCAAGAAAAGTCCGCGGGCAAGCTCATGCCGGCCAGAATCTTCTCCGGCGTGGTCCCCCAGATGACGCGTCCCTTGCCGACGCGGCGATCACCACTCCCGTCATTTCCCGCATTCTTGCCCCACAGTTCATCGGCCAACCGAGTCAGCTCCTGGTCGCACTGCGGTAAGCCGCTTAGGCTCGGGGACTTCAGCGGCCTCGTCCCCAGCACCGTGGCGCCGGCCTCGACGAGCTCCTTGATCCGACCGAGCAATTGAGGAGTCATGGTCTCGACTTTGGGCAAAGGGCCCTGGGTGTACACGTAGTTGCCCTCGATGTGCATAACCGGCCGGCCGTCGGCGTTGTAGCTCGGCAGGACCAGCAGGCGATAGCTCATCCCGGAGGGCAACACGATCCGTCCGTCCTGCACCTTCATGCCACGGAGCACCAGCTCCGCGGGACAACCGTCGAAATTGTACTCCGGCCGGTCGGGGATCGCGCTGCGAGCGGCCGCGGGAATCGGCGGCACGAAACGGTGAGGCCCACCCTCGGGCGCCAGAAAACAGACGTCTGCCACGAATTGCCCCTGACGAAGCATGTGCTGGCAGCGCGCGACGTACTCGTGCCACGGCTTGGATTGCTCCCACCAGGTCAGCGAACGGTGGAATACGGTTCCGATGAATAGGAACGACACGCCCGGCACGCGCTGGGGCCAAGGCTGCATGATCCATTCGCTGAAGTAGAAGCGGTTCACCCCGGCCGAGAACGCCCAATCGCCCAGAGGCTTGAGGGTTGCGGGGTGGTCGAGGAAATCGCCTCGCCACGAGGTGAGTGCCTCGGCGCCGAGGATGCGATGGCCATAGACATGGGCCGCGGAGGCCATCTCCTCGACGAGATCGCACAGCGGGAGCCCCGTATAACAGCCGCGCTGCCAGAACTCGCTCATCGTTTCGTCCGCGCGTCCGGCGTAGCGCAGATCGTCGCACGTTGCGTCGTAGGCCTCGATCGAGAGCCGAAGCCCTTTCCGGTGGGCAAGCTCCCTCAAGTGCCCGGCGTAGTTTTCCAGGAGCATCTCGCAGACCGTCTCGCGGTAATCCCAGAGGAATCGTTCGGACACTTCCAGGCTGTCGACGACCAGGCCGTTGAGCGCCGGCAGATAAGGCAGCAAATCGTAACCGCGCCGGCGGCGAAACTCGTCGCGGAAACCGGCGGTCCAGTTTCCGGAGCCCGACTCCCAACTGTCCACGTGGGTCGAGACCACCGTCTTGCCGGCCAGCGGCCCGACGTCGGCCAGCAATTTCTCGACCATCGCGGAGAAATGGGCTTCGATGGCGGATTTGCTCAGCTTGTCGCATTCCAATCCCGTGGCTCCGGCCTGCGACGATCGCGTGGTCCCGCCGGCCAGCGTATGTCCGATCCTCAGGACGAGCCAGCGCCCGGCCGGGACATCCCACTTGAGCCGTCCGCGCTGGTCCATCCGGCCGGTCAAATCCTGGACCTTGGTCGACGCGATACACTGCGGGCCGGGAACGATCGGCCACCGGGGGTTGGTGGGAATGAACCTGGGCCAAGGCACGCAGCCGGCGAAATCCTGGCCGCCGGCAAACGACTTGGTCGAGTTGAAATCCTCGATCCGGCGGAACTTGCCCGTTGCGTCCGCCGCGGGCGCCGGGCAGGCCAGCACGGCGATGTCGCGATAGAAGTTCTTGGTCGTTGGCGGCTGAGCCAGCACCGCGTCGAAGTGAACCGGACCTTGGATCATGGTCTCCGATGCCACGACCTTCTGGGCCGCCTGCTCTGGTTTCACCCACGGCCCGCCGCTGCCGGCCCAGCCGGGATCGTTGTTCAGGTTGATCTGGAGTCCCAGCCGATCGGCCTCCGACACCATGTGCTTGAACATCGCGCGCCACGATTCGGACATGAAGCGATGCGGGCCCGCAGGATTTCCCATGTCGCCGTCCATGAACAGCAGACCCCCGATGCCCGCTCGCCGCATCGCCTCCAGATCGGCGGTGATGCCTTCGCGCGTGACGTTGCCTTCGAGCCAGAAGCAATAGACCCAAGGCCTGGCCGAATCCGGCGGACATCGGAATTCCTCGGCTAGATCGGCGCCGTGAGTCGCCGTCGTGCCGGCCCATGCGAGTGCCCAGACCAGAAACTTTAGACGCAGATTTGCCATATACCTGATCCAATACTCTTGAGTTTCGTCGAGCCTGGAACCGATCCAGACTCGCAATGCAGAGCATCTTACCAAGGCCCGCCCTCGCACGTCGAACCCCCGAACGAATTCTCTGTGCTTGAACCCCGTCTTCCTTTGCCTCCAAGCCCCAAGCTTTACCCCTCCTCGGGGCAAGCTGGCAGCTTGCCCTACGACCGTCGTGGCCCATTCTTCACACTGAACCGCTACTTCCGCATGCGCCGCACGTGCTCTAGCGACCAACGGCGGCGGGATTGCCAGTCGCTTGATCCGTGCCAGGATCGCCATGAATAGCCGCGCCTGCCTGCGCATCGAGAATCGCTGGCAATTCGAGGCGCGCCGGCGGGCGTTTTCGACGGCTTGCTCGCTGAAGCCCATTACCGGAGTCTGAGGCGCGACGCCCGTCAGTTCACCGGTTTACCCAGCCACTTGCGCACCTTCCGGCCCACCTGCGTGGCGATGAGCAGCGTCAGGAAGATGGGGATCGTCAGTGCTGCCCTGGCCTTCACGCGCCAATGCAAGATTCGCGTCAACTTGATCATCGCGCGTGCAACGTGCCAAGGAGTGTAGAACCGCCGATCGATCCGCTTGCGCAGATTCGCGATGTGCTCGGACGAGTAGGCGTCGCTATAGACGGAGCCGTCGGCGCCGATGTGGTAGCCCGGCGTCTGCTCGACCAGTTCGCTCAGGCCCGAGTACGGCTCGTTGCGCAACCGGGAGACGTGGATCAGGTCGACGCCGATCGACCGGGCGAATGACGCGGTGGAGAGCATCTGCTCCTCGGTTTCGCCGATGTTGCCCACGATGAAATAGGCGTTGATGAGCATCTTCGATTTGCGGAACACTTGGAACCGCTCGCGGACCTGTTCGATGGTGAACCCCTTGCCCATCGACTTGAGCGTCGCGTCCTGAGTCGACTCGACGCCAATCAGCAGGGCGAGGAATCCGGCCTGCTCCATCTTCTCGAGCACGTCGGGGCGTTTGGCGATCTCCAGCCGGGCGTTGACGATGTAGTGTTTCCGTATCCCCTTCGCGATCAGCAAATCGCAGATCTCGACCACTCGGTCCGGCTGATACGTGAACACGTCATCGACGAACAGGACCAGGTCGGCGTCGATCTGCTCGATCTCGCGGACAATCGACTCCGGCGACCGCGGCGCCCAACACCGCTTCACTCCCCACGGGTTGATCGCGAAGTTGCAGAACCTGCAATGGAACGGGCAACCCCGTGAGCCGGCGACCTGGTCGACCTTGATCCCCGTGCTCACTCCCTTGCTCGTCAGGTAGTACGCATGGCGGCGCAACTCCCGGGCAGGCATCAGGTTGTCGTCCAACGGCGCGTTGGCCCGCGGCCGAGTGAAGACCACTTGACCGTCGCGGCCGCGGTGGGCCAGACCGGCGATCTCCGACCACGGACGCCCTTCGGCGATCTCGACAATCGCCTGCTCGCCATCGCCGCAGACCACGGCGTCCACGTTCGGACACGCCTCCAGCCAGTAACGCGGATTCTCCGTCGCCGTCCGCCCGCCCAGGATCGTCATCACCCCCGGCGGCAACGCGTTGATGTCGTCGCGGATCAGTTCCAGATCCTCCGGCCAGTTGATGGAATAGCAGACCAGGTCGGTTTCCGGTCTGAGCCACGGCTGCGTGCTGGGCGTGCGTTCATGCCGGAAGTTGACCAGATCAATCCGCTCGGCATACGGGCGGAGCGCGGCGGCGACGTACTCCAACCCCAACGGCGGGAAGGATGTCCTTGAACTGCGCGTCCGTCGATAGGGAAAGACGCATAGGACTTGGCGAAACATGTCGCTATAGCTCCAGATTAAGTCCGACTACACCCAATCAACGGATCGCACAACGGAACACGCCCAGGATGCTTCCACGTTCGCGCGATCGTCACCGTCCATGCTGGGGGAGCTCACGCAGGATAACAGTAGATTGTATTCCGCCGAGGCCGGTTGGACTACACCAGCTTGCGACGGAAACATCCGGTCCCGCATCCAAGACTCAGGTCGCGCCGGCGATGTTTCGGACGGCTTCCTCGCAGCAGGACCATTCCCCCAAGAGGCATGGACTTGATGGGATGGCGGGCTGGATGGTGAGATGGGGTCGGATGGCGATGAACAAATCGGAGAAATCGTTTACACTTACAGGGGCAGCCCGCGCCGCCCACCACCAGAAGGAGGCATGTATGGCGACGTTAGTAGTTCTGAGCGAGGGAAAGGAAATAGACTACGAGTTGAAGGAGGGGCAAAACCTGATCGGTCGTCTTCCGGACAGCCCCATTCCGATCAACCACCCCACCGCGTCCGGACGACACGCCGTAATCCACATGGAAGGCGGCGAGTTTGTCTTGGAGGACATCGGCAGCCGCAACGGGACCTTCGTGAACCAGCAACGAATCGATCGACGCGTCAAGCTGAACCACGACGACGCGATTCGGTTCGGCGACGCGAATGCCCGTTTTCTCGATCCTGCCGACGCGCAGGCGGCGGCCGGCGGATCGTTGCCGGCAGCGGTTGCCGACCTCCAGGCCCAAGGGGACCTGGGCTCCGGACAAGTCGACATCCAAGAGGAAGGTACGGCGGCCATTACCGGCGAAGTGGTTGGAGCGGGACGCTTTGGGGGCCTCGATGTCAATCCGCAAGCCAAGCTCAAGGCGGTTCTCGAAATCAGCAACAGCCTAGCCGGCACGCTGGATCTGGCGGCCCTCCTGCCCAAGATCCTCGACAGCCTGTTCAGTATCTTCAAATACGCCGATCGCGGCTGCATCCTGCTGAAAGACGAGCGGACGGGCGAGATGGTGCCCCGCGCCATGCGGCATCGGCGAAAGGATGAGGATTCCACCGTGCGGCTGAGCCGCACCATCCTTGGCAAGGTGTTGTCGGCAAAGGCCGGCATCCTCTCGGCGGATGCCGCTATGGATGATGCCTTCAACGGAAGTCAATCGATCGCCGATCTCAAAATCCGCTCGATGATGTGCGTGCCGCTGCTCGGCTTGGACGGCGAGGCCCTAGGGGTCCTCAGCATGGATTCGCAGAACCCGCTGGGGCAGTTTACTCGCGATGACCTGGATATCCTCATGACGGTTGCCGGCCAGGCTGCCCTGGCCTACGAGAATGCACGGCTGGTCCAATCCTATGCCGACAAGCAGAAGCAGGACGGCGAGCTGGGAATCGCTAGAAAAGTGCAGCATGACCTTCTGCCCACCGAGTTGCCCAGGGTCGAAGGCTACCAATTCTATGCCTCCTACGACTCGGCGCGGGCCGTTGGGGGCGACATGTACGATTGCTTTCGGTTGCCGGAGGGCAAGATCTGCCTGTCCTTCGGCGACGTGGCTGGAAAGGGCGTGCCCGGCGCGCTGATCATGTCCCGCATGTCGAGCTGCGTGCAGAGCACCGTGCGCCACGTGCACGATGTTGTCGAAGCCATCAAGGCCATCAACGATCACATGGCCGACGGCAAAATCGAGGGCCGCTTCGTCACGTACGTCCTGTGCATCGTGGATACCCGCAGTCACGAAGTGGTTCTGTCGAACGCGGGGCACGCGTCGCCGATCATTCGGCGAGCCAACGGATCGGTGGAGCAATTCGACCAGGAGCGTGCGGGACCGGCAATCGGGATGATGGAGGACTATCCGTTCGAGGCCGAGACTCGCAAGCTGGAGCCCGGCGACATGATCGTGATCACCACCGATGGCGTTGAAGAGGCCATGAATCCGGAAGGTGATCTCTATGGGACCGAACGCCTGCTAGAACTGGTGCAGAACGGGCCGGCCGAGGCTGAGAAACTGGGCAAGCTCTTGTTGGCAGATGTTCGCCGGCACGCCAGAGGTCACCCGCAGAGCGACGACATTACCATCATGACCTTTGGCCGCAATCCTCCAGATGCCCAGAATGCGCGTTGATCTTGGCGTCTTTTGGAATGAAAAGGGGACATCACCAATAGTGTTCGGCTCGAGGTTTGCTCTAAGGTCTGGGTATAGCCCGTCGTAGG
>CAYTJV010000403.1:0-7264 GCA_964438165.1 uncultured Planctomycetaceae bacterium | reverse complement strand
AGGGTTATCGCGTGGTGGCGCTGGATCCCTTCTACTTCGGCGAATCGCGAATCACCGCCAGGGATTCCCTCTTCGCGCTTTTGGCAGCGGCCGTCGGCGAGCGCCCGTTGGGCCTGCAGGCCAGCCAAGTCGCGGCCGCCAGCCGCTGGTTGGCCGCGGAGAACAAGACGGGCCCGGTACGCCTGGTCGCCGTCGGGCCTCGGTCCAGCACGTTCGCCCTCGTGGCGGCCGCCCTGGAAGAGCAGGCGATCGGCTCCGTCGAGCTACACGGCGCGATGACGAGCCTCAAGGAACTCATCGAGCAAAACGCCACGGTCGAGCAGAAGCCGGAGTTGTTCTGCTTCGGACTGCTGGAGGCGATGGACATCAAGCAGATCGCCGCGCTGGTGGCCCCGCGCCCGGTGCGTTTCCTGAAAGCCGCCGATCGCGACAAACTGGCTCTTGCCGGCTTGGGCGATTTCTATCGTATGCTGGGAAACGAGCTCAATCCGACTCCGTGAGCTCTGAGATTCGCCCGCGGCGGCGAGAATGTAGTCCCACCGTGCTTTTTTCGCGGCTCTGGCAAGCACCCCGTGGCATTGCGCGCGTTACATGGTTTCTCAATATCGCTCAATGATCGGCGGCGGTGATTCGGTACGCCTGCAACTCGACACCCGTCGCGATAACTAGTAAGGGATCGCCCTCCTTCGCAGGCAGCCAGGCCACGTCTGCTAGCCCACCTTGACCGCCTACATGAGCAATCTCTTTCCCAGCCATGAGGTTGACGAGCCGCACGCTGCCGTCCGCGAGCGTGAGCGCCAGCCAGGGCCTCTGCCGACAGGTAACCGCATTGCCAACCCGTGCCGAGAGTTCCAACGACCATCGAGTCTCGCCTTGGGGATTCATCGCTGCGACCGTCGTTTTTGGTTCACTGGTGCCGGCAGCAATGATCAGACGAACGGACTTATCACCGTCCGTCTGTTGCCATGTTCGCACCATGTTACTGTAAAAGCCAGGCTCCAGATCCCGCAGGCGTTTACCTTCGGCATTGAAGATGTGTACTTTGCCGGCCGCGGACGCGGTCACAACCACCGGCCGAGCATCTCCAACAACATTACCGGCGGCAACGTGCCACACGTTTGCAACGTCGGTGTTCTTCCATAGCAGTTTTCCCGTATTATCCAGCACATGCAGCCCGGTGCGGCCGTTGTAGCCGATGATCACTTCGTCAAGCCCATCGCCATTCAGATCGGCTGCCCAGACGTCGTCCACCCCATCCCCTTCCGCATAGGACCAAAGGAGTTTTCCATCCGCGCTATGCGCTTTGACTGTACGTCCCCAATGACGAAACGTCAGCAACGCGCATTCTCCATCACGGGCCAGCTTCGCGGTGCGAATGGACCCGGCATTGTCGTCGATTTTGGTCGTCCCAAGTTCTTCGCCCTTCTCGTTTAGCTTGACGAGCTTGCCGAGGCGATCCACGGCGAAGAGGGCTGTTGCTCCGGTGGCGCCAGCAACGCCCGCCCAATTGCCCTCACGCAACCATGCCAGTTCCAACCCCACGGGTGCCTCCTTTCGTTGCTTCGATGTGGTTGGGGCCAGTTGCTGGTACACCTTGTATCCTGCCGGGACGGCAAAACTAAACAACGACTCGTCCAGTTCTTCGTTGAATCGAAAATCGGTCATCGTCACATGGAGAACATCACCGTTGGACGGAGAATCATACTCCATCCGCACGGGCTCCCCCGTAGCGTTATCAACCCACATCGTGAACGTAAAAGCGCCTTGCGTGGCGACAAAACCTGTGATCCGCTTGCCCTCTAGTTCCTTCTGTCCCAATTCTTTGTCTGGCTTCTCGCCCAGCTTCTTCAGGGCCTGCAACCACGCCATACGGCCCGTTCCGGGAATCTTAGGCAGCAACTTGTTCGCCGGGTCGGGGACGGACGCGGTTTTTGGATCCTCTGAGAGTGTAATTCGTATGTTGCCAGCAGCATCAAAGATCGTGATGGATCCGCCCGACTTTCCGATGCCCGCCAGCTCGCTTCGCATTCGCCCGTCCTCTGCGACGAAGCCCCGCACCTTAACTGGCTGCTGTTGACCCTTCACCGTGATCAGCTCGGTATAAGACATCGAATGCGATTCTCGCAACTGCTTGAGGGCCTGGCCGAAGGCTGACGATGGCGATTTGATCGCCAGGGTCAGCAAGATTGCCATGCTCAGCGTCAACAGCAGACCGGCGGCCGTGGCGATCAACTTCATTAGCTTGGTCCTTGGAATAAAGGGGATAAACTTTTTGAGTGGCTGCCCGGATACATGGAGCAAATGGTGCGTGGCGGCGATCAGCTCGGGTGGCGGACCAGCGGGGACCGTTTCTCCCTCCATCGACGCAATTGCCCGTTGGAGGATGTCGTCAGACATTTTGTTTTCCGACGGGTCTGTCGATTGCTCGTTCATCGAGACATCCTCCGCAAAGCGATCACAACTTGCAAAAAGGCGAACAGGCTATTGGCCATCACCCAACAGTTCTCGCAGCCGCTGCCGGACGCGATGGATCATCACGCCGATGGCATTCTCGGTCATGTGCATCCGCTCGCCGAGTTCATGATGGCTCCAGCCACAAAGAGCATGCAGATAAAACGCCTCGGCCTGTCTTTCCGGAAGTTGCGACAGTGCCTCGCGCAACCGCTCGGATAATTCCGCGGCAGCAGCGTGTTCCACTGGGCCTGCATCCGTCGACGTTGCCTCAGCCAGCCGATGGCCGGCTGAACCTTCGCCGTCGACGCAGTTATGCCAGCGACCGCCTCGCCGATACCGCTTCCGAAGTCGGTCCATGGCACGCGCCGTAGCCACCCTGCACAACGCTGCGGGCCAGCATTCCACGGTTTGGCGACGAGAAAGCTTCAACGCCGCAAGAAAAGTCTCTTGAAAGCATTCTTCCACGTCTGCCCGATTGGCAAGCAATCGCCATAGCGTACGCCAGACCATAGGACCATCGTTCGCCACGATGGTGGCCCAGTTCGTCATAAAATGATCCGGTCGTCGTCCTGTGGGGCGGTCGTCACGTATGATTTGCATCAACGGCAAATGGCGGCTGACACCAAGATAGTCGCCCGCCGGGTCAAAACCTTACACGGAGCGGCCAAGATTTGTCGAGAGAACGAGATGTGAACTGATTCGAGAAACCTTCATTTTCCCGGAACGCCACGAACTCACCCCCCAATCTAGCGGGGCCGCGCCAGGTGTCAAGATACGTTCCTTTCTTGCGAAAGTCTTTGCGGTAGAGGACTCTGTGCATCCATTCGTAGTGGGGCAGTCTCGTCTTGCCGTCTGGGAAATCAAAGTTCAGGAATCTCATTGTCGGGCGTGGCTTCCCGGATCGCAACGGTGGGGCGGCCGTTCCGAGGCGGTTGCGGCACGCAGGCGGAATGGGTGGCGGACGGGAATGGGGTCGGGGCTCATTTCGCCGCCCCGCACGCCCTAGCGGCGCTCTTGCGGATCGGAGGCAAAAAGCTCGGTGACGGAGACGGCCAGGCCGGGAAGCAGCACCGATGTTGCGGTGTCGCCTAGCCCGAGGAGGCCGTGCTGCCGGTACGTGGCGTCCTCAAGGACCAGAACCGTGACCCGCTGGTAGTCGGGCTCGGTCCAACTGCCTTGCAGGGGATAAAGCAGGGCAACGTCCCAGGGCGGTTCACCGGGCTGAGACAGCCGAGTTGTGGGAAAATGGCGAGCCGAGGCGGAACTCATGACCCAACCTCATTTCGAGGCCAGTAGCACCCCCGGGAGGGCATTCGTATTTGATTATATCTCGTAGCAAACCGAGGTACAATCTCTCCCTTCTTTCAACCCCGGTTGGCCGCGCGGTAGAATCGTGCCGGTCGTCCACGGACGGAGGAAGGACGTGGCAGAGGCTCTGCGATGTAGTCGGACCCGCGTGACGTTGACGCGATGCAAAAAAGGGAGTCGGATATGAGTCTACGCT
Organism: uncultured Planctomycetaceae bacterium; assembly: GCA_964438165.1. Classification (GTDB taxonomy): domain Bacteria; phylum Planctomycetota; class Planctomycetia; order Pirellulales; family Thermoguttaceae; genus CALFBP01. The sequence continues at coordinate 3,306 of CAYTJV010000403.1, read as the reverse complement.
CAGGTCTCTTGTTGTTGGTGCTGATCGTCGCCGCAGGGGTATGCTCGGGTGAACCGGCTGCCAGCGGCGAGCGGGCGATCCAAGGTAATCCTCCCCCAGGCGCCAAGGCCGCGACGCCGTTCGCTCGAGCACAATGGATTGCTCCGCCGGCAAGTGACGATGCCGGCAAACCGCTGCCGCTTTTCCGCAAGGAGTTCTCGGTCGATGCCAAGCCCCGCAAGGCGACGCTCCGCATCGTGGGCCTGGGCGACTACGACCCGCGCGTCAACGGCGCGCGTCTGGCGGACACGGGGATCAATCAGCCGTGGTCGCAATACGAGAAGACCATCTACTACCGCGACTTCGATATCACGTCGTCGGTTCAGCCCGGCGCGAACTGCGTCGGCGTGATGCTCGCCAACTCGTTCTGGCACAATCCCAATCCGCCCGCCGGCCGCTACAACAAGGACGGGCCGCAGCGCAAGGCCGGCGAGCCGCTCTTGCTCTGTGCGGAAATCGTTTTGGAATACGAGAACGGCACGCCGAGCTGCATCGGCACCGACGCCACCTGGCGGACTGCGGAAGGACCGGTCGCGTTCTCGCACATCTTCGCCGGAGAGGACTTCGACGCACGCCGCCGGCAGCCGGGATGGGATCGCCCCGGGTTCGACGACGGGACTTGGCAACCGGCCCGCTTGGCCTCGGCTCCCACGGCAAGTCTGGCACGACAGCACTGGCCACCGTTCAAGGCCCACGAGCGATTCGCGCCAGGGTCCATCAAGGAACCGGCGCCGGGCGTCTTTCTGTACAGTTTCCCGCAGAATTGCTCGGCTCAGCTAGGGTTCCAACTGGCGGGCGGCAAGCCCGGCGACCGGATTGCGTTCCGCTGCGGCGAACACAAGAATGCCCAGGACCGCCTGTTCGGCGGCTACATCGTGGGCTGCGACCTGATCGGCGACGGCCGGCCGATCGTCCATCAGTGGGTTTCCTATTACCTGGGCATGCAGTTCGTGGAAGTCTCCGGCGCTGTCCCGGAAGGCCGCCCGAATCCCAAGGGCCTTCCGGTCATCCGCTCCATGGAGCTGGCCCACGTGCGCACGGCCTTGCCCGAAGTCGGGACTTTCCAATCCTCCAGCGACCTCATCAACCGCACGCATCGGCTGATCGACTGGGCGGTGCGGTCGAATACCAGCCACGTGCTGTCCGACTGTCCGCACCGCGAGAAGCTCGGCTGGCTCGAATGTTCGTACCTGCTGGCGCCCAGCTTCCAATATCGCTACGACTGCGGCGGCTGGTTCAACAAGATCCTGCGCGACATTCGCGACGCGCAGGAGCCCAGCGGGCGGGTGCTCACGGTGGCTCCGAGCTATCCCGCCGGCCGGTTTCCCGGCGCGTTCAACTGGACGGTGGAATGGGGCGCAGCGGCCGTGCTCCTGTCCTGGCATCACTACCAGTGGAGCGGCGACCCGAAAACCCTCCGCGACAATTTCGACATGATGCGCCGCTTCACCGACTACATTCAGACGGAGGCCAAGGACGGTCTTGCGCCCGGCGGCTTGGGCGATTGGTATGACTACGGCCACGGCCAGCCGCCCGGGCCGTCGCGGTTCACCCCCACGCAACTCTCGGCCACGGCCACCTGGGCGCTCTGCGCGCTGACCGTCTCACGCGCGGCGGACGTGCTGGGCCGGACGGACGAAGCCCGCCGGTATCGCGCACTGCACGCGCGCATCGCAGCCGATTTCCAACGGCACTTCCGCGATTCCGCAACGGGCAAGCTCAAGCATCTGGGCAGCCCGCAATGCGCCAACGCGATGGCCCTGTGCGCCGAAGTCGTGCCGCCAGCCGATCGCGCGGGCCTGATGGAGGACATTGTCGCCGACCTGGAAAAACGCGGCTGGCAGCAGACGCCCGGCGACGTAGGCCACGTCTATTTCATCCGCGCGCTGGCCGAGGCCGGCCGCTCGGACGTGTTGCACCGCGTCTATGCCCGCGAGGGTCTTGGCAGTTACGGCGGCATTTTGAAGAAGGGGTTGACCTCGCTGCCGGAGACCTGGGACGCCATGATGGACGGGCATCAATCGCTGAACCACTGCATGTTGGGCCACGTGATGGAATGGTTCTACGGCTACGTCGCCGGCATCCGGCAGAAACCGGGAGGCGCGGGCTGGAAGCAGGTCGTCATCGGGCCCAACCCCGGCCCGCTGAGCCGGGCCGAGGCAATTCTGACGACCCCCGCAGGCCGCATCCTCAGCCGCTGGCGAATCGAAGAAGGGACGTTCCACCTTGAGGTCGAGATACCCGCGGGCGTCAGCGCGTCCGCCATTCTGCCTTCCGGCATCACCAAGCCCCTCCGCCCCGGCTTCCAGAAAATCACCGAGGCGTGGAGACGGGATCCCGGCAAAAGAGCGATGAATCGTCCACCCTGCCAGGAGCGGACCACCGAACGCATGGACGAGCTCCTGGTGTCGCTGGGCTACCTGAAAGCCAAGCTGACGATCAAGGTGCCTGATTGAAAATGCTGAGCAACAGACTGTACGGAACGCCACGGAGGGCATTCCCCACAGGCCATCCCGTGTTTTTCTGGGATCGCGCCAACGAGTTTCAAGTGAACGCTCAATTCAGGTGGTATATAATGCCATCGGAGAATACCGCCGTTGCCGCAGATGCCTATAAATCCTACACCGAGTGCCTTGAGAATGAGCATCGGAGGGCCCCGTGGGCCTGGTTTGAGAAGCGCCCGGAGTCCCTATAAGTCCAACTGATACGCCTATTTGCGCCGGTGCGTCCCACGTCCCAGCGCCACCGGTGGTATCGGGTTTGCTAGGAACGAGGCGGCAACCGGCGCCGGCGACCGATCTTGGGCGGAGGTCGGCCCGAGGCCGCGTGGCTGCCAAGTAGTTGGTATTGAGGTCCCATTTCTTCGTTGAAAGGAGGAGCCTGTGACTCCCAAAGAGGTATTGGCGCTTTGTCGGGAAAAGGACGTGAAGTCGGTGGACTTGCGATTCATGGACTTCCCCGGCCTGTGGCAGCACTTCACGATTCCCGTGGACAAGCTGGACGAAGACGTCTTCGAGGACGGCCTGGGGTTCGACGGCTCCAGCATCCGCGGCTGGCAAAAGATCAATGAGAGCGACATGCTCGTGGTCCCGCAGCCGGAGACGGCCACGATCGATCCGTTCTGCACGATCAAGACCCTCTCGATGATCTGCAACATCCAGGACCCGATCACCCGCGAAGACTACAGCCGCGATCCCCGCAACGTCGCCCGCAAGGCGGTCAACTACCTCAAGAGCACGGGCATTGCCGACACGGCCTACATCGGGC
>CAYTJV010000402.1:0-7289 GCA_964438165.1 uncultured Planctomycetaceae bacterium | reverse complement strand
CCCCGCTGGAATAGGACCACGCCGAGAACACGCTGGTCTGGCCCGACCTGGTGTACATCGAGCTGATTTGCATGGTGGCGCTCACGGCGGTGCTCATCGTTTGGTCACTGGTGCTGCGGGCGCCGCTGGAGCAGCCGGCCGATCCGGTGGTTACGCCCAATCCGTCCAAGGCTCCGTGGTATTTCGTCGGCTTGCAGGAGATGCTGGTATTTTTCGATGCGTCGGTCGCCGGCGTGATCCTGCCCGGCCTGATCATCCTCGGGCTGGCGCTTGTCCCCTACCTCGATTTCAAGCCCAAGGGCGCCGGCTACTACTCGATTGTCCAGCGGCGGTTCGGCTACGCGGGTTTCATGTTCGGGTTCCTCCAGTTGTGGATCCTCCTGATCCTCGTGGGCACGTTCATGCGCGGACCGAACTGGAACTTCTTCGGGCTCTACGAGCCGCGCGATCCGCACAAACTGGTGGCGCTTTACAACGTGAAGCTGTCGGAGTGCTTTTGGGCGATCTGGCTCTCGCGCGAGCTGCCGCAGGCGCCGCTCGACGGCAGCGGGCTGGCGCGGTTTGCGGCGATTGTCTGGCGCGAGATCGCCGGCATCGTCGTCCTCGCCGTGTATTTCGTAGGAGCGCCGCTGGTGCTCGGCCGGACGCTGATGAAGCGCTACGTCGAGGAAATGGGCAAGGCCCGCTACGCCGTGATGATTCTGCTCTTGATGATGATGCTCGCCCTGCCGCTGAAAATGCTCCTCCGCTGGACGTGCAACTTGAGCTACGTGGTGAGCATGCCGGAATACTATTTCAACTTCTGAAGACATTTTGGAGTGCGGCGACTCGTCGCCGCTTTCTTTTCTGGACCGTGGCGACTTGTACGGCCAAAAGAAAGCGGCGACGAGTCGCCGCACTCCAAAGGCCCGACCACGATCCACCATGCCCTCGCCCAGCGAAACCTTTTATAGCATGAAGCGGCTGCACGCGATGTTCGCCGTGGCGTCGCTGGCGATGCTGGCCGCCACGGTGTGGATGGTGGCCGCCGACCATGGGCGGGAGTGGAAGCGCTATCAGCGGGTGTTCCGCGACCAGATCGAGCCGTGGGCGACCGAGGCCGCCCTCCAACAGCAGGAGCTGGACGATCGCCCTGACGAACGGGATCGGCTCGAACGCACGCTGGCGCAGCAGCGGCCCAGTTTCGGCAAGTGGTTTCTCAGCCTGCCGTTTATCGACGCGTTCGGGAGGCCGCTGGCGATCGAGCAGGTTTGGCTGCCGGACCTTCAGATCAACTACAATTTCTGCCAGGTGGCCCGCTTCGACCGCTGCACCACGTGCCACCAGGGGATCGACAAGACCATGGCCCTGGAAATCCGCCGCGGGCTGCCGCACCCGTACAGCACGCATCCGCGGCTGGATTTGTACGTCGGCTCGCGGAGTCCGCATCCATTGCCGGAGTTCGGTTGCACGATCTGCCATGAAGGGCAGGGGAGCGCCACCGAGTTCAAGTTCGCCTCGCACAGTCCGAACGATCCGGACCAGCGGGCCCGCTGGCGCAAAGAGCACGGATGGTTCTGGAACCACGACTGGGATTTCCCCATGCGGCCGAAGCGGTTCCTCCAGAGCAATTGCCTGAGGTGCCATCATGAGGTAGCCGATCTGGAACCGGGCACGCGGTTTGCGGATCCGCCCGCCCCGAAGCTTCTTGAGGGCTACCACCTCGTGCGGCAGTTGGGCTGCTTCGGGTGCCACGAGCTGAACGGCTTCGGGGAGGCCGGCCAGCGAATCGGGCCCGACATGCGTCTGGAACCAAACGACCACGAGGCCGCCCTGGGACTGTTGGCCGACCCGGGGCTCGACCCGGAGCAACGTCGCCTAGCCGGTCAAGTGGCAGCCCAGCCGGACGATGCCTCCAAGCGTCGGCAACTGGCGAGCCTGCTGCGCGGCTCGTCGCGCCTGCGGCGCGAGTCGCAGACGCTGGTGGGCATTCTGGCGGCGGAGAGTCCAAGCCCCGGCGTCATGCGCAAGGTCGGTCCGAGCCTTCGCGACGTGGCCGGCCGGCTCGACGCGGCGGGGATTGCCGCATGGATTGGCGATCCGGCGGGCTTTCGTCCCACGACGCGCATGCCGCAGTTGTTCGGGATGCACGAGCATCTGGACGTTGCGGGGCTGGAAGTGGCCCAGCGATTCGAGCCGGTCGAAATCCGTGCCATGACGGAGTATCTGCTTTCCGCCAGCCAACCGGTTGCCTCGGCGGAGCCGCCGGCAGGGATCACGGAAGCGCCTTCGGTGGAGCGCGGAAAGCGTTTCTTCCGCGTCCAAGGTTGCCTGGCGTGTCACCGGCACAAGGATTTCCCCGAGGCGCAATCGACGCAGGGAAAAGACTTGTCGCGAGTCGGCGCCATGTTCCGCGGTCCCAACGCATCGAAGTGGCTGACGAGCTGGATTCGCGATCCCGCGCGGCATTCGTCCCGCACGCTAATGCCCAACTCGCTGCTCGAACCAGTTCCGATTGCCGGTGCCCAGGCCGGGAAGCCTCGCCTGGCGGATCCGGCAGCCGACATTGCGGCTTACCTGATGGCCTCGAAGGATTGGGAGCCGAAGGCGCTGCCGCCCTTGGTCGAGGCCGATCTCGACGAGCTCGCCTTGCTCTACCTCAGCAAGACCTACGCGCGGGAAGCGGCCAAGTACGTGCGCGAGGGCATCCCCGCGTCCATGGCAGGAGAAATCCCGCCCGACGCCGCGGAGCTGCTCGGCCCGATCACGCCCGAGAACAAGATCGGCAGGAAGCTCCGCTACGTGGGCCGGCGCACGATCCGCAAACGGGGCTGCTTCGGCTGCCACGACGTGCCCGCAGTGGAGGATGCCCAAGGGATCGGGCCCGCTCTGTCCGACTGGGGGCGCAAGCAGCAGTCGCAACTGGCCTTTGAGCAGGTCGCACAGTTCCTCGCCGAAAAAGGGGACGCAGCTAGTTTCGGGGCAGCGATTCAGGCAATTCCGAGCCGGGCCGTGTCGGCCCGCCGGGGCGCTGCGAATGAGGGATTAGGGGATACAAGCCGGGCCGACACGGCCCGGCTCGGAGTCTCCGATCTCTCCCCTTTTTCGGCGGCCGATCGGGCGTTCTACCGCGAAGCGATCCGATCCAATCGCCGGGAGGGCTTTATCTGGCAAAAGCTCCGCGCCCCGCGGAGCTTCGACTTTCAGAAGACGGCCGACAAGCCCTACAACGAGCACCTCCTGATGGGCAAGTTCGCCCTGACCGATGCCCAGCGCGAGGCGATCATCACCTTCATGCTCGGGCTGGTTGCCGAGCCGCCCAAGTCGAGGTACGTGTTTCAGCCGGACGAGCGCGGCAAGGCCATCGTCGAAGGCCGCAAAGTGCTCGACCGTTATGGTTGTGCTCAGTGTCACACGATGGAGATGGAGCGGTGGACGATCGAGTACGATCCGGCCAGGTTCCCCGCGCCGCCGCCCATGCCCGAGCACGAGTTCATCCAACCGGCGATCGGGCAGGATCGGCTGGCGGCGTCGCAGAAGACCGATCGCCGCGGGCTGTGTCGCGCCGAGCTGATGGGAATGCCCCAAGTGAACGCCGAGGGGAAGCCGGAAGAGACGGAAGACGACGACGGGAACCCGCAGTACGCCTTCACGCTCTGGGAGCCAGCCGTGATTGCGGGGAAGGTCTGGCCCGTGGGCGGGGCAGGGGTGCTGGTGTCGCCCGGGCAGATCGCGGCCAAGCGGCCGCCCCGCGGAGGCGACTTCGCCCGGCTCCTCTATCCAACGGCGGTTGCGGAAGCCAAGGCCGCCGGCTCGGCCGCGGCGGCGACCGAGGCCTGGGGCTGGGTGCCTCCGGCGCTGGCACATGAAGGCCGTATCGTGCAACCGGCTTGGCTCTACGAGTATCTGCTCGATCCGTCGGTCATCCGGCCGGCGGCGGTCCTACGGATGCCGAAGTTCACCCTCTCGCCCGCCCAGTCGCGGAAGCTGGTCGATTACTTCGCGGCCGTGGCTGGCGTGGAGTTTCCGTACAGTTCCGATCCGCGGGCGCGAACGGCGCGCCGCGAGCCGGCCACGGCGCAGGAGTCCGAGCGTCTGAAGCGCGCGATGCGTTTCGTGACGGACCGCACGACGTACTGCGCAAAGTGCCATTTGGTGGGCGATTTCAGTCCGGGCGGGGAGATTCGGACCACCCTGGCGCCCAATCTCCAGGACGTGGCCGGCCGCATCCGGCCCGAGTACTTGCGCCGCTGGCTGGCCAGTCCCAAGTCGGTGTTGCCGTACACCGCCATGCCGGTCAATTTCCCGTCCGATCAACAACTAGGCCAGGAGATTTACCCCGGCTCCAGCGTCGAGCAACTCGACGCCGTCATGGATTTGCTGCTAAACTACGACGGTTACGTGAGGAGCCGCGTTTCGATCCAGCAATTGATCGAAGCCGGCACGAAAGGAAAATAGCGGAAAGGGACACTTTAGCAAGGATATCGGGCAATCACGAAAGCCCGAAAAACACCGGGAATGGTGAATGCTCGCCCGTCACCCTCTGCTTCTTCTTTCTGGTTTTCGTGATTCGTTTGATCCTTGAGATGACTCCAAACCCGATTTTGTTGCCACAGTCTCGGAAAGTGAGGTACTTCATGGCGCGTGGGATCAGTCGGCGTCGATTCGTACGGCATTCGATGGTCGGCGCGGGGGCGCTGGCCGCGGGGTTTGGCGTTCCAGCGGTGCTCAAGGCCGCCGATGCGTGGGGCGACCTCGTGGGACGCTTCGTCTACGACGGCAAGGCCCCGGAGCGAAAGAAGCTGAAAGTCGATAAGGACGTCGACTGCTGCGGCAAGTTCGACATTCGCGACGAGTCGCTGATGGCGGGGAGCGACGGCGGGCTGGGCAACGTGTTCCTCTACGTGCGCACCCGCAAGATCGAGGTCTGCCCCGAGTTGCAGCAGTCGCCGCCCAAACAAGTCAAGCTCGACAACCGCGACTGCATCTTCAAGCCGCATTGCACGAGCATCTGGTACGCCAAGCAGGAATTCTACATTCTCAATTCCGATCCGATCGCCCAGAACGTCGATTTTCGGCCCTTGGGCGACCTGCCGGCCAACATTATTTTATCGCCCGCCCCGGGCAAGAACGTCGACGCCGCGTGGAAATTCAACAGGACGCAGATCGTGCCCGTGCCGATCGCCTGCAACTATCACCCCTGGGAGAGCGCCTACATCCTGCCGCGCGACAATCCTTACGTGGCGATCTCGGCCGCCGATGGCACTTTCCGGATCTCGAAGCTCCCGGTGGGCAAGATCGAGTTCCAGGCCTGGCACGAGCGGATCGGCTACCTGGACACTCCGCAGTGGACGCGAGGGCGCTTCGAGCTGGAGATCAAGCCGGGCGCGAACGACCTGGGCAGCATCAAGCTCCCGCCGGCGAAGTTCGAGAAGTGAGCGTGGGCGGGGAAAGTATGAGCGATCAGCGATCAGCCGTCAGCTTTCAGCCGTCCGCTTTCCGTCTTGTCCTCTTGCTCCTTGTCGCGCTGGTGCTGGCCGGCTGCGGGCGCTCGCCGCCGGTCGAGTTTCCCTTGAACCTGGAGGGCCGTGCGCCGGAGAGCGTGAGCGTCAAACAGGCGGCGGCGATTAAGGAAACGCTGGCCCGGCTTTTCGGCACGCCCAACGAGCCCCGGGCGCCCGAAGGCGTCGAGCTCGATCCCGAGCGGTTGGCCATGGCGGCGGGGGCCGTGGCAGGCGATGCCCGGGGGCGGCAGCGAGGGCTGTTTCGCCGCCATTGTGTCACGTGCCATGGAACCGCCGGCGACGGGGCGGGCCCGGCCGCTGCCGTGCTGGATCCGTATCCGCGCGACTATCGCCGCGGCGTGTTCAAGTACACTTCGCCCCGGTCCGGGGCGAAACCGATCCGCAGAGACCTCCAGCGCACGCTCTATCGCGGCGTGCCGGGCACGGCGATGCCCTCGTTCGCCCATCTGCCGCCCGACGAGAGCGAGGCCCTCATCGAATACGTCAAATACCTGAGCATCCGCGGCGAGACGGAGCTTTACTTGCTGCAACTGATCGTCGACGACCAGTCGTATCTCCCGCCCGACATGCAGGCCGTGATGGAGGACGGCGTGCTGCCGGCCGCCGAGTCGTGGCTTGCCCCCCAGCGGCGAGCAGCCGAGTTGATGGTCGAGCCCCCGCCGCGTCCACCGGTCGACCGCCCGGATGTGCTGACCGCCTCGGTCGCCAAGGGACGGGAGCTTTACCTGGCCAAGGACTCGCAGTGCGTGAAGTGCCACGGGCCCGACGGCGACGGCAACGGCGAGGAAAAGGAGCTTTACGACGACTGGAACAAGCCCAAGAAAGGGGTCACGCCCGAGCAGACGGCGGCCCAGGCCCGGCTGTTCAAGCTCCCCCTCCAGCGCCTACGGCCCCGCGATTTCCGGCAGGCGGTGTTCCACGGCGGGTCCGGTCCGGCCGACCTTTATCTGAGGATCTGCGTGGGAATCAAGGGCACTCCGATGCCCGCCGCCGGCCCCGCCCCGGGCATCCCAGGGCCCCTGAAGCCCGACGAGATTTGGAACGTGGTCGATTACGTGCGCTCGCTGGGGCAGTAGGCAGAGGGCAGTACACAATACGCAGTGGTTGCAACCGCGTTGAAACTTCATCCTTCATCCTTCATCCTTCATCCTTCATCCCTCCCGCACGTCCTCGCCTGGGTCGTGGCGTGCGCGACGTTCCCGCTGATCTGGATGGGAGGGTTCGTGACCACATACCGGGCTGGAATGGCCGTGCCCGACTGGCCCACGACCTATGGATACAACATGTTCCTGTATCCGCTGGAGAGCTGGCTCAAGGTGTGGGACGTGTTTTTGGAGCACAGCCATCGGCTCATCGCCGCCTCCGTGGGAACACTCACGATTGCCCTGGCACTAGCGCTGTGGCTGGGGGACCGGCGGCGCTGGATCCGCTGGCTTGGGCTGATTGCGGTGGTGGGCGTCAGTCTCCAAGGCGTGTTGGGAGGCTTGCGGGTGATCGCCGATGAACAGCTCCTGGCCAAGGTCCACGGCTGCACCGCGCCGCTGTTCTTCGCCCTGACCGCGTCGCTCGTCACGTTCACCTCCCCGGCATGGATATCTCCCCTCTCCCGTCGCGGGAGATGGGCAAGGGGTGAGGGACGGCTTGCCTGGGCATTTCCCCCGGAAACCTACCTCAAATCCTTCCCCGCCCGGCGGTTCGGCCCCCTGGTGGCCAGGAGCGGACGGTCCTGGTTGCCCCCTTGGTCCTGAACCACCTGATTGCTTCGGGGGTGGCTGTTTGCGGGAA
>CAYTJV010000401.1:0-7386 GCA_964438165.1 uncultured Planctomycetaceae bacterium | reverse complement strand
GATGGCGCAGCGCCGCGACGACCGGATCGTGCACCGCCGTGTCGTCCAACGCCGCGAAGCCGGCATGGCCGCGAACCACCATCGCGGCGGCGGCGTGCGGCAACGAATACTTCGACGCGAAGTAATTACTCGGATCGGGATCACGCATCACCGAGGCAAAACGATACGTCGAAACATCGATCCGCGCGATTTCCCCGGGCGTCGGGTGAAGTTCGGCCAAAGCCGCCGCCAGACAATCGAGTGCCGGATGGATGGGGTTGCAGCAGGCGTAAAGCCGAAAATAGTTCTGGGTGATATGCCATGCCGAGCCAAGCTGATCCAGCAACCCGTCCGGCGTGAACCCGCCGCGGTAGGCAGACCGAACGAAGCCCGGCCCGCTGTTCCAGGAGCCGCCCCGGAGAACACGAGACGCCTCAGAAGTGGGGCCAGGCGGATCGTCTTTGGGAGATTTCTCGTAGTACTTCGCATCGTAACAGTCGGCGCACCACTCCCAGACATTCCCGTGCATGTCGTACAGTCCCCAAGCGTTCGGCTTCTTCTCGCCCACCGGATGCGCCTTGACACCGGAGTTTCCTTCGCACCAGGCGTAATCGCCAAGAGCGGCCTCTTCGTCACCGAAGCTATAGCGCGTCGTGCTTCCCGCCCGGCAGGTGTATTCCCACTCGGCCTCGGTCGGCAGACGGTACTCCTTGCCGTCCTTCCCGCTAAGCCACTGGCAAAACGCCGCGGCGTCGTTCCAACTGACGTTCACCACCGGATGCGCGTCGGTCTGTGTGAAGCCCAGATTGCGCCAGACGAACTCCGGCTTCTGCGTCCAGACACCTTTTCCATCCATACCATAGCCTCCTTTGCCATCCTTCTCCGCATCCGACTTGTATCCGGTGTCGTCAACGAACCGCCGAAACACACCCACCGTGACCTCAAAGGCGCCGAGGTAGAACGGCTTAGTCAGGCGTACCCGATGCCGTGGCGCCTCCGCAGGAAGTCGTTCCATGTACCACTGATGGTAGTTCTTCTCCTTCGCCTCCTTCGGAGGTTCATCGACCTCCACTTGGGTGGAGCCCATGTCGAACTCGCCGGGCGGGATCAGCACCAGCTTCATGCCGATGGAATTGGTCTCTTTCACCGGCAGGTTGAGGTGCTTCGCCCAATTCCCTTGGTGCTCTTTGGCTTTGGCGGCGTCGAAGGGCGCGACGGCGGGGGATGGAGCACCAGGCGGGAGCTTCCAGTTTCCATCGGGACCGATGAAGGGCGAGGGCGCTGCGGTCGACTTGCTCGGGTCGGGAGAATCGAAGGATTGCACGAGGCCGGGGAACTCTTGCGTGCCTTCCGGGGGCTGCTTCGGTTCAAGCACCGGGCCCGCTTCTTCAACGCGGCCCTCTCGTGAAGCAAGAGAGGGGTCGGGGGCCGGCCCGCGACGTGTGAGTGTCAAGAGCAGGGCCGCAACCACCACGAGGACAGCGGTACTTCCGGCGACCGCGAGCAACACCAGCGGCTTTTGGCCCGTGACGGCGATCGCTTGCTTGATCCTGGCGGCGATGCTGGCGCCGGTCAGGTCGTGGGCTGTGGGCCCTTGCGTATCGTCGGGCGAGGCGGCCAGGGCCTGATGCGTGGCCAGGGGCGCGGGGGCCGACTCCTGCAAGAAGGATAGGTTCTTCAGCAGGGAGTCGGAGGCGTCTACGGAAGGCGACTCTTCGAGAGCCGACTTGGCAGCCGTCGGTCGCGCCACAAGCCGCAGGCACTCGTGCAGATCGGCAATCACCCCGGCCATCGACTGCTGCCGGTCTTTCGGCTCCTTGGCCACCATCTTCTGGAAGACCTCGTCGACCCGCTCGGGCACGTCGGGCCGGGCGTCACGGAGCGATGGGATGCGGGACTCGCGGTGGGCGATGAGGATCTGCATCAGCGTGTCCCGGGAATATGGCGGATTGCCGGTCAGGAGCCGGTGCAGGGTACACCCAAGGGAATAGATGTCCGAGCGGTCGTCGGCCCGATGGGTGTCGAAGGCTTGCTCCGGGGCCATGTAGTCGCACGTCCCCAGGACCGCCCCGCTTTGGGTGGGCCGCGCCGGGCCGGGGCCTTGGGCCTGTGCATTCACGTCGAGCCGGGCCAGGCCCATGTCGAGGACCTTGACCGTCCCCTTCTTATCCAGCAGAAGATTGCCCGGCTTGATGTCGCGGTGGATCACTCCTTCGGCATGGGCGTAGGCCAGGCCCCGCGCCGCTTGCATGGTGTACTCCAGGGCCTGGGCCAACTCCAGCGGACCACGCTCTTTGACCACCGAGGCGAGGTCCTTGCCCTCCGCATATTCCATGGCCAGGAAATGGATGCCCTTGTGCTCGCCGGCATCGTAGGCCATCACGATATTCGGATGCGTGAGCCTGGCCGCGGCCCGCACTTCGCGGCGGAACCGTTTGATCGCCTCGGGCGAATCGACCGACTTGGGGGGCAGGATCTTCAGGGCGACGATCCGCTCCATGGTGCGGTGCCTGGCCTTGAGCACCTGGCCCATGCCGCCCTCCCCGATCTTGTCGAGCACCACGTACTCGCCCAGCACCAGGCCCTTGATCTTCCCTTGGTAGACGCACTGGGCCTGATACTTGGTGAGCTTGCCCGCAAGGATCAATTCGCGGGCCAAGGCTTGGGCATCCTCCGGCCGCTTCTGCGGCGGGAGGCCCTCTTGGAACGCGACGACCTCCGCGCCCGTCATCAGGCCACTTTGAACGAGGCTTTCGATGAACTGCTGGATCGATACCGCCATGAGACGCAGCCTAGAGGCAAGACCAGCCGCCGATTGTACACGACATGCCTGGGGTTCGCAAGTTCCCCGCATCGGGTATACTGTTCTTACGGAGAGGACTATGTTCGAGTCGCTATGCCTATTCCTGACGCATCCGCTGACGATCCTCACGATCGGCCTGGGGACCGTCGTGGGGATGCTTCTTGTGCTCCGGGTCAACGCCTTCATGGCCTTGATTGCCGCGGCGATGGTGGTCAGCCTCTTGGCCCCCGGGGACCCGGTTAGGAAGATCGACCGCGTGGCGGTGGCCTTCGGCACGATGGCGGGCAAGATCGGGGTGCTGATCGCGTTGGCCGCGATCATCGGCAAATGCCTGATGGAAAGCGGCGCCGCCGAACGGATCGTCCGCTCGTTTCTGGATGTCTTCGGCCCGGCCCGGGTGCCTGAGGCCCTGGCCGCGGCCGCTTTTCTCCTCGCTCCGCTGGTGTTCTTTGGAACGGCCTTCTACCTGATCATTCCCCTGGCCCGATGCTTCGGCAGGCACACGGGCAAGGACTACCTGCTCTACGTGCTGGCGATTGGCTCGGGCGGCGCCGTGACCCATGTGCTCGTTCCACCCGGGGCCGGGCCGCTATTGATCGCCGCCAATCTTCGCGTGGAACTCGGAACCTTGATCCTCGCCGGCACGGTGATCGGCATCCCCACGGCGCTCTTGGGGCTCTGGTTTAGCCGGTTCTTGAACCGCCGGATGGTGCTGCCCGTCCGGCCCTACCCGGGTGAACAGGAGCGAGAGCCGCCCCGCGCGGAGGAGTTGCCGAGTTTGACCGCGTCGCTGGTGCCGGTCGTGCTGCCGCTGGCGCTGATCTCGGCCGACACGATCGCACGGACTCTTGTCCAGCCGGCCGGTGGTGAGCCCGGTCCCTCGGGATTGACTGCCACGCTGGTTTCGGCAATGGCGATGCTCGGCAATCCTAATCTGGCGCTTCTGATTTCCGCGGGAATCGCGCTGGGGCTCGTGGCTCGGACGCGACGCCTTTCCTTGGTCCAACTGGCCAACGTCGCGGAAGAGGGCCTCACCAACTGCGGCGTGATGATTCTGCTGGTCTGCGCCGGCGGGGCATTCGGGGCGATGCTGGGCGAGGCCCAAGTCGGCCAACTCGTCGAGCAGATCTTCCCCCGCGGCGGCACGAGCTCGGCCGTAGCGACCTTGTGGATCGCCTTCGCCGCCACCGTGGGGCTGAAGATCGTGGTCGGGTCGAGCACGGTGGCCATCGCCACTTCGTCGGGTATGTTGGCGGCGCTCGACACGTCGGCGGCGGCCCTGGGCTGCCATCCGGTTTACCTGGCTATGGCGGTGAGCGTCGGCTCGCTGGTGTTCAGTTGGATGAACGACCCCGGCTTCTGGCTCATCACGCGGATGAGCGGCATGACCGACACCGAAGCCCTCAAGAATTGGACCCCCTGGTCCGCATGGCTTGGGCTGTCAGGCATGTTCCTGATCACGCTGGCCGCATGGTTGTTGCCGCTGAGCTGAACGGGTTTTGAACAGGAGGAAACAGAGGAAACGGAGAAAAGGCATTCGCCTTGGACGGCTTCAGCCCCGAAGGGGCGAAATATGACAGCCCAGGGCAACGCCCTGGGGAAAAGGGTCGAGCACAAAATGGAAGCCCTGAAAGGGCGGCATACGAGCCACTCACAACGCATATCTCGCCCTTTCAGGGCTCCGGCGCTCATTGCGACCCGGTCTCCCCAGGGCGTTGCCCTGGGCTTTCATATCGCGCCCCTTCGGGGCTGAAAACGCCGCGAGACGCCGAATCGCCCGGAACAGAACCGGCACACGGCCAGCAGCCCTCAAAGGGTGATTTTCCACCTACCCACTCCCGACCCCTTGGCAGTTCCTCTGTTCCCTCCGTTTCCTCCTGTTCAAATCGAATGCAACTCACACCATGATCAGCTCGATCCCCTTGCCGATCCCTAGATTGCGGGAGTACTTCTTTTCCTTGGCATTGTTCCAGTGCTCGTGGACGCCGAGACTGGCCAGGCGTTTTACCGGGGCGCCGTGGTCGGGGTCGTAGAACGTTCCCGATGGCGGATTGCCGGCCAGGGCCGCCTCGTGCAGATAGTCGTCCGCCTCGGGCCGGCGCGGGAAATCGGCGAACTCCTCGCGAAGGAAATCCAAGCCCACCGAATCGATGGCCACCGGGTCTTGGGAGGCCAGAAGGCTCTTGGTCCAGTCGCCGACAAAGGGCGCCGACTTGCACTTCTGCGGCGCAGGGTCGATCGGATGGATGCCCGAGAAGAGTCCGTCGAGCAGGTACAGCACGGTCTTGCCGCCGAGGTGCGCATGCCCCAGCAAGTCGACTTGCTCGCGGTACGCCTTCGTCTGTCTGGCGAACGAGCCTTTATGGGTATCGTAGTAGCCCTGCTGCACCGGCCAGCGCACCAGCGAGCCGAAGTGATTCTTGCCGCAGAGCGTCACTCCCGTGCCGGCGTGGGCCTTCAGGGTGGCGAAGTTCACCTGGTATTCGGCCTCGGCGAACGTGGCGGGCACGTAGTCGGGCAGCTTGCCTTGCGGCCGGCAACTCCAGTACAGCGGCACCGGCGACGGCTTGACCTGGATGCGTCCGTACTTCCCGGCGTAGTCGACGTATTGCGCCTTCGGTAGCTCTTGGTGCAAGATGTCGTAGTATTCCTGCACCAGGTAGGCCAGCGAATCGCAGACGGAGATATCAGCCTCTTTCACGCCCGCCTTGAGGAGTTGGCGGACCAGGGCGATGATCATCTGCGGCGCGGTGTTCATGTAGTCCTGCCGCTTGATGAGGGTGTAGTTCTTCGGATCGACGGTTCCCTCGCGCCAGATCATCCCCACCCAGTTCGGCTTGACGACGACCTTCTCGCCCGGCTTGTAGCCGACGTTGCCCTTGCCGCGGGCCTGGTTCAGGTGCCGGAAGAGCTTGTCCCACGCCTTGGCGGCCGTGGACTGGCCGGTCAGCTCGCCGACGGCCCGCGACATCATCGCGTCGACGCGGTCCTGCTGCGTGCGGTTGGCCTCGTACCAGCGGCCGTCGCCGGGGCCTTTCCAATTGGTCACCTGCGGATCGTGGACCCACACGACCCGGCCCGGACTAAGACCCTTCGCCTCGCCGACGGGCTTGAGCGATTCTGGCTCGCCGGCAGCGGCCTGGGCAGCCCAAACCGACGTCAATCCCGCCGCGCCCCCGATCGCGGCGGCGTGCTTGATGAACCCGCGCCGGTCGAGTCGCGTCTTGCAGGGCAACTCCGCGGATTGGGAGATACAGCTCTGGGTCTTGTCACTATGCGGGTGCATTGGATTGCTCCTGAAAGGGATCGTAAAGTTCGTACCCGGTCCTTTGGAGTGCGGCGACTCGTCGCCGCTTTCTTTCGCGATCCGAGCAGCCACGCCGCAACAAAAGAAAGCGGCGACGAGTCGCCGCACTCCAAAATTCATCGCGCCACGGTGTAATAAGCCTCGTTCCAGCGAAGCTCCTTCTTGATCTGGGAAACCGTGGCGTCGGCGCCAATCAGAATATACTCGATTCCGGCCATTTCGGCGAACATTTCCATCTGTTTTGCCGCGATGGCCTGCGAAAAACCGGCGTGATGCGCCGCCCCGGCGTAGATCCATGCGGCGGCCGACACCTTGAGGTCGGGCCGCGGCACCCAAAGGGCCCGGGCTACCGGCAGTCGGGGGAGGGCCCGGTCGGGCGCCACCACGTCCACCTCGTTCACGATCAGCCGGAAACGGTGACCCAGGTCAATGATCGAGGCGTTCAGGGCCGGGCCCGCCGACACGTTGAACACCAACCGCGCCGGATCGGCCTTGCCCCCGATCCCCAGCGGATGGATCTCCAGTGAAGGCTTCTCTTGTGTCGTCGAGGGGCAGATTTCGAGCATGTGTGCCCCGAGGACCTTCATGCCGGCCGGGTCGAGGTGATACGTGTAGTCCTCCATAAACGACGTGCCCCCCTTGAGCCCCGTCGCCATGACCTTCATGGCCCGCACCAAGGCGGCCGTCTTCCAGTCCCCTTCGGCGCCGAAGCCGTAGCCGTCGGCCATCAGCCGCTGCACGGCCAGCCCGGGAAGCTGGTCGAGGCCGTGCAGTTGCTCGAAGGATGTGGTAAATGCCTTGAAACCGCCGCTGGCGAGGAACGCCCTCATGCCCAATTCGATCTTCGCGGCGCCGCGCAGCCCCCTGGCGCCGGCGTCGCTCTTGGTGCCCGGCCCGGCCACGTACACATCGAGATACTCTTTGACGAGCTTCTCGGCGTTTGCATCGGATACCTCGTTGACCGACTTCACCAGGTCGCCCACGCCGTAGCCGCCGACTGAGTAGCCCAGGCGGATCTGGGCCTCGACTTTGTCTCCCTCGGTGACGGCCACCTCGCGCATGTTGTCGCCGAAGCGGGCGACCTTGGCGCCTTGGGCGTCGGCCCAGGCCGCCGCGACCCGGGCCCACTGGCCGAGCTCCTCCTGCACGTCGGCATCCTGCCAGTAGCCCACCACCACGGCCCGGTTCTTGCGCAGCCGCGAACAGATGAACCCGAACTCGCGGTCGCCATGGGCGGCCTGGCTGAGGTTCATGAAGTCCATGTCGATCGTGTCCCAGGGGATCTCGCGGTTGAATT